>NZ_JBEZZR010000051.1:0-55584 GCF_040639325.1 Actinoplanes sp. NPDC023936 | reverse complement strand
CCGCAGCCCGGCCGCCCCCGGCCGCAGCCCGGCCGCAGCCCGGCCGCAGCCCGGCCGCAGCCCGGCCGCAGCCCGGCCGCAGCCCGGCCGCAGCCCGGCCGCCCCGGCCGCGTGTCCCGCCCTGCCATCAGACTGACGGGGCACGCCGGTCTGCACGCTCCCGCCTCAGTGGGTTAGGCTCACCTAACTCGAAAGAACAGGGTGGAGATGGCGCAGCCGGAATCGCTGGCGGAGTTGCTCAACGGGCGTCGGGCGGCAGTCGACGCCTCGCTGCCACCGATCGGGTTCGTGGCCGGCTATCTGATCGGCGGCCAGACCCTCGGCGAGCACGGGTCGATCTGGGCGGGCACCGGGGCAGCGATCCTCTTCGCCCTCGCCCTGTCCGCGTGGCGCCTGAAACGAGGCGACAAGCCCCGCGCCGTCGTGATCGGCCTGCTCGGCGTCTGCGTGGCGGCACTGATCGCGCTCTACACCGGCCGCGCCGAGGACTTCTTCCTGATCCAGCTGTTCAGCAACGCGGCGAGCGCCCTCGGCTGGATCGTCAGCATCGTGATCCGCTGGCCGCTGCTGGGCCTGGTCGTCGGCGGTGTGCTCAAGCAGCGGACCCGGTGGCGGCGTGATCCGGCGCTGCTCCGGGCGTACTCGCGGGGCAGTTGGGTCTGGGTCTGCCAGTACGTGCTCCGGCTCGCCGTGTTCCTGCCGCTCTACCAGTCCGGCCGGGCGGCCGAGCTCGGCATCGCCCGGGTGGCGCTGAGCTGGCCGCTGGTCGCGGCGTGTCTCGCCGGGAGCTGGTGGGTGATTCAGCGCAACCTGCCGGCCGGTCACCCGGGATTGCGGCACCCCCAGGATCAGGAACAGCCCCGAGATCGAAGAGAGCGGGCGAGCGCCGATAATGGAGCCCCGACCATCTGAGGCGAAGGACGTGCCGTGGCCAACGACAACTCGGCGAAACTGGCCGTTCTGATCGACGCGGACAACGCCCAGGCGGCCATCGTCGACGGTCTGCTCGCCGAAGTCGCGAAATACGGCACCGCGCACGTGAAACGGGCCTACGGCGACTGGACCGGCACGAGCCTGCGCAGCTGGAAGGATCAGTTGCTGGCGCAGTCGATCCAGCCGATTCAGCAGTTCTCCTACACGGTGGGTAAGAACGCCACCGACTCCGCGATGATCATCGACGCGATGGACCTGCTCTACAGTGGCCGGTTCGACGGGTTCTGCATCGTCTCCAGCGACAGCGACTTCACCCGGCTCGCGTCGCGGATCCGGGAGTCCGGGCTGACCGTCTACGGGTTCGGCGAGCGCAAGACCCCGAAACCGTTCGTGGCGGCCTGTGACAAGTTCATCTACACCGAGAACCTGGTGGAGCCGGCCGAGGCCGCACCGGTGATCGGCGAGCCGGCCGCGGCGCCCGCCCCGAGCGTGTCCCAGCTGCGCGGCGACTCCAGCCTGATGAATTTGATCCGGGCCGCCGTGGAGGCCGCGTCCGGTGACGACGGCTGGGCGCCGCTCGCCGGGGTCGGGCAGATCATCACGAAGCAGCGTTCCGACTTCGACCCGCGCACTTACGGGTACCCGAAGCTGGGTGGCCTGGTCGGCGCGATCGGGCTGTTCGAGGTGGAGCGGCGGGACACCGGTGACGGCAAGCCGGCGGTCATCTGGGTCAGAGACCGGAGGCGGCGTTACAAGACTTCGACCGACTGAGTTTCCGCTGGTAAAGACGGGTGTCGGCGACGGCGTAAAGACTGTCGAAGCCGGCCCCGTCGGTGCCGGCCACCGCCACGCCGATGCTGGCGGAGGTGCGTGCGGCGAGCGCGTTCCGCAACGAGGCCGCGACGGTGTCGGCGTTGCCGCGGACCAGGAGCACGAATTCGTCTCCTCCTAGACGGCCGACGAGGTCGTCCGCCCGTACCGAAGCAATCAGGGTGTCCGCCACCCAGCGCAGGAGATCGTCGCCGGCCGCATGGCCGTGCACGTCGTTGAGCTGCTTGAATCCGTCCAGGTCGACGACGAGCAGGCCGGCGCCGGGGGTGGCGGTGAACCGCTCGGCGAAACCCCGGCGGTTGAGCACCCCGGTGAGCGCGTCGACGCGGGCCGCGCGGGTGAGCATCCGGCGCTGGCGTGCCGCGGCCCGGCCCTGCGCGGCGCAGGCGACCGAGGTGGCCGCCGTGCCGAGCAGGTTGATCGCGACATACCAGGGGTCGGGGGCGCCGGAGGTCGCCGCGACGAGCACATAGAGGCCACCGGCGGCGAGCGCGACGGGCGCCGCGACGGCCGGCCGCATGCCGAACATCAGCAGCGGGATGGAGAGCAGCATGCCGACGCCGAGCGGACCGGACACCCCGCCGTCGAGCGCGGCGATCGCGCCGCAGCTCAGGAACGAGCTGGCCGCGTAGGCGAGCATCAGCGGCCGGGCGGCCCGGGTGCGGCTCAGCCAGTCCGCGCCGGCGACCACGGCGAGCCCGGCCACGAAACCCCACACGCAGATCGCGGCCATCGCGGCGCGGTGTGGCTCGCCGCCGGTGAAGAACGCGACGTAGACCAGCGCGACGAGCGTCTGCGCCATCGCCATCCAGCCGGGGTCGGCGATCGAGTGGCGGCGTCGTTCCCCCTCTTCGACGATCGCCGCCGGGCCGTCGCGATGGACGTGGGTACGGGCGAACGCCACCTGCTCCGCTGTCGGTGCTCGCCGGACATGGTGGGACTTGTCCTGGTAGAGCCGCCGGTCCGCGGCGATCGACAGCGTGTCGGCGTCGTCCGCGTCCGCCGGGAAGGTGGCGTGCCCGAGGCTGGTCGGTGTCCCGGCGGCGAGACGCTCCCGGATCCGGGCGACGATCTGCTCGGCACCGCCCGCGTCCGTGTCCGTCAGCAGGATCGCGAACTCGTCACCGCCGAGACGGCCGGTCGTGTCGGTGGCCCGTACCGTCGTGCGCAGTTCCCGGCCCGCCCAGGCGAGCAGATCGTCGCCGGCCTGGTGGCCGTGCGCGTCGTTGACGCTCTTGAAGTGGTCGAGGTCGAGGAGGACCAGCGTCAGTGGCGTGCCGGCGCGCCGGGCCCCGGCCAGTTCGGCGGCGATCCGCTCGTCGAAGCCGCGCCGGTTGAGACAGCCGGTCAGCGGGTCGGTGCGGGACGTGTGCCACAGGCGGCGGCGCAGCGACGCGAGGACCGCCGAGTGCCGCAGGCAGAGCACCGCCGCGGCGCCGTAGGCGAGCGCGTGGACCAGCGGATAGCCGGGCGGGGCCGGGTCGCCGAAGACGATCAGGACGCCGTACGCGAACGCGCTGACCGCCGAGAGCCAGAGGAACGCCCGGGGCGGCGCGGTGATCGCCAGGAAGACCGCGGACGCGGGCGCCAGCGCGCCGAGCGGACCGGCGACACCGCCGTCGAGCAGACCGAGGACCGTGTCGCCGGCCAGGTTGACGATCCCGGTGACCAGCAGCGGAATCCGCCACCGGAGGGACTCGGACATCCGGGCCGCGGCCAGCCAGCCACCGGTCGCCGCGATCAGCATGACCAGCACCACGGCCAGCATCGGGCCGCGGTGTTCCCGGTGGGCGGTGCCCGCCAGATAGGCGCCGCAGAGCAGCGCCGGGATGAAGCCGTAGGCGGCGGCGACCCGGATCGCCCGCCGGCGCCACTGGTTCATGTGCGTCTCGATCGGCTGTCACGGGGGCGACATGAGGGTTGCGGCCGCCCTGTACCGTCTGCTCCGCGCCGCGAGCGCATCAGAGATCATCACTGCCGGGTACGGTGCCCGGCTCGGGGAAGAGGGACCGTGAAGCGACCCATACTGGCGGCGGCCGCAGTGGTCCTGCTGGCCGGCTGCACGTCGGAGGAAGAGGGGCCCCGGACGCCCGGCCTGCAGGAACGCGGGACCGTCCTGACCACGGTGCAGCCCACCCGGCAGGACCTGACGAACCAGATCAGCCTGGCCGGCAAGGTCGCCATCAACCCGATCTTCGGGGTGGTCGCGCCGATCGCCGGCGAGGTGCGGTACGTGCAGCGCAAGCCGTCCAAGAAGCCGGCCGAGGAGCCGCTCTGGGTGGCGACCGTGTGGCGCAACGGCCAGCCGCGCGAGGTGAACATCCCGACCGGCTCGATGATGGCCGGCCGTCTGATGGAGGACCGCTCGTCGGTCGCCAAGGGCATGCCGATCGTGTCCGCCCGGCACGGCGGCTACGGCATCGTGGCGGAGATCGACAGCGCGCAGGCGTACCGGATCTCGGGCGCCGTGTCGAGCGTGACCGGCCAGATCAAGAACGGTCCCGGCCCGTTCAAGTGCAAGCCGAAGGGGACCATCGCGGCGCTGCCGGCCGGCACCGTCCCGGAGCCGCCCGCGCCGACGCCGAAGCCCACCACCGATCCGTCCGGCGCGCCGGTGCGACCCCTCCCGGTCGAGGAGACCCAGGAGGACTCCCCGGCCGGCTCGGAGGCCACCGGTCTGCAGCTGGTCTGCACGCCGCCGGACACCGTCCGGCTGATCAACGGCGCCGAGGTGACCCTCGACGTGGTCACCGGCAAGGCCGAGGACGCGCTGGTGCTGCCGGTCGAGGCGGTCGCCGGCACCCAGGGCAAGGGCAAGGTCGACATCGTCGACGAGAATCAGAACCGCAAGACCGTGGACGTGACCCTGGGTCTCACCGACGGCAAGGTCATCGAGATCAAGAAGGGCCTGACCGGCGACGAGACGATCGCCGTTCCGGGGCCGAACCTGCCGACCGCCGAGCCGCAGCCGGGGCAGCCCGGATGAGCCAGCCTCTGATCGAACTCTCCGGCATCACCCGCGTGCTGAAGGGGCAGGAACAGCCCCGGACCATCCTCGACGGGGTCGGCCTGACCGTGCACGCCGGCGAGAGCGTCGCCATCGTCGGCCGGTCCGGCTCCGGCAAGAGCACCCTGCTGAGCATCCTCGGCCTGTTCGACCGGCCGGACTCCGGGCAGTACCTGCTCGAGGGCACCGACATCAGCCGCCTGCCCGAGCGTAAGGCCGCCAAGCTGCGCAGCTCGCACTTCGGCTTCGTGTTCCAGCGGTTCTTCCTGCTCAAGCACCTGACCGCCGCGCAGAACGTGGCGATGGCGCTGGTCAACGGCCAGGGCTGGCTGCCCCGCCGGCAGCGCCGCATCCGGGTCCTGCAGGCTCTGGACCAGGTCGGCATCGCGCACCTGGCGAAGAGCCGGCCGGTCAAGATGTCCGGCGGCGAGCAGCAGCGGGTGGCGATCGCCCGGGCACTGGTCCGCGACCCGAGGGTGCTGCTGGCCGACGAGCCGACCGGCGCCCTGGACACCGAGACCGGCACCGCCGTGATCGACGCGCTCTCCGCGGCGACCCACCGCGGCTGTGCCCTGATCCTGGTCACCCACGACCGCGACCACGCCGCCCGGATGGGCCGCACGATGAACCTGGTCGACGGCGTGCTCACCGAACGGGTACTGGTATGAGGCGTCTCTCCGGCCGGTTCCGGTCGTCCCTGATCATCGGCATCCAGGGCATCCGGGCGCGCAAGCTGCGCACCCTGCTGTCGATGATCAGCCTGTTCCTCGGCGTGCTCGCGGTCGTCACGGTGCAGGCCGGCGCCAGCATCGCCGAACGCGCCCAGATGTCCGGCATGGAATTGCAGAACGGCTACGACGGTACGGTCGTCATCGACGTCATGCCGCACGAGAAGGCGCCGGCCATCGTCTCGGAGACGGTCGCCGGCCGGGACGACGCGGTCACCATGATCGGCACTCAGGCGATCATCGGGGAGCCCGGCGTCAGCCCGATCAACCCGGGAGCGGCCCCGTTCGACCAGGGCAGCTGGGGCAGCACGGAGATCTGCGACAACGTCGGCAACTGCGTGCCCGGTCCGCCCACCGGCGAGGCCATCGAGGTGGTGCTCACCGCGGTCTCCGGCGACATGCTGAAGTACCGGCCGCTGCGCTCGGTCTCCGGCCAGTGGCTGGACTTCTCCACGGTCCCGGCCCTCGCGCCGCGCCTGGTGATCAACGAGGAGGCCGCGAAGGGTTTCCAGGAGCACCACGTGCCGGCCGAGATGCGGATGCGCGGCGCGAAGGCGAACGTCACCCCGCAGATCGTCGGCGTCGTCGAGGACGGGGACCAGCAGCCGCGCGCCTACGTCCGGCAGGACGAGCTGACCAACTGGATGCCGGTGAACAGCCTGGTCGACCCGAACTTCGGCGGGCAGTTCACGGTGATGACGTCGCAGGGCAGCCCGGTCGAGCAGGTGCTCGCCACGAAGCTCAAGGCGGCGGGCGCGGATTCGTACAGCCGGGTCGTCGAGTCCCGCAAGGAGATGGAGAAGCAGCTGCGGCTGATGCGGCTGGTCTTCCTCTCGATGGCCGGGCTGGTGCTGCTGATCGGGGTGGCCGGCATCCTCAACGTCGGGCTCGCCACGGTCGGCGAACGCGTCGAGGAGTTCGCGCTGCGCCGCGCGGTCGGCACGCCCCGGGCGCTGCTGGCCGGGATCGTGCTGGCCGAGACGATGCTGACCGGGCTGCTCACCGCCGCGGCCGCGATCGGGGCGGGAGTGGCCGGGCTCAAGATCGTCTCGATGTTCCTGGGCGACTCCGAGCCGCTGCTGGCGAACGTGCAGTTCCCCTGGGACGCCGGGGTGGCCGGCATCATCGCCGGGCTGATCGCGGGCGTGCTGGGCGGTTTCGTGCCGGCGGTCCGCGCGGCAGGCATCCCGATCGCCACTGTCATGCGCGCGTGACACCTAGCTAAGTTAATCGCTAATCCTCTATCTTGGCTGCGTGGACACTCTCTATTCGCGCATCGGTGGGGGACCGGCCGTGGGGCTGGCGGTCGACGCCCTCTATCGGGTGCTGCTCAGCGACGACCGCCTGGCCGGATATTTCGACGGCATCGACCTGGACCGGCTCAAGCGGCACATGAGCGCGCTGCTGAGCCAGGTCCTGGGCGGACCGGCGGACTACACCGGCCGTGCCCTGCGGGCGGCCCATGCCCGGCTCGCTGTCACGCAGGCGCACTACGACCTGGTGGGGGCGTACCTGGTCGGCGTCCTGGCCGGACTCGACGTGGACGACGAGGTGATCGCCTCGGTCCGGAAGGTGCTCGCCGGGGTGTCAGCCGACATCGTCGCCTGACACCCGCGCGGGCTCACCGTGCCCGCGTCACTGGACGCCCAGCACCCGGTGGCCGACCGCGATCGACTCGCCGGTGATCGTCGCGGCGTGCGCCGAGGCCAGGTAAGCGACCAGGGCCGCCACCTGCTCCGGTGTGGAGTCGCCCCCGGTGGCCGGCTCGACGGTGTCGCGCGGCTCGCGGGTCACGATCGCCGGGTTCACCACGTTGATCGTCACGCCGCTGCCCGCGTACGCGTCGGCGAGCGCCTT
Source organism: Actinoplanes sp. NPDC023936 (assembly GCF_040639325.1). Lineage (NCBI taxonomy): Bacteria > Bacillati > Actinomycetota > Actinomycetes > Micromonosporales > Micromonosporaceae > Actinoplanes > Actinoplanes sp. NPDC023936. Next base: position 48,228 of record NZ_JBEZZR010000051.1, on the reverse strand, counting down.
CGACGCGGTGATCACTGCGCTGTTGCGGACCGAGCCCAGCACGGTACGGGTGGTGAACGCGTTCTGCCCGCTGATGTTGACGACCCGCCCGAAGCCGCGCTCGCGCATCCCCGGCAGGACCGCGTCCATCGTGCGCAGATAGCCGATGGTCTTCGCGTCGACCGCGTCCAGGATCTGCTCCGGATCGTGGTCGAGCGCAGGATCGAGGGTGTGCGCCGGCGGGGCCGCCGCGTTCACCAGGATGTCGATGGCGCGGACGGACCCGATGGCGACGTTCACCATGGCCCGGTCGCGGTTGTCGAGGGTGACGAATCCGGGCTTGTCCCCGAGTTCCTTCGCCGCCTGCGCGAGCCTCCCGGCGTCCCGGCCCGCGAGGATCACCCCGGCCCCCTCGCCGAGAAGCGCCGCGGCGACCGCGCGCCCGATCAGCCCGCTGCCGCCGACGATCAGGGCGGTACGTCCGGCGATACCTAGATCCATACCGCTGATTCGATCACAATGTGCTCGGGTAGTGACACTTTACGAGTGTGAACCGCTGAACAGTACGGACCGACAAACCGAGCACCGGGGAGCAGCTGATGACAGTCCATTCCTCGCAGGCACCCGCCGCCGCCCGCCGGGTCGTCTCCGCGCTGCTCTGGGTGGCGCTCGCGGTGATCGTGGTGATCGCGGCCGGCGACGTCTGGGCCGCGCTGAGCTCGGGTGATCCGGTGATGGCCATGGTCGCCGTCGTGGCGGGACTCGCGCCGATCCTGCTCGCCGTCCTCGTCCGCCGCAACGTCTGACGGTATGTTGCACCGGTGAAGCGCACCGCCCTGATCACCGGAGCGTCCTCGGGCATCGGCCTGGCCACCGCCCGCGTCCTGGCTCGCCGTGGCTACCGGGTCATCGGGACCAGCCGCGATCCGGCGGCGCTGGACGAGACGCGGCGGGCCGACGGCGTGGAGTACGTACCGCTGGACCTGACCGACGACGACTCGATCGAGGCGCTCGCCGGCCTGCTCTCCGGTGTGGACGTGCTGGTCAACAACGCGGGGGAGAGCCAGTCCGGCCCCTTGGAGGAGTTGCCGCCGGAGGCGCTGCGCCGGCTTTTCCAGATCAATGTGCTCGGCGCGGTCCGGCTCGCCCAGCTGGCGCTGCCCGGCATGCGCGAGCGCGGCTCCGGCCGGGTTGTCATGATCGGCTCGATGCTGGCGTCGTTCCCGCTCGCCTACCGCTCGTCCTATGTGGCGACGAAGGCGGCGATCAAGGGGTTCAGCGACGGGGCACGGCACGAGTACTCGCCGTACGGGGTGTGGCTGACCACCGTCGAACCCGGCTCGATCAACACCGGGATCAGCGAGCGGCGCACCACGTACATCGCGCCGGACTCCCCGCACCGCGCCGAGTTCGACCGGATGCTGACCGCGCTGAACCGCAACGAGAGCGCCGGCATCACCGCCGACGAGGTCGCCGCGACGGTGGTGAAGGCGATCGAGGCGCGCCGGCCCAAGCCGCTGTACGCGGTGGGCAGCAACGCGCCGCTGGTGTTCGCGCTGCGCCGGATCATCCCGGCGACGCTGGCCGAGAAGGTCACCCACCGGAAGCATGACCTGTCTCGATAGGATCACGGTCATGTCCATCGATGCGCAGCTCGAGGCCGCCGACCGGCCGGCGCGGCGGGAGCGCGACATCGCCGGCTGGCTGATCACACCGGTCGCCACGCTGGTCCTCGCGCCGCCGCTCACCATGATCCTCGGTATGGTGCTGCTGAACGGCGACCGCGCCCCGGCGATCTGTCACGACGTCGCGGCGGCCAACGGCTGCGAGGAGCTCACGCTCGGCCTGATCGGCGAGCACGCGGTCGTCTTCGGTCTGCTGTGGCTGGCGCTGTGGGCGCTGCCGTGGTGGCTGTCGCTGCGCCGGGTGCGCACGATCGTGGCCGTCGTCGCGGCGGTCGTGCTGCTGGCGATCCCGATCCGGATGGCCGGGGCCGACGACGCCGGCGACAGCACGCCGGCGACCATGTCACACACCCGGTGACTCACAGGACGGCGCGGAACTCCGGCCAGGTGCCCCAGAACCGCTCGACCTCTTCGATGATCGGCTGCAGGTTGCTGGCGACCTCCCGGGGAACCGGCGTGCCGTCGTCCCAGCGCGGCGCCGATGGCAGGTAGTAGAGGCCGCCGCGCACACCCGGCTCGACACCGAGCGTGATCACGTGACCGTCGAGTTCGAACTGCCGGGCGAACCGTCCGTGGCTGCGCAGGATCGCGCCACTGTGGTGTTGTGCCTCTTGGCGGTGCAGTTCCCGGACTGTCATGGCTCCTCCTCGGTCGACGGGGTGTGACCCCGGTAACAGTGGATACGCCACGACCCTGTCAGTCGTTCACTACCCACAGTAGTGGGCAGCGAGATTTGCCCGCGACCGGCATACTCGCCCGGTGCGGAAGAAGATCTTGATCGTGGCCGTCGCCGTGGTGATCGGCGCGCTCGCCGTGGCCGGCATCGTCCGGCCCGGGCGGGTCGCGCCCGGCGACGTCGTGCCCGGCGGTCTCGACCTGCCCTGGATGTGGCAGGCCACCGTCGGCATGGACGCGCCCGGCCGCGCCTCGGTCCTGGTCGGCGGGGACACTCTCGGATTCCGGGGCAACGACCTCTTCGACGCCGAAGGCAAGGTCGCCGTGGTGGGGCGCGGCGGCGACTACCGCATGCTGCTGCACGGCGGCTGGGACTCGATCGCGGCGGGCGAGGACGTGCTGCTCTCCCCGGACGGCCGCCGCGTCGTGCGCCCGCCGGCCGACCAGGACGGCCTCGAGGTGATCGACCTGGAGAGCGGGCGGAGCACGTTCCATCCGCCGCCGGAGTTCGCGGCCGCCGCGTCACCGTTGCAGGCGCCGGGCTGGTCCGGGCCGGTCGCGTGGGCGCCGGACGGCCGGTCGGTGCTCGCCGAGGTCTACGCCGGCGACGACACCCACCTGGTGCTGCTCGACCTGGAGACCGGCGCCACCCAGCCGATCGGCGAGCGCATCCCGCGCTGGCAACGGCGGACCGCGTCCCGCGCCGCGTTCGCTCCGGACGGCCGGCATCTGGCGATCACGGCGGGGGAGCAGGTGCGGCTCGTCGACCGTACCGGAAAGATGATCTGGGCGGCCGAACTCGGCGACCGCGCCTATCTCGCCGGCACCGGCGCCTTCACCCCGGACGGCAGCCGCATCGCGATCGCGCAGCTCAGCGGCTGCCTTGACAGATGTGACCATGACGCGCTGGCCGCCCGCAGCTGGACGATCGGCTACCTCGACGCCGCCACCGGCAAGCCGGCCGCCGGTCCGTCACTACCCGCTGTCACCGGTAGCGCGATCCGGGCGCTCGGCTGGAGCCAGGGTCGCGACCTGGTGGTCCTGCGCTACGAGCCGGAGGAGGACGCCTACCGCGACTCCCGGGGCGACGCGACGGTCGCCGCGTGGAACGACACCGGCTGGTGGGAGACGGTCCACATCACGCTGCTCGCCCTGCCCCCGTCCGGAACCGCGCGCACCCTGCTCGACCCGCCGGACGGCGTGCTCACCATGGACGTCTCCCAGGACCTGCTCCAGGCAGGCAGCTTCGGCGGCCCGACGCCGGTGGCCGACCCGTTCCCGGCGCGCGGCATCATCGGGTGGGCCCTGGTGCCCTTCGCGTGCCTGGCGATCATCCTGACGCCGGCGATCTTCGCGCTCCGGCGGCGGCTCTCTTCCCGGTACGCCTGAAGGCCCGGTCCCGGCTTCGCGGCATCGGCCGGGGCACACGCCGCGGGGCGTGCGCACAGGTGGGAGCACACCGAAGCCCGCCCCTGCAGGGATGAAGCCCCACCGAAGCCCGCCCCTGCAGGGATGAAGCCGCACCGAAGCCGTCCGTGTGCCGACATCCCGGCTCTAGCGTCGATGGGGCCGCACGGAGGCGTTGTGTGCGCCCTCATCTCGGTTCATCGGACCATCCGTGGAAAGCGCGGCGATCCACCGCGCGCACCCGGTCAGCCACCGCTCAGCACTGCCCGACGACACCGGCGCGCCGCGACACCTTGACACGTCAGAGTGTGACACAGGTTAATGGAAACACTGTTTCGGAGAGCGTTACGACCTTCTGGAGGTCCCGTGTCTCTGTCCCTGCGCCGTGCCCTAGCGGCGCTGGCCATGACCGCCGCCACCCTCGTCGCCACCCCGCAGGCCGCCTCCGCGGCCGCCGCCGAGGTGGACGGCGAGATCTCCGTCCCGTGCTGGATCAACACCTACACGCCGGACGCCGATTGGTATTTCCCCGCCACCACCAGCCCGAAGGCGCTGGTCTACCTGCAGCACGGCTTCTCCCGCTCGAACAACAACGTCGCCGACCTGGCCCGGAAGTACCAGGCGGCCGGCTTCCTCGTCTTCGCCCCGACCCTGCCGTCGGCCGACATCTACGGCTGCACGGTCAACAACCTCGGCAACAACACGGTGTTCCTGAACAGCGTCGCCGGCTGGATCGGCACCGCCACCGATCCGAACGGCGCGCTCGCGACGAGCTACGCCGCGGCGGCCAAGGTTGCCGGCCGATCCGGCAGCACGCTGCCGGCGAGCTACGTCCTGGCTGGTCACTCCGCCGGCGGCGAGGCGGTCACCTATCTCGCCAGCACCTTGCGTACGGGCTACCCGAGCGCTTTCGCCCACCTGAAGTACGTGCAGCTGCTCGATCCGGTGAAGTCCATCTTCGGCTCCAACATGGCGACCGGGCTGGCCGGGATCGCCGGGACCTCGCTGCCGATCCGCACGATCTCGTCGCCGCCGTACCTGGCGAACAGCAACGCGAGCGGAACCGTGCAGCTCACCGGCGACCTGGACCGTGACTTCCTCGGTGTCCGGCTGACCACCGGATCGCACTGTGACGCGGAGGGCTCCAGCACCAACGTCCTCTGCACGCTGACCGCGGGCACCTCGAAGGCGGCGAACGTGGCCGCCCTGCAGACCCTCGCGGTGAACTGGACGGCGGACGCGGTGGACGGCGTCACGACCGCCACCTACTACCCGGGTGGCACCTACTACCAGGGCCTGCTCACCAGTGGCGCGATCGAGACGCTGAGCGGGAACTGACCAAACCGGGCCCGGCCGGTTAATCGCCCGCCGGCCGGGCATCCCGCTTCCATGACGAGTGAGACAAACGAGTTCGCGGTGGTGACGGGCGCGTCCAGCGGGATCGGTTACGAGCTGGCCCGCCAGTTCGCCGAGCACGGGTACGACCTGCTGATCGCCGCCGAGGACGCCGGCATCGAGGACGCCGCCACCGACCTGCGGCGGGACGGCGGCAACCAGACGGTGACAGCGGTGCGGGCGGATCTGGCGACCTACGACGGAGTGGAGCAGCTGTACACGGCGATCCTGGAGACCGGCCGTCCGGTCGACGCGATCGCCCTGAACGCCGGGCGCGGGATCGGCGGTGACTTCACCCGGCAGACCGACCTGGAGGACGAGCTGAACGTGATCGACGTGAACGTCACGTCGACCGTCCACCTGGCGAAGCGCGTGCTGCCCGACATGGTGGCCCGCGGCTCCGGCCAGGTGCTGTTCACCTCGTCGATCGCCTCCGAGATGCCCGGCACCTACCAGGCCGTCTACAACGCGTCGAAGTCCTTCGTCCAGTCGTTCGCCGAGGCCCTGCGGGCCGAGCTGGAGGACACCGGCGTCTCGGTGACGTCGCTGATGCCGGGCCCGACCGACACGAACTTCTTCCACCGCGCCGAGATGGACGACACCCGGGTCGGCGCGAGCAAGAAGGACGACCCGGCGCTGGTGGCGAAGCAGGGCTTCGAGGCGATGATCAAGGAGAAGGAGAAGGTCGTCGCCGGCTCCTGGAAGACCAAGGCGCAGGGCGCCGGCTCCAAGGTCATGCCGGACCGGATGAAGGCCGCCATGCACAGCAAGATGGCCGAGCCCGGCTCCGCCAAGTCCTAGATCAGGCCAGTATTAGATAAGGCAGACGTCGGGGAGCAGGAACCAGCGCAGCTTCTCGAACGCGGGCGGCAGATCCGGGTGCACCCCGTCATCGGGTACGGGACGCGCGCTCAGGATCGAGCGGGCCTCCTCCAGATATCCGGCGAGGTCGGCGTCCGCGGTCGCGGGGTCGGCGCGGGGCGCGACGGGCGGCATCGTGACGGTGCCGTCCGCGTCCAGCCGCAGGTCGGCCAGGCGGACCGCCGGGTAGGCGTGGCGCAGGTGGGTCCACCGGCCGGTGCGCGGGTCGAACCGGTAGTCCGGGAGCAGCCGGGCGCCGTACCGGGCGATCAGCAGCACCGCCTCGATCAGGTAATCCGCGGTGGCGTCCGCGATGAAGTAGTTGAAGTTGAGCCGGCTCCAGCCCGGCTTGATGCCCTCCCAGCCGCCGACGATCTCACCGCGGAACTCCCGCGAGTGCGACTCGTCGATGCCGAGCAGCCGGTGCCCGTACGGGCCGGCGCACGAGCACCCGCTGCGCGCCTGCACCCCGAAGAGGTCGTTGAGCAGGGCCGCCACGTAGTTGTGGTGCAGGTGTCGCTCCCCGGCCCGGATCTGGAAGGAGACGATCGAGAGCCGGTCGGCGTCCAGGTCGCCGAGGATCTCGATGTTCCGCTCGTCGGCCCAGCGCTCGCGGGCGCGCTGCCACAGGGCCCGTTCCCGCGCCTCGATCAGGTGGGTGCCGACGGCCTCCTTGACCGCGAAGACCAGGCCGGCCCGGATCGACTCGACGATCGCCGGGGTGCCGCCCTCCTCCCGGGCGACCGGGTCGGGGAGGTAGCGGTGGCCGGACGGGTCGACGTACGCCACGGTCCCGCCGCCGGGGATCACCGGCACCCGGTTGGTCAGCAGGCGGCGGTCCACCACCAGCACGCCCGGCGTCTGCGGTCCGCCGGCGAACTTGTGCGGGGAGAGGAAGACGGCGTCCTTGTCGGCCATGGTGATCGGCACGTACGGCCCGGCGGCCGCGTAGTCCCAGACCGACAGGGCGCCGTGCTCGCGCAGCACCCGGGAGACCGCGGCGGTGTCGGTGCGGATGCCGGTGACGTTGGAGGCGGCGGAGAAGCTGCCGACGCGCAGCGGCCGATCGGCGTAGGTCAGCAGCGCCTCGCGCAGCGCGTCCAGGTCGACGTGCCCGGTGTGGTCGGACTCGATCTCGACCACGTCGGCGATCGACTCCCGCCAGGGAAGCTCGTTGGAGTGGTGCTCGTAGGGCCCGACGAAGACGACCGGGCGGTCCTGCGCGGGAATGTGGGAGCTGAACCCGTACCCGTCGTCGAGGTTTTCCGGGATGCGCAGGCCGAGGATGCCGACCAGCTTGGACACTGCCGCCGTTGCCCCTGATCCGCAGAAGATCACCACGTGGTCGGGGCCGGCGTTGACGCTGCGGTGGATGATCGAGCGGGCCTCCTCGCGCAGCGCTCCGGTCTGCGCTCCGGTCGCGGACGCCTCGGTGTGCGTGTTGGCGTAGCGGGTCAGCACCTGGTCGCGGATGAAGTCCTCGACGAAGTCGAGGGCCTGCCCGGAGGCCGTGTAGTCGGCATACGTGATCCGCCGCGGCCCGAACGGCCCGTCCAGCACCTGCCCGGCGCCGGCCAGCCCGTCCCGGATTCGTTCCAGCATCCCCATGGCCCCGTCCTCTCCTCGCAGAGCGGACGTTACCGGGTATTTGTCGGCATCGTTAACGCCCGTTCAGGCGGAGTGCCGCGGCACCAGGGTGGGCTCGTAGATCACCGACGTGATCCGGGGCGACGGATCATCGATGCTGGTCAGTAGCAGCCGGGAGGCCTCGGCGGACATGTCCTCCAGTGGATGCCGGACGGTGGTGAGCGCCGGGCGGGCGGCCAGCGCGGCGCTGCTGTCGTCGAAGCCGACCACCGCCACGTCGTCCGGCACCCGGCGGCCGGCGTCGCGGAGCACCAGCAGGGCGCCGAGGGCCATCAGGTCGTTCGCCACGAAGACGCCGTCGGTCTCCGGGTGGGCGGCCAGCAGCGTACGCATCGCCGCCGCACCGCTCTCCTGGGTGAAGTTGCCGGCCGCGGACGGCACCCGGGCGTGCCCGTGGCGGGCCATCGCGCGGCGGAAACCGGAGATCCGGTCGGCGCTCGCCGGCACCTCGGCCGGGCCGGTGATCATGGCCGGCCGGCGGCAGCCCCGGCCGGCCAGGCGGGCGGCGGCCAGCTCGGCGCCGGCCGAGTTGTCCAGGTCGACGTAGCTGATCGGGACCGGCTCGGCGGGCCGGCCGATCAGCACGGCCGGGATGCCGGCCTCGGCGAGCATGCCGGGCAGCGCGTCCCGGGCCGGCAGGGAGAGCACCACGGCGCCGTCGGCCTGGCCGTTGCGCAGGTCGCCGACGAGACGCTTGTGCCCGTCGGCGCCGACCATCTGCAGCGCCAGCTGGACGCCGGCCGGGCGCAGCACGCTCATCAGGCCACCCACGACCCGCCCGAAGTACGGGTCGGAGAAGAACCGGCTCATGAATGAGCCTTTTTCAACGTGACGAGGGCCTCGCTCCCCGGCGCCGGACAACGGCCCGGCGACCTCGGGCCCGATGTCAGGTTGAAAATCGCTCACTGGGTCGTCGTCGTGGCTCTCCGAGTCGGAGACGACCAGGGCCACCGTTCCGGTGCGGCGGGTGACAAGCGACCGGGCGAGCCTGTTCGGCACGTAACCGGTCACGTCGACGGCGCTCCACACCTGCTGGTGCAGCTGCGGGTCGACGTTGCGGATGCCGTTGATGACGCGGGACACCGTCGCGCGCGAGACACCCGCCACGCGAGCCACGTCCTCGAGCGTGGGCAGCCGGTGGCTCTGCATGGCCGCAGTTATAGCACGTGGAGAGCGCTTTCCGGGGACCCCGGGAAGCCGGTTCCGGAACCGCGAACTCATTGACGGGCGAGATAACCGAGCCCACGATGGGAAAGCGCTCCATCAACGGCGGCCTGCAGTGCGATCCGCGCGGGTCCGATCTCGCCAAGCCGGAGCGCGGTGCCGCGCTGAACGAGGACCAAGAATTGCCGTAATTGATGTTAAGGGGATCCGGAGTGTCGCGTCCCCATCTTTTCCAGCGCGTATTCCGCGTTGGCTTTCATGGTGTCCGCGACCGTGACGACCTGCGGCGCGCTGCCCGTTTTCAGCAGCGAGCCGATCAGGTGCACGCACTGCGTCAGGTGGGCCTCGAGATGGGTGCGGACCAGTGTGTCGAAGGCTGCCCCGGTCGCCGCGGCCGCCTCGGCAACCTGCTCGGGCGTCACCATGCCGGGCATCGGCATGCCCTTGTGCGGGTTCTCGGCGGGCAGTCCCGCCGCGTCGTGCAGTCTCCGCAATGCCGCCAATTCCTTTTGGGTACGGGTCCTGACCTGCGCTGCCAGCTCCCGGAGGGCGGGTCTCGCCGCGCGCGAGGCGGCCAGGTCGAGCAGGGGGAGCAGCTGCTCGTCCATCGCGATGCTGATCTCGATCCACGCGCTGTCGGTGGTGGAGAGCGAGGGCGCGGCGGCCGGCGGGGTGCTGCTCGGCCGGATCTCGACCGAGGGCCTGGCGGCGGCCGGCGGGGGTTCCGGTCGGCCGGCGCAGGCGGCGAGCGTGGCCGTGAGCGCGACCGCGAGAAATGCCCGGCGATGGATCGGCACCCGCGCAGTGTCCAGTTCCGCAACCAGAGTTGTCAATGATATCTATTGACGAATGGCAATATGGGCGAAACAATCGTGGTGCTTGGATAGCGCTTTCCCAGCCCTTTCCCGAATCGGCGCAATCATGAGTGAACGGCTGCCCTTTCTCGTCGCGCTCGTCGCCATGCTCCTCGGATCGACCGCAGTCGCCCCGGCGCGCGCCGCCCTCTCGTTCCGCGTCGTCCCGCCGGCCGCGCTGTATGCCGGCCGGGTGCCGACCGGGTTGACGCGGCGTGGCCGCGGATCGATCTCGGGTCGGCGCTGTGGGAGCGCTCGTAGGTTCCGGAACCTGCGGGCGCTCTGCTTCACCCGTACCCCGATGACCTGGTCCTATGCCTTTGCCCTTGACTGGGAAAGCGCTTCCCGGCCGTTCGTCGAGCATTGACAGCCTTCAGTGCCCGGTTCACAGTGGCGGGCAAGAGAGCGCTTTCACGCACCGTTCCCCATCCCCGAGGAGTCCCGTATGCGTCGCCTCTTGCTGTCCGCCGCCCTCGGCGGCCTGCTCACCGCGTTCCTCGCCGTCCCCGCAGTGGCCGCCGAAGTCCTCGTCTCGCAGAACAAGCCGGCCACCGCCTCGTCCAGCGAGTCGGCCGGCACCCCCGCCACCGCCGCGGTCGACGGCGACAACGGCACCCGCTGGTCCAGCGCGTTCGCCGCCGCGCAGTGGTTCCAGATCGATCTCGGCGCGTCCACCGCGGTCAGCCGGGTCGCGATCACCTGGGAGGCGGCCTACGCGAAGGCCTTCACCCTGCAACTCTCCGACAACGGCACGACCTGGACGAACGCCTACTCCACGACCACGGCGACCGGCGGTCAGCAGAGCATCCCGCTCAGCGGAGCCGCCCGCTATGTCCGGATCAACCTGACCCAGCGAGCCCTGGAGGCGTACGGATACTCCTTCTGGGAGTTCCAGGTCTACGCCGGGTCGACGACGACTCCGGGCGGCGGCCTGCTGTCGTACGCCAAACCGGCCCGCGCCTCGTCCGAGCAGAACGATCCGCAGTGCAACCCGTGCACCGCCGACCGGGCGTTCGACAACGACCCCGCCAGCCGCTGGGCCACCAGTCCTACCACCGGCTGGGTCGACCCCGGCTGGATCCAGGTCGACCTGGGCGCCACCGCCCAGATCAGCCAGGTGGTGCTCCAGTGGGACCCGGCGTACGCCCGCGCGTACCAGATCCAGGTCTCCGCGGACGGAAACACCTGGTCGGCCATCTACTCCACGACCACCGGTGACGGGCTGAAGGACGTCATCAACGCCACCGGCACCGGCCGCTACGTGCGGATGTACGGCACCGCCCGCAGCAGCGCCTACGGGTACTCCCTCTGGGAGTTCAGCGTCTACGGCACCGGCGGTAGCCCGACAGCGCCGCCCGCGAAGCCGGCCGACCCGGTCTTCCCGGCGACCCGGCTGGTCTTCTCCGACGAGTTCAACGGCGCGGCCGGCAGCAAGCCGGACACCGCCAAGTGGACCTACGACCCGGGCGTGCCGCAGAACGGCGAGGTGCAGTACTACACGCCGAACAGCGAGAACGCCGCGATGAACGGCGACGGTCAGCTGGTCGTCGAGGCACGCCGGCAGGACTACCAGGGCCGGCAGTACACCTCGCACCGGATGAACACGAGCAACAAGTTCCACGTCCAGTACGGCCGGATCGAGGCGCGGATCAAGGTGCCGAAGGGCAACGGGCTGTGGCCGGCCTTCTGGATGATGGGCGAGGACTTCCTGCAGGGACGACCGTGGCCGTACAACGGCGAGATCGACATCATGGAGGTCCTCGGCCGCAACACCAGCGAGGCGTACTCGACGCTGCACGCGCCGGCGTACAGCGGCGCCGGTGGGTACGGCCAGAAGTACGCGACGGTCGACCTGTCCCAGGACTTCCACACGTGGGCCGCCGAGTGGGACAGCAAGGGCATCCGGTTCTTCCTCGACAACGCCCTGGTCTTCACCGCGAACAAGGACACCGTGGAGAACACCCGCGGCCCGTGGATCTACGACCACAAGTTCTATCTGATCCTCAACCTGGCCGTCGGCGGCGACTTCCCCGGGCCGATTGACACGACCACCCCGTTCCCGTCCCGGATGCTCGTCGACTACGTGCGGGTCTACCAATGAGGCGCCTGCTCGCGGTTGTCGCCGCCGCCGCTCTTCTGTTGATCAATCCGATTCCGACATCGCCCGCGGCGTCGGCGGGTTCCGTGTCGGCGGGTCCCGTCGTGCGGGTCGCCGAGTTCCTGGCGGACTGCCCGTTCAGTCACCGGCTGCCGGACGACCCGATCGTCTTCCCGAACCTGCCGGGCGCGTCGCACATGCACAGCTTCTTCGGCAGCACCGTGACGAACGCGTTGACAACTGTTGACGACTTGATGAGCGCGAACAGCAACTGCAATCCATCTATTGACAAGTCAAGCTACTGGATTCCCACGCTCTATGTTGACAACATGCCCGTCGAGCCGACGACCGGCATCTTCTACTACCTCGGTGAAGGCGTTCGTGACGACTTGATCGCGCAGACCCAGCCCTTGCCGGTCGGGTTGCGGATCATGGCGGGCAACGCGAAAGCGACAGGACCGGCCGACAACACCATCTCGCGCTGGTCATGCCTGCACGCCGGGCACGTCGGCTCGTCGCCGGACTTCGTCACCTGCCCGGCCGGCACGATGCTGGAGTCATACCTCGACTTCCCGCACTGCTGGGACGGGCGCAATCTCGACTCGGCGGATCACCAGAGCCACATGGCGTACCCGGTCGGCAACGCCTGCCCGGCCAGCCACCCGGTGATCGTGCCGAAGCTGCGGCAGGTGATGCGGTACCCCGTGTCAGGTGACCCGTCGCGATTCCGGCTGGCGTCGGGCGGCGGCTACACGATGCACGGCGACTTCTTCAACGCCTGGCCGGCCGACGAGATGGCGCGCCGGGTGAACGACTGTATTCGTCCGATCATCAAGTGCGGGACCGACGGACGGCCCTGAGGGATAGCCTCGTTACTGGTGCAAAAGGGGCCTTTCAGATTGTTGGGAACGGGGCCGCGAGCAGCGGCCCGCCAGGCCGGCGTCCTCATCCTGGTCGCCGGCCTCCTCGCCCTGCTCGGCATCGTGAACGATCCCGGTCGCGCCGACCGCCTCGTGACGGTCGCGATCTGCGACTTCGTCCTCGCCGCCGTCGCCCTGCTGCTGCCCTGGTCCGGCCTCTTCCCCGCGCTCATCGGCGTGGCCGGATTCGCCGTCATCGGGATCTCCACCTGGTCGTTCGGGGGAGTCGCCACCGGAACCGGCCCCTTCCTGGTGCTGCTCTACGCGTGGGCGGCGCTGCACTTCCCGCGCTGGATCCTGCTCGCCTACCTGGTGCCGGCGACGCTCGCCTACCTCGTGCCACTGATCATCACCGGTCAGCCGCCGATGGTGATCGGCAGCGCGTTCGTCCTGATGCCGATCGCGATCGCCGTGGCGCTGCTCATCGAGGCGCAGGCCCGCCACCTGCGCGACGACCGGGAACGGCTGGCCCGCATCGAACAGTGGCGCTCCGGCATGGTCAGCACCCTCGCGCACGACATCCGGGGACCGCTGAGCATCGTCCGCAACGTTCTCGACGAGCTCCAGTTCACCGTCACCCCGGACGACCAGAAGATGCTGGACGCGGCGCTGCGGCAGACCGACCGGATGTCCCGCCTCGCCGACGGCCTGCTCGACCTCGACCGGATCGACAGCTCCGGCCATCTCAAGCTCGACCGAGCGCCGCATCCCGCCCCCGGCCTGGTGAAGGACGCCCTCACCTATGTCCGGGCCGACGCCGACATCCGGTTCGACATCGATGAAAACCTTCTTTTGTACGTCGACAAGCAGCGCTTCGAGCAGATTCTGCTGAACCTGGTGACGAATGCGCTGCGGTACGGCAAGCCACCCGTGGTCGTCCGGATCACCCGCACCGCCACGGCCGACCGCCTGGAGGTCCGCGACCACGGACCGGGCATCCCGGACGAGCTGCGGACCCGGCTGTTCGGCCAGTTCGCGGTCGGCGGGCCGCAGGGCGTCGGGCTCGGCCTCTGGATCGTCCGGCAGCTCGCCGAGGCGCACGGCGGCACTGCCGTCGCCGAAGCGCGCGACCCCGGGGTGGCGATGGTGGTCGAGTTTCCCATAGAACAGTCTGCATGATCTCGCGACCGCGGCAGCCGACCATGGACCAGGTGGCGGCCGCGGCCGGGGTCTCCCGGGCCACCGTCTCCCGGGTCATGAACAACGCGGCCTCGGTGGCCCCCGCGATCCGCGAGGCCGTCCAGCGAGCGGTCGCCGAGACCGGGTACGTTCCCAATGTCGCCGCCCGGAGCCTGGTGACCCGACGGTCCAACTCGGTGGCGCTGGTGATCAGCGAACCGGACCGCCCCGACGACCATTCCTTTCTCAACCGGATCTTCACCGACCCGTACTTCGGCCGGGTGACCGCCGGCGCGACGAGCGCCCTGCGCCCGCACGACGTGCACCTGGTGGTCGTGCCCACCGACGTGGCGGATCATCACCAGGTGGTCCGCTACCTGCGGCAGGGGCACGTCGACGGCGTCCTGCTGATCAGCAGCAACGAGCACGACCCGCTGCCGGCGCAGGTGCACGCGCTGGGCATCCCGGCGGTGCTGTCGTCCCGCCCGCCCGGCCCGCTGCCGGTGAGCTACGTCGACGTCGACCAGAGACGCGGGGCAGCGCTCGCCGCCGCGCATCTGCTCTCCCGGGGCTGCCGCCGGCTGGCCACGATCAACGGCCCCCTCGACATCCCGGCCGGCTCGGAGCGTCTCGACGGGTTCCGGGCTCATCTGGCCGACCCGGGGATCCCCGCCGTGACCGGGAACTTCACCCGCGCCGGCGGGGAAGCCGCCGCTCATGCGCTGCTCGACGCGCACCCGGCGATCGACGGCCTGTTCGTGGCGAGCGACCTGATGGCCGAGGGCGCGCTGCGTGCCGTCCAGGACCGCGGCCGCCGGGTGCCGCAGGACGTCGCCGTGGTGGGTTTCGACGATTCGAGCGCGGCGCTGGAGTGCCGCCCGCCGCTCACCACGGTCCGCCAGCCGGTGGAGGAGATGGCTGCCGAGATGGCCGCGCTGCTGCTCGCCCACATCGACACTCCCACCCGGTCCCCGCGATCAGTCATCTTCCAGCCCACCCTGGTCATCCGCGCGTCAGCATGACCCCGGCCGCGCCGCGCCGCGCCGCGCCGATCCGATCCGATCCGCGCCGATCCGATCCGGCCGGCCCGGCCCGGCCCGGCCCGGCCCGGCACGGGATCGTGGTGGGTGGTCAGGCGGGGAGCCGGCTCGTCAGGGCGGCCGCGACCCGCCCGACCTGCTCCGCGGTCCGGATCCTCGAGGAGGCCGGCGTGATCGCCGGGTACCGCGCGGTGATCGACCAGGAGGCGGTCGGCCTGCCGATCACCGCGTTCGTCCGGATCACGCTGGAGTCGCACGGCCGGGAGATCGCTCGTTCACCTCGTACGAGAACTTCGTCCGCACCCGCCTGCGCACCATCCCGGCGCTGGCCTCGATCGCGACCACCTTCGCCTTCGGCGTCACCAAGACCGTCTCGCCCCTGCCGATCCGTCCCTGAGGTACACCCGTTCGTATCACGCAGGGACCGGAATCACGCCGCAGCGGTTAGGCTCGGGGCATGGAGCAGGACACCCGTTCGAAGCTCAGCCTGGACGAGATCCACACCCGGATGGGTATGGACGTCACGGCCGAAGGCAAGGCACGTGCTCGCCTCCGTCTGCAGGAGTCGGCAGAAGCCCGGGATCACGACGCTCGCGCCGCTTTCATCGCGCGCTTGCGCGCCGGTCAGGCGTGACGCAGGCGCGCACCGCCCGGCTGGTGCTCGACACCAGTGCAGTCACCTCCTGGGTGCGCGGCTCGATTGCCGTCGGTGAGATCCTCGCGGAGCTCAACGACGAGGAGGGGGCTGCGATCATCCCCATGTGGTGCCTTGTCGAGGCGGGCCACGAGACCGCGATGATCGATCGGGAACGGCTTGACCTGCTGCTTGCCCATCCCGCCACCTTCTTGATCGTTGATGACGCCGACGACTGGGAGATGCTGGTCGGGCTCCGGGCGTTGACGGGCCGGGTGGACTGCGCGTCGGCGGCGTGGCTGGCGCTGGAGCTTGATGTGGACGTGATGACCCGGCATCCGGCGTGGTACGAGAAGGTGGACGGCGGCCGGCTCGTTCTGGAGATCGAAGACTGACCCTTTAAAGACCCAGTCCGCCGAGGAGCTTGTCGAGGCGGACCGGGAGGTCGCGGACGCGGATGCCGGTGGCGTGCCAGATCGCGTTCACGATCGCGGCCGGGGAGCCGACGATGCCGATCTCGCCGATGCCCTTGCTGCCCATCGGGTTGATCTGGTCGTCGTGCTCGTCGAGCCAGGCGGCGTCGATCTCCTCCACGTCGGCGTGTGCCGGGATGTGGTAGCCGGCCAGATCGTTGTTGACCCACTCGCCGAACGCCGGGTCGAGCACGCCCTCCTCGTGCAGCGCCATTCCCATTCCCATGATCATGCCGCCGAGGAACTGGCTGCGGGCGGTGCGCGGGTTCAGGATGCGGCCGGCCGCGTACATGCCGAAGAGGCGGGACACCCGGACCTCGCCGGTGACGGCGTCCACGCGTACCTCGGCGAAGTGCGCGCCGAAGGCGTGCCGTCCCTCTTTCTCCTGCTCCGCGATGAGCTCGGTGGTGTCGAAGACGGCCTGGTCGCCGCCGTTCTCGCGGAGCGCGCGGCAGGCGCCGGTGACGGCCCAGCCCCACGACGCGCTGCCGGACGAGCCGCCGGCGACCGACGCCTGCGGCAGGGTGCTGTCGCCGATCCGGATGGTGATCCGGTCGACGCCCACGCCGAGCTCGTCCGCGGCGATCTGGGTGAGGACGGTCCGCGCGCCGGTGCCCAGGTCGGCGGCGCCGATCGCCACCTCGAAGCCGCCGCCGGGCAGCGCGCGGACCCGCGCGGTCGACGGCTGGGCCATCGTCGGATAGGTCGCGCCGGCCACCCCGGTGCCGATCCACCAGTCGCCCTCGCGCCGCTGCCGGGGCCGCGGGTCGCGATCGGCCCAGCCGAAGCGCTCCGCGCCCTGACGCAGGCAGTCGACGTAGTGCCGGCTGGTGAACGGCGTGCCGCTCTCCGGCTCGGCGGCCGGCTCGTTGCGGATCCGCAGCTCGATCGGGTCCATGCCGAGGGCGGTGGCGAGCTCGTCGACGGCGCATTCGAGGGCGAACATGCCCGGCGCCTCGCCGGGCGCGCGCATCCAGCGCGGTGTCGGCATGTCGAGGCGGACCAGGTGGTGGCCGGTACGGCGGTTCGGTGCCGCGTACATGTGCCGGGTGGACACCGCGGTCTGCTCGGCGAACTCGAACAGGCGGCTGCTCTGCGAGTACGCCTGATGATCGATCACGGTCATTGTGCCGTCGGGGTCGGCACCGAGACGGATCCGCTGGATGGTCGGCGTGCGGTGCCCGACGATGCTGAACATCTGCTGGCGGGTGACCACCAGCTTCACCGGCCGGCCGGTGACCCTCGCGGCCAGAGCGGCGAGGACCGCGTTCGGGCGGGCGGTGCCCTTGGAGCCGAAGCCGCCGCCGACGTGCTCGGTGACCACCCGGACGTTCTCCACGCCGAAGACCTGACCGAGGGTGGCGGCGATCCCGGACGGATGCTGATTGGAGTCGAAAACGGTCAGCTGGTCACCGTCCCAGCGGGCGATCGTGGCGTGCGGCTCCATCGGATTGTTGTGCAGGGCCGGCGTGGAGTAGACGACGTCGACGAGTCCGGGCTGGTCCGGGTCGCCGATCACGCTCTCCGCCGGGAACGCCGGGTTGACCTTCTCCGGCGTATACAGGTCTGGATGATCGATTCGCAGGGAGGCGTCGTGCTCCTCTGCCTCGATCTCCAGCCGCAGCGTCCGCGCCGCGTACCGGGCCGCCTCGAGGGTGTCCGCCACGACGAGCGCCACCGGCTGGCCGCGATAACTGATCCGCTCCGACTGCAGGACCGCCAGCTCCGGGTCGTCGGTCGCGGCGATCTCCGGCGCGTTGCCGTGCCACAGCACCGCGATCGCGTCATCGGTCGGATCGGTGATCACGTCGACGAGCCGCCCGCGCGGCACCGGCGACGCAACGATCCACCCGTAGGCGACGTCATCCTGCGGATACTCGGCGGCGTACTTCGCGGCGCCGGTCACCTTCAGCGGCCCTTCCAGCCGCGCGAGGGGAGCGCCGACGGCGCCCGGCAGGGTCGCGGTCATCGCGTCACTCCCGCCAGCTTTTCCAGCATCCAGGCGGTCAGGTTGCGCATCAGACCGATTTTGTACGCGTTGTCGCGCAGCACCCGAGAGTCCTCCAACTCGATGTCCGCCGCCGCCAGGAACGCCTCCCGGGTGGCCGGCCGTCCCCGCAGCTGCTCCTCGGCGAGCCGGGCGCGCCACGGTTTCGGCGCCACCGCTCCCCACGCCAGCCGGACGTCGCGGACCACGCCGTCCTCGACGTCCAGCGCGGCCGCCACCGAGCCGACCGCGAACGCGTAGGAGGCCCGGTCCCGCGCCTTGCGATATCCCGAGGTCGCGGCCATCGGCAGGGCCGGCAGCGTGACAGCGGTGATCAGCTCGCCGTGGTCGAGGACCGTGTCGCGTTCCGGCGCGTCACCGGGCAGCCGGTGCAGCTCGGTGAGCGGGATCCGGCGGGCGCTCGTCTCCACGACGGCGTCCAGGGCGGCCAGCGCGACGGCCATGTCCGAGGGGTGGGTGGCGATGCACGCCGGCGAGCCGCCGAGGATCGCCAGGTTGCGGTGATCGCCCTCGCGGGCCGGGCAGCCGCTGCCCGGAGTGTGCTTGTTGCACGGCTTGGTGGCGTCCATGAAGTACCGGCACCGGGTGCGCTGCAGAAGGTTTCCGCCGGTCGTGGCCATGTTCCGCAGCTGACCGGAGGCGCCGGCGAGCAGCGCCTCACTGAGCGCCGGGTACCGGGTGCGCACGCGCGGGTCGGCGGCGAGGTCGCTGTTGCGCACCCCGGCGCCGATCCGGAGCCCGCCGTCCGGCAGCTCGGTGATCTCGTCCGGGACGAGCCCGCGCACGTCCACCAGCACGTCCGGGGTGGCGATGCCGAGCTTCATCAGGTCGACCAGGTTCGTGCCGCCGGCCAGGAACATCGCGCCCGGCTCCAGCCCGTCGTCCACGCCGGTCGCGGCGCGGTACTCGAACGTCTTCATCGGCCCGCCGCCTGCCCGATCCCCGCCGCCTGCCGGATCGCCGGGACCATGTTCGGGTAGGCGCCGCAGCGGCACAGGTTCCCGCTCATCCGCTCCCGGATCTCCGCGTCGCTGAGCAGGTCGCCGTCGCCGGTTCCGGTCACCGCGCTGGGCCGGCCCTGTGCGACCTCGTCCAGCATCCCGACCGCCGAGCAGATCTGGCCGGGCGTGCAGTAACCACACTGGAATCCGTCGTGGTCGAGGAATCCCCGCTGCACCGGATGGTCGTCGAGTCCCTCGATCGTGGTGATCCGCGCGTCCTGACAGGCGACCGCGAGCAACAGGCAGCTGTTCACCCGCCGGCCGTCGAGCAGCACCGTGCAGGCGCCGCACTGCCCGTGGTCGCAGCCCTTCTTCGCGCCGGTCAGGTCGAGGTGCTCGCGCAGCGCGTCCAGCACGGTGGTCCGGGGGTCGAGGTCGAGCTCGTGCTCGACCTCGTTGACGGTGAGACGCATGTGCGCCCGGTACCCCGGGCCGCGTCGATCAACCCTCAGGCGGTCCAGTTCGGGTCGCGGCCGATGAAGCCGAGCAGCCGGGTCTGTGCGTCGGCGTCGTCCGGGACGGGAACCCGCGGGCCGTACTGCCCCGACGACCGGATGATCTGCTCCATCGGCTCCATCCCGCCGAGCAGCAGCGCGCTGAACCCCGGGTCGAGCCGGTCGTGCTGGCCGGTCGCCCGGGCCAGGTCCCAGGTGTGCATGAACACGTCGGACGTGTAGAACCGGTCGATCGCGCTCGCGAGGGGCATCTCGCCGATGTGCGGGTTGGTGAACGTGCGCCCCGCCGCGGCCGGGTCGTCGAGCAGCGCCTGCACCCCGTCGGCGTGCGCCTGCCAGGCTCCGGCCGGGTCCTCGTCCACGCTCCGAGCCGGCGGCAGCGTGGCCGACGAGCCGAGGAAGCCGGGCAGCCACTCGACCAGGTGGCGGACCACGTCGCGCGCGGTCCAGCCGTCGACGGGCGCGGGGGAGTGCCAGTCCTTCACACCCTGGACGCGGGCGGTGAACTCGCCGGCGATCCGCCGGTGGCGGTCGGCGGGCGTCAGATCGGAAAGCGACATCGGTGGCTTCCTTCCAGGGGTCGGCGTTGACTCACCCGCACCCTAGTCTTTCAACTGTACGGTTGAAAAGACGGCAGGGTATTTTCATCGGATGCCGAACCTGGAGTCGCCGGCCCGCAAGCCGAAGCAGGAGCGCAGCCGGGTGTCGTTCGACGCGGCCCTGGACGCCGCGCTGTCGCTGCTGGTGGAGCGCGGCTCGGACGAGTTCACGCTGAGCGAGGTGAGCAAGCGGTCCGGTGTCTCGACCGGGGCGATCTACGGGCGGGTGGACAGCAAGGACCAATTGCTGCGGATCGTCAACGGGCGGGCCATGACGCGGATCGCCGAGGAGACCGAAGCGGCGTTCGCCCGGCCCGGCCCCGCGGCCGAGACGTTTCCCGAGGCGGTGGAGCGGGCCGTCCGGACGATGTCCGAGGTGTTGCGGGCGCACGGTCCGGTGATCGGGCCGTTCATGCGGATGGCCAAACGGGACCACATGATCGGCGCACGCGGCAAGGCCGCTTTCGATCAGATGGCGGCCGGGTTCGCGGCGGTGCTGCTGGCGCGGCGCGGGGAGATCGGGCATCCCGACCCGGAGCGCGCGGTGACGTCCAGCTGCGTGATCGTCTACAGCGCGCTGTCCCGGTGGATGGGGCTGGGCAGCGAGGTGGAGGCGCCCGGCGACGGGAACTGGGTGGAGATCGTCGACGATCTGGTCGCGATGGTCACGGCGTTCCTCCAGGCCCGGAAGCCCTGAGCGAGGGCAGCCGGCTGCGCAGCTTGCCGATCGACGGCTCGCGGCCGGACGCCACGTGCGCGAACGCCAGCGCGGCCGCGACGTCGCCGTTGCCGGCCCGGATCGCGGTGAGGATGCCCCGGTGCTCGGCGCACTGCGCGGCGATGTCCCGGTCCGCGGTGAGCCGGAACAGCCACTCCAGGCGGCCCATCAGCGGCTGCATCAGGTGTCCGAGCAGGCGGTGACCGGGTAACGCGATCAGCTCCCGGTGGAACGCCACGTTGGCGGCCGCCGCGGCCTGCTCGTCGCCGGAGGAGAGGGCGGCCTCGCTCCGCGCCATGATCACTTCAGCCCGGTCGAGGGTGACGCCGGGCGCGCCGAGGCGCCTCGCCGCCAGCTCCGCGGCCATCGGTTCGAGTTTCTCCCGTACGTCGAAAAGCTCCTCGATGTCCTCGAGCGTGAGCTGGGCGATCACCGCGCCCCGCCGGGGTGTCGTGGTGATGAAGCCGTCCGCTTCGAGCTGTGGCAGGGCGGCCCGCAGCGGAATCCGGGAGACGCCGAGATCGGCGGCCAGGTCGCGCTCCACGAGCCGCCGGCCCGGCGGCAGCTCACCGGTGATGATCCGCTCGCGGAGCGCGGCGTAGATCTGGTCGGGAAGCGGGCGGTCATCGTCCGCGATCATGCGCATCCTCCGAGCGGTTGGGATACCACGGCATCGTAGTCAGAAACCTTGGTATACCGCGAGGTCGGCCTTCGCTGATATCTCAGTAGCGTTTGCCCAGTTTAAGCGTAGTTTCGGGAGCCGCGTTTACAAGAACGTTACTTCTAATTTCTTGAGGAGGTCCTCATTGCTTCCCAGGATGGTATCCCAAGGCGCTGCCCCGGCAGGCCTTGTGACCTCCTAAGGAGACGAACATGCCGTATCGCTCCCCCTTGATCGCCCTGCCCCTCGCCGCCGCCCTCGCGATCGCCGGATGCGCCTCCGGCGGATCCGCCACCACGACCGCCGGTGGCACCGGTGACCTCGTGTTCGGGTTCGCCATCGGCACGCTCGACCCGGTTCTCGCCGACCAGACCCAGAACTCGGTGCCGGACAACGCCCTCTACGACACGCTCGTCGACTACACCCGCGACGGGAAGCTCCAGCCGCGGCTCGCCACGAAGTGGACCGTCGCGCCGGACGCCACGTCGGTGACCTTCACCCTGCGCGACGACGTGACGTTCGCCGACGGCACCCCGCTGCGCGCGGCCGACGTCGTCTACACCCTGGACCGGACCAGGAAGGTCGGCACCGGCGTCGCGTCGCTGATCAACGACTACAAGTCCGCGACGGCGGTCAGCGACACCGAGGTGAAGATCGACCTGACCAGGCCGAACGCGGTCTTCGTCGGCGCGCTCAGCAAGGTCTTCATCCTGAACTCCGCGCTGGTCAAGCAGCACGAGGGCACCGACAGCGGGCAGGCCTGGCTGGCCGCCAACGCGGCCGGCAGCGGCGCGTACGCCCTGGAGTCGCTGCGCCAGGGCACCGAGATCCGGATGAAGCTGCGCCCGGAGCACTGGGCGAAGCAGGACGGCCGCCCGGCGCGGATCGTGCTCAGCAACGTGGCCGACGGCGCGACCGCCCGCAACGGGCTGCTCGCCGGCCAGTACGACGCGGCGATCCAGAGCAAGGACGACGCCGCCACGTTCGCGAACAACCCCGGCTTCCGGGTGGTGCAGCGCGCCTCGTCCGCGCAGAACTACTTCTTCATCAACACCAAGAGCCCGAAGCTCTCCGACGTACGGGTCCGCCAGGCCCTCGCCTACGCCTTCGACTACCAGGGCTTCGTCACCAACGTGGAGGGCGGCAGCGCGAAGGTCGCCACCGGACCGCTCCCGGCCACGCTGAGCTGCCGGCCCGAACTGCCCGCGTCCGCCCAGGACCCGGCCCGCGCCAAGCAGCTGCTCGCCGAGGCCGGCGCCACCGGGCTCTCGCTCGTCGCCGAGTACCAGACCTGGAACCCCGCGCACATCCAGGCGGCCACGCTGCTCAAGTCGAACCTCGCCGACATCGGCGTGACGCTCGACCTCAAGCAGATCACCTACCCGGCGTACATCGCGCAGCTCGCCAAGCCGGAAACCACGCCCGACCTGTTCTACATGTCGGACTTCCCGCTCTACCCGGACGCCGGCACGATCCTGGCCCGCACCTACACCTCCGAGATGATCGGCCGGGGCTCCAACTTCGGCAACTACGGCGACCCCGAGGTGGACGGCCTGGTCGCGAACGCTCTCGCCACGCCGGACGAGGCGGCCCGGTGCGCGCTCTACGAGCAGGCCCAGACGAAGATCGCCGCGGCCCAGGTCTCGATCAACGTCTCCAACCCCACCGACACGCTGGTGGTCCGCGACGGCTTCACCGGACTCGGCGACTCGAACTCCCACGACATGATCAACCTGCTCGACGTCCGGGTCGCGGGCTGACGTGCGCAGGTTCCTCCTCGGCCGGACCCTGAGCACGGCGGTCACGCTCGTGGGCCTCGCCACCGCTGTCTTCTTCCTGATGAAGCTGCTCCCCGGCGATCAGGCGACGATGGCGGCCGGGCGCAACGCGAGCCCGGAGCAGATCGCGCTGTTCCGGGAGCGGCTCGGCCTCGACGAGCCATTGCCGGTCCAGTACCTGTCGTACCTCGGCCGGCTGCTGCACGGCGACTTCGGCCAGTCCGCGGTCACCCTGCAGCCGGTCGTCACCGACCTGCGCAACCTGATGCCGTCCACCGTCGAGCTGGTGGTGGTCGCGACGGTGCTCAGCATCGCGGGGGCGGTGCTGCTGGCCCTGGTCACCGCGACCCGCGCGCAGGGCCGGGCGGACACGGCCCTGCGGGTCGCGGCGGTCGCGGCCGGGGGGATCCCGGTCTTCTGGCTGGCGTTCCTGCTGCAGTGGCTGGTCGGCACCGAGCTGCGCTGGCTGCCGGTGGCCGGGCAGCTCTCCACCGACACGGTGGTGCCGGTCCGGACCGGGTTCGTGACCGCCGACGCGCTGCTGGCCGGCGATCCGGCCGCGTTCGGCGACGCGCTGCTGCACCTGGTGCTGCCGGCGATCGTGCTGGCTCTGCCCGCGGCCGCGGGCCTGTTCCGGACGCTGCGGGCGTCGATGCTCTCCGCCCTGGAGAGCGACTACGTGGCGGTGGCCCGTGCGAAGGGAGTCTCGATGCGGGGCGTGGTGACCGGGCACGTGCTGCGGAACGCGGCGATCCCGTCGGTCAGCCTGGCCGGTCTGCAGATCGGCTGGACGTTCGCCGGCGTGGTGCTCGTCGAGTCGGTCTTCGGGCGGCAGGGGATCGGGTCCTATCTGACCACCGCGGTCACCCAGAAGGACACCCAGGCGGTGTTCGGGGCGGTGCTGCTGATCGGGGCGATCACGGTCCTGGTGAACTTCGCGGTCGACTGCGCGCAGCTCGGGCTGGACCCGCGGGTGCGCCGCGCACAGCTGGCGGCGGCATGACCGCCCTGACCAGCCCGATCACGCGGCTCACCCGGTTCACCCGGCGGCCCGCCCGCCGGCCGTGGCTGGACCACCTCGTGCTCGCGGTGATCGGCCTGCTCGTGCTCGCGGCGATCTTCGGGCCGCTGCTGGCGCCGCACGACCCGTACCGCTCGGATCCGAGCCTGCGGCTGCTCGGCCCGAGCTCGCAGTTCTGGCTCGGCACCGACGAGGAGGGCCGGGACGTGCTCAGCCGGCTGCTCGTCGGCGCCCGGCCCACACTGCTCTCCGCGCTGGTCGTGGTCCTGGTCAGCACCGCGCTCGGCCTGCTGGTCGCGAGCGTCGCGGCGCTCGGCGGCCGGTGGGCCGACGAGATCCTGATGCGGACCTGCGACATCCTGCTGTCGCTGCCCGGCCTGATGCTCGCCCTCGCGGTCGCCACCGCGCTCGGCTCCGGCCTGACCGGGGCGATCATCGCGCTGGTCGTGGCGATGTTCCCGGCCACCGCGCGGCTGGCCCGGGGGACCATCCTGCGGACGCTGACAACGGGGTACGTCGAGGCGGCGAAGGTGATGGGCACGTCGCGGGTCACGCTGATGCTGCGGCACGTGCTGCCCAACTCTCTCGACGAGGTGCTGATCAACGCGACCCTGCAGATCGGCGGCGTCACGCTGATCCTCTCCGGGCTGTCGTTCATCGGCGTCGGCGCCCAGCCGCCCAGCGCCGAGTGGGGCGCGATGGCCTCCACGGCGGCCCGGTACGTGACGGTCAACTGGCCGGCCGCGATCCTGCCCGGCCTGCTGATCACCATCTCGGTCGTCGCGTTCGGCCTGCTCGGCGACATGCTGCAGGTCCGGCGCGACCCCACCCTGCGGAAGGGGCTGCGATGAGCGCGCTGCTGGAGATCCGTGACCTCACCGTGGACGCCGGCGACGTCCGGCTGGTCGACGGGATGAACCTGACGCTGCGCCGCGGCGAGTTCCTGGCCCTGGTCGGCGAGTCCGGCTCGGGCAAGAGCGTCACGGCCCGGGCGATCACCCGGCTGGACCGGCGGACCCGGCTCGCCGGCTCGATCCGGATGGACGGCGCCGAGTTGCTGACCATGCCGGAGAGTGAGCTGCGCGCCTATCGGGGCGCGCGGATCGGGATGGTCTTCCAGGACCCGCTGAGCAGCTTCAACCCGGTGCAGCCGATCGGCCGGCAGATCGCCGAGCCGCTGCTCATCCGCGGGGTGGGACGGGCCGCCGCGAGGAAGAAGGCCGAGGAGATGCTCGGCGAGATGGGCATCACCCGGCCCGGCGAGCGGCTCACCGCGTACCCGCACGAGCTCTCCGGCGGGATGCGGCAGCGGGCCGCGATCGCGATGGCGCTGATCGCCGAGCCGGAGCTGCTGATCGCCGACGAGCCGACCACGGCGCTCGACGTGCGGATGCAGGCCAAGGTGCTGAAGCTGATCCGCGAGGCAGCGACGGCACGCCACCTCGCGGTCCTGTTCATCACCCACGATCTCGGCATCGTCGCCGGGAACGCGGACCGGGTCTGCGTGATGTACAGCGGGCGTCCGGTCGAGGAGAACGACGTGCGGACGCTGTTCCGGGCGCCGGTTCACCCGTACACCAGGGATCTTCTCGCCGCCGTGCCCCGCCTGGGCCGTGGCGTCGGATCGCTGACGGCGATCCCGGGCGTGGCGGCGACGCCGGCGAACCGGCCGGCCGGATGCGCCTATCACCCGCGGTGCGCTGTCGCGGTGCAGCGGTGCGCCACGCAGGTGCCGGCGTTCGAGGCCCGCGCGGCCTGCCATCTGGTGGAGGTGCCGGCCCGATGAGCCTGCTCAGCATCGTCAACCTCAGCAAGGCGTTCAAGGGCGTCACCGTGCTGGACGGGGTCAGCCTCACGATCGGGACCGGGGAGATCGCCGGGCTGGTCGGCGAGTCCGGATCCGGCAAATCGACGCTGATCCGGTGCCTGATGGGCCTGGAGAAACCGGACGGCGGCGCGATCACCTACGACGGGATCGATCTGCTGAGGGCGGGCCGGGCCGAGCGGCGGCGGTTCCAGCGGGAGGCGCAGATCGTCTTCCAGGACCCGTACTCGAGCCTGAATCCGCGCCGCACGGTCGAGCAGATCGTGGGGGAGGGCCTGCAGATCCACGAGCCGCGGGCGCCCCGCCGCGACCGGGTCGTGGAGGCCCTCGACCAGGTCGGACTCGGCGCGGACATGCTCGGGCGGCACCCCGGCTCGCTCTCCGGCGGCCAGCGGCAGCGGGTCGCGATCGCCCGGGCCCTGGCCATGCGACCGCGCCTGCTGGTCTGCGACGAGCCGGTCTCCGCGCTCGACGTGTCGGTGCAGGCCCAGGTGGTGCATCTGCTCAAGGACGCGCAGCAGCGGCTGGGGACGAGCCTGCTCTTCGTCGCCCACGACCTCGCGGTGGTCGGCGCGCTCTGCGACACCGTGACCGTTCTCGATCAGGGCGTCGCTGTCGAACAGGGCGTCACAGCGGCGGTCTTCGCCGAGCCCGCCCACGCGTACACCAGGGAACTGCTCGCCGCGGTCCCCGACTTCGAAGGAATCTCCTGAATGCCATTGATAGGAACCGACCTCCGGTACGCCTTCGGCGGCACCGATCTCTACTCCGACGGGTTCGAGCTGCTCGACTCGCTGACCGCGCAAGGGCTCGACGGCTGCAACATCCGTACCCTCGATGATCTGTCGCCCACCCTGGACCGGGGTTACCTGGCCGAGTTCGCGGCGCACGCCCGCGCCGCCGATCTCTACGTCGAGATGGGCATCGGCAAGGTCAACCCGTTCATGACGGCCGAGCTGCCGCGCGTCCGGAAGCTCGGCGGCGGCGACTACCTGGCCGGCATGACCCGGATGATCGAGGTCTGTGCGGCGAACGGCTGGACCACGCTCTGGACGGCGTGCGGCGGGATCAAGACCTACCCCGGCGTGTACGCCACCGACCGGTTCCGCACCGACACGGACTGGCCGGAGCAGCTGCGGATCACCGAGGCGTTCCTGCGCCGGCTCGCGCCGGTGCTGCGCGCCAACGGGTGCCGGCTCGCGATCGAGACCCACGAGGAGATCACCACGCACGAGGTGGTCCGCCTGGTGGAGGCGGTCGGCCCGGACGTCCTCGGTGTCTGCCTCGACCCGGCCAACCTGCCGGCGAACGGGGAGTCCCTGACCGCCGGGATCCGGCGAGTGGCGCCCTACGTGATCAGCACTCAGCTCCGCGACGTAGCGCTTTTTCAGGAAAATTCATCATTGGTACGGTTCCTCGCGCCCTGTGGCGACGGCGTCCTCGACTGGGCCTGGGTCCTCGACCTGCTGCTGACCATGAACCCCGGGCTCAACCTCACGATCGAGGGCATCGGCGGCATCCGTGGCGAACTGCACGCGCTGATCGCCGACCCGGTGTGGCGGGCCGGCCATCCCGACCTCGCCGACGCTGAGGTCGACGAGCTCCGGGGCCTCGTCGGGCTCGCCGCCGAGGACCTGACCACCCTGCGGACCGTCAGCGATCAATGGCGGCCGTCGCACGAACGCTTCGTCGCCCGTTCCGCCGCCCACCTGCGTTCCCTTCTCCCCGTCCCGTCCCGCGCCGTGCAAGGAGCCTCGTCATGATCGACGCCGAATCGCTGAGCTGTCCCGTCGTAGTGCCCGGCGACGCCGAGTACGACCAGCTCCGGCACGTCTGGAACGCCGACATCGACCGCCGGCCGGCCGCGATCGCCCGCTGCTCCACCCCGGAGCAGGTGGCCGAGGTGCTGCGCTGGGCGCGCGCCACCGGAACCCCGATCACGGTACGGGGCGGCGGGCACAACCTCGCCGGGACAGCCGTGGCCGACGGCGCCGTGCAGATCGACACCCGGCCGATGAACAGCGTGGTCGTCGACCAGGTGGCCGGCACCGTGACGGTCGGCGCGGGCTGCGTCTGGGGCGAGGTGGACCGCGCCGTGGAAGACCTCGGCGTCGCGGTCCCGGCCGGCGTCGTCTCGCACACCGGTGTGGCCGGGCTGACCCTGGGCGGCGGGTTCGGCTATCTCACCCGGATGCACGGCGCGACGGTGGACCACCTGGTGTCGGCGCAGATCGTGGTCGCCGACGGGCGGATCCTGACGGTCAGCGACGAGGAGAACCCGGACCTCTTCTGGGCGATCAAGGGGGCCGGGCACAACTACGGGGTGGCGACGAGCTTCACCTATCGCTACGTCACGCTGCCGGGACTCGCGACCGTGCGGACCTCGCTCTACGCGGCGGCCGACCGGCGGGCCATGATGGAGCGGTTCCGGGACGTCGCGATCGGCCTGCCGGCGAACGTCGGCACGTACCTGCGCGTCTACCGGTGCCCGGCGTACTGGTCGCAGGTGCCGGCGGAACACCGGGACACGCCGATCCTGTCGCTCTCCACCGTCACCTACGGGGACGCGTCGGGTGTCGCGGAGAAGGCGCTCTTCGACGGCACGAACCCGATCTACACCTCGGTCCGCACGATTCCGCACGTCACGCTCCAGCACTCCACCGATGACGAGTTCCGCTACGGGATCCGGCACTACTGGCGGCACACGTTCGTCCACGAGCTGAGCGGCGAGGCGATCGACACGATTCTGCACTGGGCGGACGCGTACCCGGGCCGGTCCTTGAATTCCTCCGCCTTCATCTCGCACCAGGTGATGTGCCCGTTCGAGATGATCGCCGGCAGCGACCAGGAGCGCGACGGATCGCGGGACGCGCTGCCGTCGCACGGGCCGATGCGGTACTCCGCGAACATCGGCGCGGACTGGGAGTTCCCGGCGGAGAAGGCGCCGCTCGTCGGCTGGGTGCGCGGGTTCAGCGACGCGATGCGGCCGTTCCAGGGCGGCACCTACATCAACTTCACGTCGGTGCAGGGTGACGACGCGGTGGCGAAGGCGGTCTACGGGGACAAGTACGAGCGGCTGACCACTGTCAAGAAGCAGTACGACCCGGACAACGTGTTCTCCCGTGGCCTGGTCGACCTGAGCAAGGACGACGCGTGATGAAGGCGGGCCTCATGCGGGTCGGAACAGACACCACCAAGTATCCGGTCTTCGCTCGCAAGGGAGCGTTGTGGACGCTCGACCGGATCGCCGAGCTGGGGCTCGACGGGGCGTTCTTCCGGTCGCCGTTCGACCTCAGCCCGGCGTTGGACCCGGGTGAGCTGCGTGAGGTCGCCGCGCACGCCCGCGCGCTCGGCCTCTACCTCGAAGTCGGCATCGCCAAGGTCAACCCGTTCGCCACACCGGAGTCACCGCGGATCCGGGAGCTCGGCGGCGGCGACTACCTGGCCGGGTTCGCGACGCTGGTGCGGGCCGTGACCGAGGTCGGTATCACCGAGCTCTGGACGGCGACCGCGAACTACCAGTTCACCATCCGGGGCATGTACGCGTGTGACCGCTTCCGCACCGACGTGGACTGGACCGAGCAACTCGCCGCGACCGCCACGGTCCTGGACCGGCTCGCGCCGGTGATCCGGGACAGCGGCGCCCACCTCAACATCGAGACGCACGAGGAGATCAGCTCGTTCGAGGTGGTGCGCCTGGTCGAGGACGCCGGTCCGGACGCGTTCGGCATCACGTTCGACGTCGCCAACGTGGTGGTCCGCGGGGAGCATCCGGTGGAGGCGGCACGCCGGGTGGCGCCGTATGTGCGGCAGTCGCACATCCGCGATGTGGCACTGATCCGGACTGCCACGGGGATCGGCCGGTTCCTCGTACCGGTGGGACGGGGTGTTGTTGATTGGGATGAGCTGCTGACCGTTCTGGTCACCGAATGCCCGGACGCCACCCTGTCGATCGAGGGGGACTTTCCGCATGCGTGGCGCACCGAGACGGAGATGACGCTCTTTGTCAATGATCCGGTGTGGCGGGCCGCTCATCCGGATCTGACCGATGCTGAGCTGGCGTCCGTGGTCGATTTGATCAGCCCTTCTTTTGATGAAGAGGCGCTGCGGGCGCCGCTCTCCGAGGAGCAGGCCCTCGACTTCATCACCACGAGCGCGGCCTCGCTGCGTCAGCACCTCGCCGGATTGGGGAAGACATGCAACTGATCGACGTTCACCACCATGCCGACCTGGACGTGGTGAAGGCGAAACGGGCCGAGCTGGGCATGGTGATGCCGCCGTTCGTGCCGGAGTGGAACCCGGCGATCGGCATCGAGCGGATGGACATGATCGGCACGACGCTGTCGGTGCTGTCGATGCCGGCCGGCACCACGTTCGCCCCGCCGTCCGCGGCGCCGCAACTCGCGCGGGCGATCAACGAGGAGTACGCGGAGTTGATCCGAAAATATCCGACACGGTACGGCGCGTTCGCGACGCTGCCGATGCCTTGCGTATCGTCAAGTACAGACGAAGCGATCCATGCACTTGACGTGCTCAATCTTGACGGCGTGTGTATGCAGTCAAGTTATGACGGCGTGTACTTGGCCGACCGCCGCTATGACGGGTTGCTCGCTGCGCTGAACAGCCGGGACGCGGTCGTCTTCATCCATCCGATCCTGATCCGGGAGCGGATCGCCGACCTGCCGCCGGCACTGCTCGAAGGCACGTTCGACACGACCCGGGCGGCCACCCGGCTGGCGGCCGCCGACGTCTTCGCGCGGTACCCGAGGATCCGGTTCATCCTGCCGCACACCGGTGGCATGGTCCCGTACATCAAGTGGCGGATCGCCATGTACGCCCTGCAGGGTGACGACTGGCGGGTGGAGGCCGGCCCGGACGCGTTCGCCGCGGAGATCGCCAAGCTGGACGGGATCTACTACGACACCACGCTCAACCTCGGTCCGGTGGAGAAGCTCGTCGACCCGGCCCGGATCCTGTTCGGCACCGACATTCCGTGGGCGAACGACGCGGTGCTGCGCATGCAGCGGGAAGCCGTGCGCGACCCGGCGATCGCCGCCGGCAACGCGCTGCGGCTGTTCCCGCGGATCGCGGACGTGCTGCGGTGACGCTCCTGCTGACCCGCTCCGACATCCTCCAGATGATCAACTACCCGGACGTGGTGGAGGCCGTGGAGCGTGTCCACGCCGAGCTCGCGTCCGGCCGGGCGGTGCAGCCCGCGCCGAGCGCCGTCACGCTGCCCGGCTCCGACGCGGTGTTCCTGCCGATGACCGGCATCTCCGCCGGCGCCCGGGCGATGGCGGTCAAACTACTGGCCGACATACCGGGCAACCGGGAACGGCAGCTGCCCGTACAACGCTCCACCATCCTGATCACCGACACGTCGACGGGCGGGTGCGAGGCGATCCTGGACGGCGGCGCGATCACGGCGTTCCGGACCGCCGCCGCGTCGGCCGTCGCCACCCGCCATCTCGCCCGGTCGTCCTCGCGGGTGCTCGGGCTGATCGGCGCGGGCGGACAGGCGCGGGCCCACGCGGCGGCCATCCGGGCGGTGCTGCCGATCTCCGAGATCGTGATCTGGAACCGGAGCCGGGCGCGGGCCGCCGACCTGGCGGCGGAGCTGGGAGCGCGGGTGGCCGACCGGATCGAGGACGTGGTCAGCGGAGTCGACATCCTGTGCACGCTGACGCCGTCCCGCGAACCGCTGGTCAGGGGCGCGTGGTTCCGCCCGGGGCTGCATGTGAACGCGGTCGGCGCGCCGCCTCGGCGTGACCATCGGGAGATCGACACCGAGGGGATCCGCCGGTCGCGGGTGGTCGTCGACTCGCGGGCGACCGCGCTGGAGAAATCGGGCGACGTGATGATCCCGGTGCGGGAAGGGGCGATCACACCGGAGCATTTCGCCGATGAGCTGGGCGACGTGGTGATCGGGCGGTGCGCGGGTCGCCGGGACGCCGAACAGATCACGTTGTTCAACTCGGTGGGGGTGGGGTTGCAGGATCTCGCCACCGCCCGGCTGATGATCGATCGCGCGCTGGCGAACGGGATCGGCACGCACGTCGATCTGCAGGCGTAGCGGTCGTCGCCCAGCAGCCGGTTGACCGAGGTTGATCGGCTGCTGGGCGCCGCAGGGCGGTGGCATGCTGCGCCAAATCCACGCAGAGTCACGGCGGGGACGGATGACGTTGGAACGTAGCTGCTTTGCGTCATTCTGCGGGGCCTGGGGCGTCCGCGCGTTTCCGCGAAGCGCGGGGTTCGCCTCGGATATGAGCACACCACGTGACGATCGCGAATGTCCCGTCCGTAGTGGAGCGCTGACCGCGACGGCGGGCGCCCAGGCGTCTTCCTCCCGCTCCGGCCAGTCCATGCCGACAACCCGGAAAACCGGATGCGCTCGTCAAGTTGACTGACTTGCCGACTTTCTGGTGCTGTCTCGCGTTCGTTCGTCACCACCGAGGGCTTCGACAGGGGGTCGGTCGGGGAGCAGCAGCAATATGGACAACACGAGCATTGCCCCGAGGGACGTCACGTTGCCGATTCTGTCCACGGTGGGGAAGACGCCCAGATGCAGGGAGTGCCAGAGGAAGTGCTCCGCCGTAAAGACCAGCCAGGCGCCGCCGGTCATCCGCAACGCCACGGGTGACGGCCGGCGGATCGCCCAGACGGTCATCACCAGCAGTGCCAGGAACAGGCCGCCGACGTCGCGGGTCAGATGTTCGTTGTACGGGCCGAGCGCTGACACCCAGTGCCGCCCCGGAGACGGGAAGTCGCTGTAGAACGACAGTGGGAACGCGGCCGCCCACACGCCGATGACCGCTGCGGCGACCGCGAGCAGCGCGGCCGCCGCGCGTTTGGCGGAGAGCGTCACGGCTTCGCCAGCCACTGATCGAACGTGGTCGTGCCGCGCGGGCCGGGGCCGGTGGGCAGCAGCCCGCCGTTCGCCAGGGCGCGTCCCGTGGCGCCGGGAAGCGGCAGGCCGAGCACCAGCTTCCGCGGCCCGTGCGCCTTCGCGACGCGGCGGGCCATAGCGGACATCTCCAGCACCTCCGGGCCGGCCATCTCCGGGGCCTGACCCCGCGCCGGACCGGCCGCCAGGCGCAGCAACTCGGCGGCCACCTCGGCGGCCGCGACCGGCTGGCTGAGCATCCGCGGCAGCACCGCGACCGGGCCCGGCACGCGTGCCAGGGACTGTCCGGCGAACTCGAAGAACTGGGTGGCACGCAGCACGGTCGCCGGCGTCCCGCCCGCCAGAGCGAGCTGCTCCTGGCGCAGTTTGCCCTCGTAATAGCCGTATCCGACCCGGTCGACGCCGACGATCGACAAGACCACGTGGTGGGCGACCCCGGCGCGTTCCGCACCCTCGGTGAGGGTACGGGTGACCCGCTCGAAGAAGTCCACCGAGACCGCACGGCTCAGGGTCTCCACGTTCGTCACGTCGATCACCACATCGGCGCCGCGCAGGGCGTCGCCCAGGCCCGCGCCGGTGGTCAGATCCACTCCGTGCGAGCGGGACAGGATCACCACCTCGTGCCCGGTCGCGCGCGCCTGCTCCACGATCAGACGCCCGATCAGTCCGGTTCCTCCGGCAACGGCCACTCGCATCTGTCATCCCTCGTTTCGTCGTGGCGTACGGTGTCGTGGTCTTGGACTACCGACGCCCGTGAGATGTGACAACGGGTGACCTACGCGACAGGGGATCTTGTGGAGCTCGCTTCGCTGCCGTACGCGAAATACCTGCAGCCGTTCACCGCGGAGCTGGAGATCGGTGAGGACTACAGCGAGGCCCACGTCGACGGCGCCGAGTTCGACGGCGTGCAGGCCGGTGGGATCCGGTTCTCCGAGAGCGCGCTCACCTCGGTCACCTTCACCGGCGGAAACTTCGATCGGGTACGGCTCGACGACGTCTACGTGTCACGGTGCCGCTGGATCGGCGGCAGTTGGGGCGAGACGTCCTTCCTGAACGTGTCGGTGCTGGACAGTGTCCTCGCCGGCGTCCAGGCCTACGGGGCGCAGTGGCGTCGCGTGGTGCTCAAGGACTGCAAGATCGACAGCTTGAACCTGCGGGGCGCGCGGTTGCAGGACGTCGAGTTCCGCGACTGCGACCTGACCGAGGTTGATCTCTCCGACGCCACGCTGGTCGGTGTCACTTTTCCGGGTACGGCGATCCGGCGCGCGCGATTCGCCAAGGCGACAGTGAAGAAGCTGGACTTCCGGGCCGCTCGTGAGCTGGACGTGGCTCTCGGGTGGGAGTCGCTGCGGGGCGCGGTGATCGGCAGCGATCAGCTGGCGGAGGCGGCGCCGGCCCTGGCGAAGACCCTGGGACTCGTCGTCCGATAGAGCGCGCCGGTTCACCGAAGCGGCTCACGTCACAATATTCACGGTTCGCCGGAAAAGATCGAATCAGGTCGGTAGCGTCTCTCGGCTGTGCCCGTCGACCGTACCCGAAGAATCTCCCGCCGGAGGCTGGGCCTCGTCCTCGCCGCCATCGTCGTGGTGCTGGTCGCGGTCAACGTCGCCACCAAGTTCGGCCCGGCGGGCACCGGTCTGGTGGCCGGCCCGCTGGTCGCGATCGGCCTGCTGCTCCTCGGCCGCCGCGCCGGACTCACCTGGCACGACTTGGGGCTCGCCCCGCACACGCTGACCCGCGGCATCAAGTACGCGGCCGGCGCGGTGCTCGCCGTCGCGGTCGTGTACGCGATCGCCGCCGCGATCCCGGCGACCCGGCCGGCGTTCCAGGACGGCCGTTACGACCTGCACCTCAGCGCCGTGCTGCAGACCGCCTTCGTGGTGATCCCGTTCGGGACCGTGCTACTCGAGGAGATCGCCTTCCGCGGGGTGCTGCACGGTCTGGTGAACCGGCATCGCGGCGCGGTCTGGGCGAGCGTGGTGTCCTCGGCGCTCTTCGGGCTCTGGCACATCCTGCCGTCGCTACGGCTCGCCGAGGCGAACCAGGCGGTCGGTGACGCGGTGGGCGGCGGAACCACCGGGCAGATCCTGGCCGTCGCCGGAGCTGTCGGGTTCACCGCGCTGGCCGGTCTGCTCCTGTGCGAGCTGCGGCGGCGCAGCGGAAGCCTGCTCGCGGCGGCCGCGCTGCACTGGGCGACGAACGGGATGGGCCTGCTGGTCGGCGCCGCCCTCGCCACCGTGCGCTTCGCCTGAGCCCCGCGGTTCTGGGACTAATACTCGCTGGTCGTGGCCGTGTGGGGCGGGATCAGGTCGAGGAACGCCCGGACCGCCCGGCTCGGCGGGATCGCGGCGGGCCGGGCGACCGCGAGAGTCCATGGAGTGGCGGGTGGGTCCAGGTCGACCGGGACCACCCGGGCGCCGGCCTCCGCGCGCAGTGGCGGGACCAGGGCCACGCCGAGCCCGGCCGCCACGTAACTCGGCACGGTCGTCAGGTCGGTGACCTCGACGACGATCGAGCGGGTCAGTCCGGCTCGGCGGAAGTCGTTGTCGGACCGTACCCGATTGCAGTAACCGGCCGGCAGGTCGATGAACGGCTCGTCGGCCAGCGCGCCAGGATCCACCGTCGCGGTGCCGGCGAGGGGATGATTCTCGGACACGAGCAGCCGTGGCTGGAACGTCGCGAGGGGCGTCAGGTCGATCCCGTCGACGGCCAGGGTGTCCACCCCGACGAAAGCGACGTCGAGTTGGTGCGAGCGTAGTTTCTCCAGGAGACCGGAGCTGCCCTCGGCCGCCACGGTCATCGTCAGCCGTACCCCCGGATGGCGCTCGCGGAAGTCGCCGACCAGCCCCGGCAGATCGACGGCCGTCAGGCCGGAGAGGGTTCCGACGCGCAGGCTTCCGCGCAGGCCGAGGCCGGCGTTCCCGACGGCGGCCCGCGCGAGATCCAGCGATTCCAGGGCGTTCTTCGCCTCCGGCAGCAGTGCCCGGCCGGCGTCGGTGAGCGTGACGCGGGTGGTGCTGCGGTCGAACAGCGGTGTTCCGAGGTCACGCTCGAGCGCGCGGATGCTGGCCGAGACCGTCGACTGGACGGCGTGGGTGCGTTTCGCGGCGCGGGTGAAGTTGAGCTCCTCGGCGACCGCGACGAAGAACTCCAGCTGGCGCTGTTCCATGGCAGGACCTTATCGCCTTCGCCGATTGCCCTTATGAACAGCATTCGTTGGACACGATCGCGGGGTGGGGAGAAGCTTTCCTCGTGAAGATCTTTCTGACCGGTGCGACCGGTTACATCGGCTCCGCTGTCCGTTCCGCCCTGATCGCCGGCGGTCACTCGGTTACCGCGCTCGTGCGAGCGGGGAGCGCCGGCCGGCTGGCCGGCGCGGGGCTTGACGTCAGGATCGGCGACATGCGCGACGCGGCTCTCGTGCGTGACCTCGCCGCCGCGAGCGACGCCGTGATCCATACCGCCAGTCCGGGTGATGCCTCCAGTGCCGCCGCGGAGGCCGAGTTCGCCGACGCGGTTCTTGCCGGGCGACCGGAAGTTTTCATCCGGACCGGCGGTGTCTGGGTGCACGGGGCGGGCGCGGCCATCACCGAGGAGACACCGATCGCCGCGCCCGCTCTCGTCGCCTGGCGCGAGGAGATCGACACGCGGGTGCTGGCGGCGCCCGGTATCCGGTCCGTGCTGATCGAGCCGGGGATCGTTTACGGGCACGGCGCTGGGATCGCGCGGCAGGTGGTGTCCGCTCCGCAGGTGGATGGCGGGTTGCGGTTGATCGGCGATGGCAGTCAGCACTGGACGACCGTGCATGTGGACGATCTGGCGGCGCTGTACGTGTTGGCGTTGGAGAAGGGGGATGACGGATCGGTGTTCCTGGGCGTGAGTGGGGAGAACCCGACGGTTCGGGAACTGGGGGAGGCTGCCAGCCGGCGGCTCGGGCTCGGCGGGCGCGTGGTTCCGGAGGAGTCGTCGGAAACGGTCGCGCGGCTGGGGGATTTCGGTGCCGCGCTGCTGCTCGATCAGCAGGCTTCGGGGGCTAAGGCTCGGCAGGTGCTCGGGTGGGTTCCGGGGCGGGCGTCGCTGCTTTCCGAGATCGCCGGGGGCGGTTATGACCTGGGGTGAGCGTGGGGGAGTGGGTCGTTGGGCGTGAATGGCGCCGGGTTGCCGACCGGCCGGCCGTAGTGGGTGCAGGTTGTCGGGCGTGTTTGGCGGCGTGGGCTACGGCTCGGGGGCGTCGGCCGTAGTTCGGGCAGGTTTTCCGGGCGGTTTACCTGCCGGGGCTACGGCTCGGGGTTGCCGGCCGTAGCTGGGGCAGGTTTCCGGCCGGCGGAGCCTGCGTGGGCTACGGCTCAGGCGACCCCGGGGAGGCCGGTGGGTCGCAGAGCTTCCGGCCGTTGTCCCGGAAATGGTTGTGGTGTGTGTCGTGGAGATTGCAGGATGTCATGGGAGCGCTCCCGAATCCCCGATCCCCGCGCTCAAGGAGTCCGCCTTGCACACCCGCAGAGCAAGAAGACGCGTCGCCGCCGCGGCCACCGGCCTCGCCCTGGCGATGGTCGGCGCCATCACCCCCGTAGCCGCCCACGCCACCCCATCCCAAGCCGCCCCATCCCAGGCCACCGCCCGAGCACAAGCCCTCCCCCGAGCACAAGCCCTCCCCCGAGCACAAGCCCCGGCGCAGGCAGCCGCTGCCGCGCCCGCGACGGACTGGCTGCACGTCGACGGCAACCAGATCGTGGACTCCGCCGGGAACCCGGTCTGGTTGACCGGCGCGAACTGGTTCGGCTTCAACGCCTCCGAGCGCGTCTTCCACGGCCTCTGGTCGGCCAACATCACCGAGATCACCCGCTCGATGGCCCAGCGCGGCATCAACATCGTCCGCGTCCCGATCTCCACTCAGCTGCTCCTCGAGTGGAAGGCCGGCACCTTCGGCACGGTCAACGTCAACACCTACGCCAACCCCGAGCTCGCCGGGAAGAACAGCCTGCAGATCTTCGACTACTGGCTGGCGCTCTGTGAGCAGTACGGCATCAAGGTCCTCCTCGACGTGCACAGCGCCGAAGCAGACAACTCCGGCCACATCCACCCGGTCTGGTACAAGGGAACGATCACCCCGGAGCTGTTCTACCAGGCGTGGGAGTGGGTCACGGCTCGCTACAAGGCCAACGACACGATCGTCGCGATGGACCTGAAGAACGAGCCGCACGGCACGCCCGGCACCACCCCGCGCGCGAAGTGGGACAACTCCACCGACGTCGACAACTGGAAGCACACGGCGGAGACCGCGGCGAAACGGATCCTCGCGATCAACCCGGAGGTGCTGGTCCTAGTCGAGGGGCAGGAGGTCTACCCGCGGGAGGGCGAGACCTGGAACTCGCCGAACACCGACCCGGACCTGTCGCCGAACTACTACTACAACTGGTGGGGCGGCAACCTGCGCGGCGTGCGCGACTACCCGATCAACCTGGGCGCGAACCAGGACCAGCTCGTCTACTCGCCGCACGACTACGGGCCGCTCGTCTTCAACCAGCCCTGGTTCGACAAGCCGTTCGACAAGACCACGCTCACCAACGACGTGTGGCGGCCGAACTGGCTCTACATCCACGAGAACGACACCGCGCCGCTGCTGATCGGTGAATGGGGTGGCCGGCTCGGTCAGGACGAGCGGCAGGACCGCTGGATGACCGCGCTGCGCGACCTGATCGTGGAGCACCGGCTGCACCAGACGTTCTGGGTGCTGAACCCGAACTCGGGCGACACCGGCGGCCTGCTGCTCGACGACTGGAAGACCTGGGACGAGGAGAAGTACGCGCTGCTCAAACCCGCGCTGTGGCAGCAGGGCGGCAAGTTCGTGAGCCTCGACCACCAGGTGCCGCTCGGCGGGACCGGCAGCACCACGGGGATCAGCCTGAGCGCTGCCTACGGCGAGTCGGACACTGTCGCGCCGAGCGTTCCCGGCCAGCCGTCGGCGAGCGGCATCACCGCCACCGGCGTCACGCTGAGCTGGGCGGCGTCCACCGACGACGGGGGCGTGACCTCGTATGACGTGCTGCGCAACGGCACGGTGGTGGCGACGGTCTCCGGGACGAGCTACACCGCGAGCGGGCTGACGGCGTCGACCACGTACACGTTCAGTGTCCGAGCCAGGGACGCCGCCGGAAACGTCTCCGCGGCCTCGGCGGGACGCAGTGTGACGACGGCGGCGACGGGTGGTGACACCGGCGGCGGTTGCACCGCCACCTACCGGACGACCGGTTCCTGGTCCGGGGGTTTCCAGGCCGAGATCGCGGTACGGAACACCGGTACCGCCCCGAGTACCGGCTGGGTCGTGAACTGGACCTATCCGACCGGGACGACGGTGGCATCACTGTGGAACGGCGTGCAGGCCACTCCGCCGGTTACCGTCCGTAACGCCGACCACAACGGCGCCCTGGCGGCCGGGGCGTCCACGACGATCGGCCTGGTCGGCTCCGGCCCGGCAGCGACCCCGGCCACGGTGAGCTGCACGCTCTCCTGACGGACCACCGCCCGATCCTGGCAGTTCGTGCACGGACGGTGCGCACGAAATCGCCAGGATCGGGCGGCTGTCAGACGGCGGTCAGGGCTGCGATCAGGCGCCCCAGCCTGCCTGGACGCCGCCGACGCGTTCGGCCTGGATCTTTTCGGCGTAACCGCTGCGACGGTACGCG
The DNA here is from genome assembly GCF_040639325.1 of Actinoplanes sp. NPDC023936. Taxonomy (NCBI): domain Bacteria; kingdom Bacillati; phylum Actinomycetota; class Actinomycetes; order Micromonosporales; family Micromonosporaceae; genus Actinoplanes; species Actinoplanes sp. NPDC023936. The sequence goes on along the minus strand of NZ_JBEZZR010000051.1, from coordinate 8,624 downwards.
CCGTGCGGGTCCGGGTCGAGCCCCTGCTCCTCGCGGATCGACGCGAGCAGCGGCCGCACGTCGGTGCTGAACGCGTCCATGAAGACCGCGTTGGCGGCCAGCACGTCGCCCTCCTGCTGGGCCGCGGCCAGCGCGTCCGGGTCGACGAGCAGCGCCTTCGCGGTCGCCTCCTGGATGTTCGTCACCGAACGAATGATCGCCGGGATCTTCGCCTCGATGTTGTGACACTGGTCGAGCATGAACGTGATCCCGGACGCCGGGTCCAGCGCGCCGCCGCGCACGATCTCGTACATGATCCGGAACAGCTGGAACGGGTCGGCCGCCCCGGCCATCAGGTCGTCGTCGGCGTAGAACCGCGAGTTGAAGTCGAACGCGCCGAGCTTCCCCTGGCGCAGCAGGAACGCGACGATGAACTCGATGTTGGTACCCGGCGCGTGGTGTCCGGTGTCGATCACCACCTGCGCCTTCCGGCCGAGCTCCAGGGTGTGCGCGTACGCGGTGCCCCAGTCCGGCACGTCGGTGGTGTAGAAAGCCGGTTCGAACAGCTTGTATTCGAGCAGCATCCGCTGGTGGGCGCCGAGCCGGTCGTACACCTTCTGGAGCGCCGCCGCGAGCCGGTCCTGCCGGGAGCGGATGTCGTCCTGACCGGGATAGTTCGTGCCGTCCGGGAACCAGAGCTTGAGATCCGTCGATCCGGTGGCGTCCATGACGTCGACGCAGGCGAGCAGGTGGTCGGTGGCTTTGCGGCGCACCCGCGGGTCCGGGTGGGTGACGCTGCCGAGCTTGTAGTCATCGTCCTGGAACGTGTTCGAGTTGATCACACCAAGCGTGACGCCCTGCTCCGCGGCGAAGGCCGCCAGCTTCCCGAAGTCGTCGACGTCGTCCCACGGGATGTGCAGCGAGACGGTCGGCGCCACACCGGTGAAACGATGCACGACGGCGGCGTCGGCGATCTTCTCGTACGGATCCCGTGGCACACCGGGCTGCGCGAACACCTTGAAGCGGGTGCCCGAGTTCGCGTATGCCCAGGAAGGGGTCTCGATCCGCTGCGCTCGCAGCGAGGCGCGCACGTCAGGCATGTGACTGCTCCCAGGGTGGAGATGATGAAACGTTTCATAGGGACGGTAGCCGGAGGCCGACAATCGGGTCAAGGGCCGGGAATCGGTGAGCCGCGCCCGCGAATCACCCCCGGAACCCGTTTAGCCCTATTCCACCGCGGTACATCACCCTCCGACCCGAATCGAAGGGACCCTGCGATGACCCGTACCGGAAAGGTCTTGATGTTTGCCGTGCCGGTCGCGGCCGCCACCGCTGCCACCGTCGCAGCGAAGAGCCGCGCCAAGCGCACCGATCATCAGCGCCGCCACGTGATAACGATCTACCGGCCACTGTCCGAACTGGAGTCCGAGCAGCTGCCCGGCTCTCTCCGGGAGATCACCGGTGACGTGGAGATCACTCTGCGCCCGGCCCCGGGCGACCGCGGCACCGAGATCGCCGTCCGCATCCCCGAAGGCTCCAAGATCACGGAAGGCCAGGTCCGCGCGGCACTGCGCGAGACCCGCTCGCTGCTGGAGACCGGTGACGTTCTGCTGCCCTCCGGCCCGGCGACAACCGTGAAAACCCTGACGAACCGGCCACTTCAAACCGCCACCCGGCACGGCCGCGAGGGAGGACTGCTGTGAAGGCGCTGCAATGGCAGGGCGTCAACAAGCTCGCCGTCGGCACCGTGCCCGACCCGGAGCTACGCAACCCCGGCGACATCATCGTCCGGGTGACAAAGACCGTGACCTGCGGTTCCGACCTGCACCTGCTCGGCGGGTACATCCCGTTCATGGAGAAGGGTGACGTCCTCGGGCACGAGTTCCTCGGCGAGGTCGTCGAGGTGGGCCCGGACGTGCGCAACCACCGGATCGGCGACCGGGTGGTGGTGTCCTCGTTCATCTCGTGCGGCAATTGCTGGTACTGCGACCAGAAGCTCTACTCGCTCTGCGACAACGGCAACACCAACCCGGCGATCACCGAAACCCTGTGGGGTCACGCGCCGAGCGGCTGCTTCGGGTACTCGCACGCGATGGGGGGCAACGCCGGCAGCCACGCCGAGTACATCCGGGTGCCGTTCGCCGACGTCGGAGCGTTTGCGGTGCCGGAGGGTGTGAGCGACGAGCGCGCCCTGTTCGCCTCCGACTCCGCGTCCACCGGCTGGATGGGCGCCGACCTGGGCGGCGTCCAGTCCGGTGACGTGGTCGCGGTCTGGGGCGCCGGCGCGGTCGGCCAGATGGCGGCCCGCGCCGCGATGCTGCTCGGCGCCGACCGGGTGATCGTCATCGACCGCCTGCCGAACCGCCTGCAGCAGGTGGAACGCCACATCGGCGCCGAGACGCTCAACTTCGAAACCACCGACGTGGCCGGCGAGCTGCGCGAACGCAGCGGCGGCCGAGGTCCTGACGTCTGCATCGAGGCGGTCGGGATGGAGGCCCACTCGCGCGGTTACGACCAGCTGAAGCAGCAACTGCGCCTGCAGACCGACCGCCCGGTCGCGGTCCGCGACGCCATCCACGCCTGCCGCAAGGGCGGCTCGGTCTTCGTCCTCGGCGTCTACGCCGGCTTCGTCGACAAGTTCCCGCTGGGCGCCCTGATGAACAAGGGCCTCACCGTCCGTGGCGCGCAGATGCACGGCCAGCGCTACATCCCGATGCTGCTGGACCGGATGGCCAAGGGCGAACTGGTCACCGAACACCTCGCCACCCACGTCATGCCCCTCGACGAGGCGCCCGAGGGCTACCGCATGTTCAAGGAGAAGGACGACGATTGCGTCCGGGCCGTCTTCTGTCCATGATTTTTCCGGTACGCGTCGACACGTCCCCAACCGCACCAGGCCCCTTCCGGGCCTACCCCGCGACCCGGGCGCACCGTCCCGGCCGCTGCGCGGCCGTCGCTACCGGTGCGCCCGCACGCGCCAGGCAGTCCCCCTCGCCCGGCGGGAACGCGGTCGAGTCGTCGGTGCTGGTCAGGTAGCCGTGCGGCCGCGCGGTGGGGTCGTCTGAACGCATCTCCATGGGGGCGGCCGGCGCACGCGCTCGGGAGTTGCGTGCGCCGGCCCTCCGCCGATTCACACGGTCAGGAACCGTGACCGGCGGCGCCTTCGCCGGTCGGCCGGTAGAGCGCAATCGCCAGTTCAGCAGCCGGGGCGCCGGCAGTGGCGCGGGCGGCGAACTCCCGGGTCAGCGCATCGAGTCGAGTAGCGAACTCATAGAACGTCGCATCATCCAGCGGAACCCGCCGAACCTCCACGAGGCGGGGCCCAAGATCAGTGCGCACGTCCGCTTCCGGCGCGAACAGGTAGGGCGGCTCGGTCCCGGCGGCCAGGGAGGGTCGCCCTCCACCAGCCTGCCCTCCACCAGCCTGACGCGGAACCGATGCAGCAGACGTCCCGGCATCGTCGAACGAGTCCCCGGCAGGCGTCGCAGGCGCGGACCCGGAACCCGGCGGGCTCCCGGCCGGCACAACCGGGGCGGACATCTCCGGCTCAGGGGGCGCCGACCCGGACGCGCCGATCTTGGAATGGGCCGGTGCTGACCCGGATGCGCCGATCGCCGCGTCCGCTCCAGGACCGGCGCCGACGGTCCACACCGGAACCGGGAAACGGCCTGTCCCGGTCCAGGTGAGTCCCGGCAGCGGCGTCGGGATCCGCAACGGCGGTGCGGCGGCCGCAGCCGTGCTCACATAGCGCGGAACCGCCACCCCCTGCACCACCCGAGAAGCACCGGCCCGCACCAGCCCGCCCTGCTCCAAGATCTTGAGGTGGTAGCTGACGACCCCACCCGGCAACCCGAGCCGCGCGGAAAGACCCGCCACCGTGGCGGGGCCGGCATGCAGCAGCCCGAGGATGCGATCACGAACGTCGTCAGTCATGGCACACATTGTCGACCTTGACCCGGCGTGACAGAAGCCGACCGTCCGAGCGAACACCAGCTGGATTCCTGCCGATGGACACCCAGCCGGTGAACAGCATCGCGACGGCGATGACCAGCAGGTAACTGGTGAAGAGCAGGCTGACCTGGCTGGGTGTGGCGTTCAGCTTGGTGGACAGCGCTGGAAGGATCGGATCGACGAGACCGATGCCCATGAAGCTGACGACACAGGCGAATGCGACGGCGAAGACCGCCTTGGGTTGTTTGAACAATGACTGGCTGCGCGCGGTGAACAACTCTAGATACATAATGAGGTTATGCAAATGGTGGGCGGGGAGAGTCGTGGGTCACAGCTGCTGCCGGTACTCGGCCGGCTGGTGCGGTTCCTGCGGCAGCTCGAAGGCGCGGAATACCCCAGCTCGGTCGCGTCGGCGGTGCTCCGGCAGCTGATCGACCACGGACCGGGGCGGATCACCGACCTGGCCCGGATGACCCGGGCCTCCCAGCCCGGCATGACCCAGCTGGTCGGCCGGATGGAGAAGTCCGGCCTGGTCCGCCGGGTCGCCGATCCCGGCGACGGCCGCAGCGTGCTCGTCGAGATCACGCCGGACGGGCGGGAGTTGCTGGTACGCACGTACGCCCACTACGCCGCCACGATCGACGAGCTCTTCGACCGGCTGAGCCCGGAGGACACCGAGGCGATCGTGCGGGCGTTGCCGGCGCTGAACCGCTTGGCCGAGGCGGCCGAGGAGCAGGAGTAGGCCCGAGCGCGGACCGGCGTGGGTTTTGGCTTTGCGCGGAGTTGTGCAGGGGGACCGCTGCGCCGAGCACGCGTGCTGGCGGGATGGGGCCGCACGGAAGCGCGTGCTGGCAGGGCGAGGGCGCACGGAAGGGCGCGGTGGCGGGGATGGGGGCGCACGGAGGCGCGCGCCGGGAGCGGTAGAGGCACACGGAAGCGGTGTGTGTGCTTTCATCCCTGCCCCGCCGTCGATGAGGCCGCACGCAGCTGTTGTGTGTGCCCTCATCTACGCTCCGGCGGACGCGAATGAGCGCCCCGCCGGACGCGGATGAGCGCCCCGCCGGACGCGGATGAGCGGTCCGCCGGAAGTGCTTGAGTGACCCGGCCCGGGACTGTTTGATCGGACGGGGAGGCAAGGGGGAGACAACGGGGAGACCGCGGGAAGGCGACGGGCAGCCGCCCGGGACACCAGCCGCCTCCAGCCACCACCACCAGCCGCCACCCGCCGCCAATGAAAAACGGACGCTCTTGAGTGATCATTTCAGTCCTCCGATCGTTGGGCTGTCATCGACGATCGCGAGGGTTTAGGGTGGTCGCGCCGGGGTCGGATACGGGCGGTCAAGGCCCGTGTCGCCTCGGTGTTGCCGATCACAACGAACTTTCCGCTTTCGTCAGCGTCGTCTCCAGGGGATGAATATCGACGCCGATCAAGCGGTAGGAGCGGAAAAATGGCGATTTTTGAGGAATTGGCGGGTACGTTGAGTGGGACGACCAGCGACCAGCCGCCGCTTCTCCTGCTGCACGGGCTGACCTTCGACCGCCGCCAGTGGGCGCCGCTGCTCGCCGAGCTGCCGGGCCGCCGGGTTCTCACGCTCGACCTTCCCGGCCACGGGCAGTCGCCGAGCCAGCGCTCGTACCGAATGCCGGTCGTGATCGACCTGATCCAGCGGGCGGTCGACGCGGCGGGGCTGGACGCGCCGATCATTGTCGGTCACTCACTCGGAGGGCTGATCGCTACGACGTACGCCGCCCGGTTTCCCGCCCGTGGCGTCGTCAACCTGGACCAGCCCCTGCTGCCCGGCCCGTTCGGCCACGTGATCCGCGACGCGGAGCCGGCGCTGCGCGGCCCCCGCTGGCGTGCGGTCTGGGACGAGCTGCTCGACGGGATGGGCGTCGACGCGCTGCCCACCGCCGCGTGGTCCCTCGTCGAGCGCACCTCCCGCCCCCGCGGCGACCTGCTGCTCGGGTACTGGGAGGAGATCCTGCGCAGCAGCGACGACGAGCTCGAGGAACAGCGCCGCAAGGACCTGACGGCCCTCGCGGACAAGCAGATCGGCTATCGCTGGGTGACGTCGAGGCGGCCCTCGGGAGAGTACGAGCAGTGGCTGTGCGACCTGCTGCCGGACGTCGAGATCATCCTGATGGAGGGCGGGCATTTCCCGCACCTGGCGTACCCGGAAGAGGTCGCCAAGCTGCTCTGAACGTCGGTGCTTCGCTTCTCTGAACGTCGGTGCTTCTCTGAACGCCGGTCAGGGCAGCACGACGCACCGGCGGCAGCGCGCCTCGTAGGTGTAGGTGCCGTCGTCCGGCAGCGCGGTCGACGGCGCGAGCTCACGGATGAACGGCTTCCCGTTCTCCAGCACCTGCGTGTGCGTGGCGTCCAGCGAGCGGCAGACGTCACAGACCGCCCGCCGGTAGATCACCTTCTCCGGCGCGAGCTCGAACAGGGCACGGACCGGCGCGAACAGCTGCCCCCGGTGGTCCAGGTCGATCCCGGCCACGACCACCTTGATCCCGGCGCGCACCGCGACGCCGAGCTCGGCGATGTCGTCTACGGTGAACATGTGGATCTCGTCGACGCCGATCCACTCGACGTCTCCGGTGGCGGCGCCGGCCAGCGAGTGCACCTTCACCGTCTGCAGGCTGCCGCCGGACCGCGACGTGACGAGGGTGTCCCGGCCGTGGCGCGCCGACTGGTAGATCCGGTGCGGGATCCCGGCGTGCTGCAGCGGCGACAGCAGGCTGATCATCTCGAGGGACTTGCCGCCCTTCATCGGGCCGACGATCACGGTGAGGTCCATGGCGAAAACCGTGCCACCAGCGGATCGCCGGCCGCCGGCCACCCCCCGTCCGCGCCCCGCGGTTCATCTGCTAGCGACGCGGAGTTCACCGCCCGGAGCTCCGCCGGGCGCCGTCCGGCTGGGCTACGTCCGGCTAGGCGGCGTCCGGCCGGGCGGCGGCCAGGAGCCGCCGGACCTCGGGCTCGGTGGGCATCGCGTCGGCGCAGGCCAGCCGGGAGGCGACCAGCGCGCCGGCGGCGTTGCCGAAGCGCATGATCGACTCCAGGTCCCAGCCGGCGAGCAGGCCGTGGCAGAGCGCGCCGCCGAACGCGTCCCCGGCGCCGAGCCCATTGACCACCTTCACGGGTACGGGCGGAACCCGCACCCGCTCCCCGGTGGACCGCCGGGAGGCGACCACTCCGTCCGGCCCCAGCTTGACCACCGCGAGGTCGACACCGGCGGCGTGCAGCGCCGCGATCGCCGCGTCCGGTGCGTCAGCGCCGACGGCCGTCCGGCACTCGTCCACGTTGCCGACCGCGACCGTGGCGTGCGGCAGCGCCTCGGCGTACCAGTGCCGGGCCTGGTCGCGGGAGGGCCAGAACATCGGGCGGTAGTCGAGGTCGAAAACGGTCACGCTGGCCTTCGCGCGGGCACGTAACGCGTGCAGCGTGGCGGAGCGGGACGGCTCCTGCGACAGGCCGGTCCCGGTGACCCAGAAGACGCCGGCCGCGCGGATCGCCGGCAGATCCAGCTCTTCGGCGTGGATCTCCAGGTCGGGTGCCTTCGGATAGCGGTAGAACACCAGCGGGAAGTCGTCCGGCGGGAAGATCTCGCAGAACGTGAGCGGCGTCGGCAGGCCGGGCACCGCGGTGACGAACCGATCGGACACCCGGAAGCCCCGCAGCGCCTCGTGCAGGTAGTCACCGAACGGGTCAGCACCGGTCCGGCTGATGATCGCGCTGCGGCGGCCGAACCGGGCGGCCGCCACGGCCACGTTGGCCGGGCTGCCGCCCAGGAACTTCGCGAACGTGCGGACCGACCGCAGCGGAACCCCGATCTGCTCGGGATAGAGGTCCACCCCGATCCGGCCGATCGTCAGTACCTCGTCAGCGGCCATCCCTCATGGAAGCACGTCATCCCCCATCGAAGCACGTCATCCCTCATGGAAGCACGTCAGCGGTCGTTGCTGAGGTCGTCCTTGTAGGTGGCGCCGCCGTCGGACTCCTTGCGCAGCGGGCGGGCGCCGCCCTCGGGCGGGCCGGCCAGGGATTGTTCGCCGGCGGCCAGGTGCGGGAACTTCTCGTCGAAGGCGGGACGCTCGGAGCGGATCCGCGGCATCCGGTCGAAGTTGCGCAGCGGCGGGGGAGTGGTGGTGGCCCACTCCAGGGAGTTGCCGTGGCCCCAGGGGTCGTTCGCGGTCACCACCACGCCGACCTTGTAGGACTTCCAGACGTTGTAGACGAACGGCAGCGTGGCGATGCCGAGGACGAAGGAGCCGATCGAGGAGAACGTGTTCAGGAACGTGAACTCGTCGCTGGGCAGGTAGTCCACGTACCGCCGGGGCATGCCCTCGTTGCCGAGCCAGTGCTGGACCAGGAACGTCGCGTGGAAGCCGAGGAAGGTCAGCCAGAAGTGGACCTTGGCGAGGCGTTCGTCCAGATAGCGGCCGAACATCTTCGGGAACCAGAAGTAGATGCCGGAGAAGACCGCGAACACGATCGTGCCGAAGAGCACGTAGTGGAAGTGCGCGATCACGAAGTACGAGTCGGAGACGTGGAAGTCGATCGGCGGCGCGGCGAGCAGCACACCGGAGAGGCCACCGAAGAGGAACGTCACCATGAAGCCGATCGCGAAGAGCATCGGCGACTCGAAGCTGATCTGGCCGCGCCACATGGTGCCGATCCAGACGAAGAA
>NZ_JBEZZR010000050.1:23889-56579 GCF_040639325.1 Actinoplanes sp. NPDC023936 | reverse complement strand
CGGGCTGCGGCCGGGCTGCGGCCGGGGGCGGCCGGGCTGCGGCCGGGGGCGGCCGGGCTGCGGCCGGGCTGCGGCCGGGCTCGGCTGAGGGCGCGAGCCGTAGCCCACGCAGGCTAAACCGCTTGATCACAGCGCTGCGCTACGGCCGACGGGCGCGAGCCGTAGCCCACACAGGCTAAACCGGGCCCGCTTGATCACAGGGCTGAGCTACGGCCGGCGAACCCGAGCCGTAGCCCACACAGGCTAAACCCGCTCGATCACAGGGCTGAGCTACGGCCGGCGAACCCGAGCCGTAGCCGGCGCAGGTTGGGCCCGCTGGGTTACCGGGCTGGGCTACGGCTGGGGAGCACGGCCTGCCGCGCGGGCGTCCTGCCGTGCGGGCGGCTGCGCGGCGGTGCGGGTGATCGGGGCGAGCAGGGCCACCACCGCTGTCAGCGCCACCACCAGCCACAACGCCGAGCTCAGACTGGTCACCGAGGCGAACCCGCCGATCAGCGGTGGACCGGCGATGAAGCCGAGGTATCCGCACGTGGAGACTCCGGCGACGGCGGTGGCCGGGGTGGCGGTTCGCTCCGCCGCGGCCGTGAAGATGACCGGGACGAGGACCGCGAGACCGGCGCCCAGCACGGCGAACCCGGCGAGCGCGGCCCAGGTCTCATCGGCCAGCAGCGCCGCGGCGAGTGCCAGGGTGGCGGTCGCCGCGGCCACCCGGACGGTGCGCACCGGCCCGAACCTGGCGACCACCCGATCACCGACGAGCCGGCCGGCGGTCATGGTCACGCTGAACGCTACGAACCCGGCGCCCGCCAGTCCGGCCGATGCGCCGAGTGAACCGCTGAGATAGACCGCGCTCCAGTCGGCGGCCGCGCCTTCGGCGAGCAGCCCGGCGAACGCCAGCAGCGCGAGCAGAGCCAGCGCCCGATTCCGCAGCAGCGGCCCGACGACGCCCCCGATACCGGAAGCGGGCCCCTCCCCCGGCGCTCCAACATCCGACGGCCCCTGCCCAGGCGCTCCAAGATCCGCCACCCCGATACCCGACGCTCCAAGATCCGGCGCCCCGATACCCGACGCTCCAAGATCGGGCGCGCCGGCGGCGGGCGCCCCGGGATCGGGCACGGGAATGCGCACCACCACCGCGGTCACCACCAGCCCGGCCGCCCCGGCCACCGCCAGATGCGCGGCCACCGGCACGCCCGCGCCGGCCGCCAGCGACCCCAGAAGCGCACCCACCAACCCGCCGGCGCTGAACGCCGCATGGAAACCGGAGAGCACCGGCCGCCCGTACTCTCGCTGAACTCCCAATCCGGCCGCGTTCATCGACACGTCCAGCGAGCCCATCGCCGCACCCCACACGAGCAGCGCGATGAACAGCCACGGCAGCGACGGCGCCACCCCGACCAGCGGCAGCGTCATGGAGAAGCCGACGAGCGCGCACCCCATCACCCGCCCCGCGCCGAACCGCTGCACGAGCAGGCCGGTGAGCAGCATCGATCCTACCGAGCCGAGCGCCGGGGCGAGCAGCGCCAGACCGAGCCGCCCGTCGTCGAGACCGAGCGTCTCCTGGACCGCGGGAATCCGCGGGGTCCAGGTCCCGAAGAGCACACCGTTGGCAGCGAACGCCAGCAGCACCGCGATACGCGCCATGTCGCCTCCCCTGTTTACCGGTAAACAAGGTGAGTTTACCGGTAAACTTCGCAGCATGGCAGTGACTCTGCGCGATGTCGCGAAGGCCTTGGGCGTCTCCCACACGACCGTGTCGAACGCGTACAACCGCCCGGAGAAACTCAGCGACCACCTGCGCCAGAAGATCCTCGGCGCCGCCGAGCGGATGGGCTACCAGGGCCCCGATCCCCTCGCCGCCGGGCTGGTGCGCCGCCAGGCCGGCGCGCTCGGCGTGCTGTTCGACGAGGACCTCGCCTACGCGCTGGCCGACCCGGCGGCGCTGCTGTTCCTGCACGGGGTGGCTCGTGCCGGGCAGGACTCCGCGCTGGCACTCACCCTGCTGCCCGGACCGCGAGCCGGCGGCGACGCGGAACTGGCCGCCCGTACCGCCCTGGTCGACGGCTTCATCGTCTATTCGGTCGCCGCCGGCCATCCCGGTTTCCTGGCGGCCCGCCGCCGCGACATCCCCCTCGTGGTCGTCGACGAGCCCGCGCCACCGCACGGCGACGACTGGATGTACCTCGGCGTCGACGACCGGGGCGGCGCCGCGCAGGCCGCCCGGCACCTGGTGGACCTGGGACATCGCCGGATCGCCGTGCTGGTCGACCGGCTCACGCCGGGTGATCGTCAAGGACCGGTGGACACCGAGCGGCTGGCCGCCACCACCTACCAGGTCGCCCGGGAACGTCTCGCCGGATACCGATCGGTCCTCGGCGACACCCCGGTGATCTGGGAGTGCGGCGGAGGCTCCCCGGAGCACGCCGCCCCGGCCGCCCGCGCGCTGCTGACCGGGACGGACCCTGTCACGGCGGTCCTGGCGATGACCGACGAACTGGCGCGCGGCGTCCTGCGTACCGCCGCGGTCCTGGGTTTCGACGTGCCCGGGGACCTCTCCGTGATCGGCTTCGACGACGTCCCCGAGGCGGCCCGCACCGATCCACCGCTGACCACGGTCCGGCAGCCGCTCGCCGACAAGGGCGTCCACGCCGTCGAGATCCTGACCGGCGCCCGGACCAGCGAACCCGGCGAGCGGCTGCCCGTGCGGCTCGTCACCCGGGCCACCACGGCGCCGCCACCGGATTGACACCGGGCGTCCCTACCATGGGAGTCCCCGACCGCCGACCGAGGAGCCAGCGATAACGGCCTTTCTCCTGCTGAAGCCCGACTGCCTGCGGCTTGGCCTGACCGGCGAGGCCGAGCGGGCGATCATCGAGTCCGGCCTGCGGATCGAGCGGCGGCGGACGCTGGTCCTCTCCCCCGCCGACACGAGGTTCCTCTGGTCGGAGTACACCGACGACGGCCACGTGCTGGCCCGCGCGTTCCTGGACCGCTACCTGACCACCGGTCCGTCCGAGGCGCTGCTGGTCAGCGGCGAGGACGCGTTCGAGAAGGCGCGCCGGGTCAAGCGCCGGCTGCGGTCCCGGCACGCCCTCGGCATGTTCGCCAACGTGGTGCACGCCGCCGAGAGCCCGGACGAGCTCACCCGGCAGCGGGGTTACCTGTTCGACGGGGTGACCGGCGCGACGGCGGCGCGGCACCGGCCGAAGGGCATGGATTTCCGCACCGTGTTCGACGTGCCGCGGCTCGTCGAGGACCTCTGGCCGATGCTCCAGGACGACCTGCCCGCGCCGCCGCCGTTCCCGTTGGACGGATCCGGCGAGTCGCTTCTGGTCCTCGGCGGCGACCGCGATCACACGCTCGACTCGACGGTGTCGGCGATCTGGCGGGCACTGCCCGGTGTGGACCCGGCCCATGCCGTTCTGCTGGCCCTCTACGCGGACCGGACCGGCGGCTTCCCGATCGCGAAGGGAAACCGCCGGTCCGTGGCCCGCGGTCACCGTGCCCTGGTCAGGCACGGGATCCGGTACTGCTGGCAGGTCAGCGCCGACGAGGTGGGGCGCCCACCGGCACCGCGGCCCGGCCACTCGGCGCTCCCGGCCGGGTCGGCCGCGCCGGGACCGGCTGCAACGGCATCGGCGCCACCACCGTCGCGGTGAGATCGGGCTTCGACGCCGCCGGTTCGTTGACCGCAGCCGGACCGACGACCGCAGCCGGACCGGCAACCGCAGCCGGGCCGGAATTCGGCCACGGCAGGAAACGCAGCCTCTTGCGGGCGGCGAGATCCTCCACCCAGCCGAGGATCAGCACCGCGTTGACGAGCAGGACCAGCGCGATCGTCACGTACCCGATCTCGAAGAACCGCCCGAGCCGCCACACCTCCAGAGCGTCGCCGATCGGGTAGCAGAGCGCGATCGCGATGTTGTTCCACAGATAGATCGTCACGGCCCGCGCGTTGATCATCGTGACCCAGCCGTCGAGGCCGCGCCGCTTCGTCAGCCACGTCATGGCCGGCGACCAGCGCAGCAGGAACAGCACGAAACCGGCGTTGTAGACCGCGTACGCCACCGGGATCTCCTTGATCCCACCGGCGTCCGGGTGCGCCCAGCTCCACGCGAGGCCACCCGTGACGAGAGCCGCACCGAGCACCGTGACCAGCAGCCCCGGGATCTTCTTCAGTGAACCGTCCCGATGCGCGAAGCCGATCATCCAGCAGGACGCGTACATCAGGATGTTCGTCGCCACCTCCTGGTAGTTCTCGTTCGCCGGCCAGATCGGGTGGACGCTGAGCGCCAGCAACACGACGATCGGCGCCACGATCGCGGCGAGCCGCGCCCTGCGGTACAGCCAGATCATGATCGGCGAGAGCGCCACCAGCCACAGGTAGGTCACCAGGTACCAGAGCACCTCGGCGGCCTGCATGCCGAAGCTGCTGGACGGCGGGTCGACGAACGGCACGATCCAGGCGACGAGGTGCCACAGCGGCGGGCGTTCCTCCCACCCGTACAGGAACATCGCCGGAACCAAGACCGCCGCCAGGACCCAATAGGCCGGCAGCAGGCGCCGCAGGCGGCCGCGCATCACCGTGATCGCCGAGGGCGAGCGATCAAGGGAGTTCGCCATCAGCGAGCCGGCCAGAGCGAACATCACGCCCATCGATGGGAATGCCAGCTCCAGCAGAGCGTAGGGGAACATGTGGAAGACCGACACGCGGACGATCGCCAGCACGCGCAGCAGGTCGAAATACCGATCCCGGCGCTTCGCGACCGGTCCAGCTTCGGCCGGTCCGGTTTCGATCATGACGCCTCCCCGAGGACACACGGAGGCATCCCGGCCGCCCGGTCACCCCGGCGGCCCGCACGAACCGCAGCGTCACGCTAGGACCGCACCTTGGGCATACGCTGTGCGATCCCTGTCGGGCACCCAAGTTCACCGTCAACCGCTTGCGAGGGTACGGGCCATCGCGCCCTCCACTCCCCCAAGAACGCCAACCCTCCCACGCATCGCCCGATGGACATTGACGTGCTTCCATCACAAATGACCATCAACGACACCAGAAGATCCTTTCCGTGCGCGCATCGGAGAACGCGGCGGAAACTGTGGATGATCGGCCGGTCCGGGTATTGCGGATGCAGCGGGGAGGGAGTGGTCGGATACCCTGAGCCGAACTGACGAGAAGGGGACATCAGGTGAACTATTCTCGCGTCGGCCGCGTCGAGCGAACGACCAAAGAATCGAATGTGCTGGTCGAACTTGATATTGATGGCAGCGGAAAAGTCGACGTGTCGACCGGTGTGGGTTTCTTCGATCACATGCTGAGCCAGCTCGGGAAGCACGGTCTGATGGACCTGACCGTCAAGACCGAGGGCGACCTCCACATCGACTCGCACCACACCGTCGAGGACACCGCGCTCGCTCTCGGGGAGGCGCTCCGGCAGGCGCTCGGCTCGAAGGAGGGCATCCGGCGGTTCGGCCACGCCTGGGTCCCGCTGGACGAGGCGCTGGCACAGGCCACGGTGGATCTCTCCGGCCGGCCGTACGTGATCCACAGTGAGCCCGAGCGGATGGCGCCGATGATCGGCTCCTACGACACGACCCTCACCCGCCACGTCATCGAGTCGATCGTCGCCAAGGCGCAGATCTGCATCCACCTGCAGGTGCCCTACGGACGCAACGCCCACCACATCGTCGAGGCCCAGTTCAAAGCGCTCGCCCAGGCGATGCGGGACGCGTGCGCCTTCGACCCGCGCGTCGTGGGCGTGCCCAGCACCAAGGGCATCCTGTAACCGGACGCAATCCGACCATGAAAATCAGCCGACCATGAGAGATCTGCCGACCATGGGAATCAGCCGACCATGAGAATCAACCGTTTCGACCTCGCGACAATGGGTCCCGCGGACCAGGAACGCCTGATGCGCCGCGCGGAGGTGGACATCGAGGCGGTCGACGCCGATGTCCGCCGGATCGTCGATGACGTGCGCCGCGGCGGCGATCAGGCTCTCGCCGAGCTCGCCGAGCGTTTCGACGGGGTCCGCCTCGATCCCGGCGCGCTCGCCGCCGGCCCGGACGAGTTCGCCAGGGCGGAACGCGAGATTCCGCCGGAGCTGGCCGCCGCCATGGAGAAGGCGGTGGCCCGGGTCCGCCGTCACCATGAGGCCCAGCTTCCGCCCGCCACCTGGATGATCGAGCCGACCCCGGGCGTGATGACCGGCGAGCGCGTGACGCCGATCGAGTCCGTGGGCCTCTACGTTCCCCGCGGCAAGGGCGCGTTCCCCTCGGTGATGATGATGCTGGCCGTCCCGGCGGTCCTCGCCGGCGTCGAGACCATCGTGGTCTGCACGCCGCCCGGGCCGGACGGCTCCGTCGACGCCGCCTCCCTGGTGATGGCCCGGATGTGCGGGGTGACGTCGGTCATGAAGGCCGGCGGCGCCCAGGCGATCGCCGCGCTCGCCTACGGGACGGCGACGGTGCCCCGGGTCCGCAAGATCGTCGGACCCGGCAACCCGTACGTCGCGGCGGCCAAACGCCTGGTCTACGGCGTCGTCGATCCCGGGCTCCCGGCCGGCCCCAGCGAATCGATCGTCCTCTGTGACGAGACCGCCGACCCGGTGCTGGCCGCGCACGAGGTGATCGTCGAGGCGGAACACGGCCCGGACTCCGCCGCCCTGGTGGTCACGTCCTCGCCCGCCCTGGCCGACGCGATCGCCAAGGTGATGGTCGACCTGGTCGCCGAGCTCCCGTCCCCGCGTCGCGAATTCTGCGAGAAAGTCTTCTCCGGGTACGGCGGCATCGTCGTCACACCGGATCTCACCGCCTCGATCGCATTCGTCAATCGGTATGCTCCCGAGCATCTGCGGGTGCTCGTCAGTGATCCATTCTCGGTGCTGAACAAAATCCGCAATGCCGGGGAGGTTCTGCTCGGCGAGAACGCCTCGATCCCCTACGGCAACTTCACGCTCGGCGTCAACGCCATCCTGCCGACCGGTGGACACGCCAAGTCATACTCCGGGGTAAGCGTTCACGATTTCTTGAAGAGATCTTCCTTCTGTTATGTGACTCCGGAAGGGGCACGGACGGTCGGCGACGTCGCCGTGGCTCTGGCCGAGTACGAGGGGTTTCCCGCGCATGCACGTGCCGCGCGCTTCGCCATGGATCGCTCGGCGGAGTCGCACTAGCGGCGGACGGCATCAGCGGACCACAGCGACGGGGAGGGCGATGTGCGTAAGCGATCCATATTCACGCTGGCCGCGTTGCCGATCGTCCTCTTCCTGCTGCTGCCCGTCGCCGGAAACATCGCGGCCACGCGCGTGCCGGCCTGGCTGGAGCCGTACCTCTGGCTCTCGTGGCCGCTGACCCTGCTCCTCGCCGTCCCCGCCGTGGTGAGCGAGGTGCGGAACCAGCGGATCCGGCACATGATCGACCGGCTGAGCGGCAGCGATGGCAGCGGCAGCCGCACGGCCGACGTGCCCATCCCGCGCAACCTGCCCCGGGACATCCCCGACTTCACCGGCCGGCAGGACCGCGTCGACGCGATAGTGGAGCACCTGGGCGCGTCCGCGGACGCGTCCACCGTCACCATCGCGACGATCCACGGGATGCCGGGCGTCGGCAAGACGACGCTGGCCGTGCACGCCGCCCACCGGGCCGAGAACCTGTTCCCCGACGGCCAGCTCTTCGTCGATCTCCGTGGCTTCGCCGCCGGCGTCGCCGCGGCCGAGCCGATGAGCGCCCTGGAGAACCTCCTCCAGCAACTCGGGGTGCCGGTCGCCACGATGCCGGCCACGCTCGACGAACGGGTGGCGGCCTACCGGACCCGGGTCGCCGGCCGGCGATTGCTCATCGTGCTGGACAACGCGCGCAGCGAGAACCAGATCCGTCCGCTGCTCCCCGGATCGCCCGGCGCCGCGGTGATCATCACCAGCCGGGTCCACCTCGGCGGCATCGAGGGCGCCATGCAGGTGCCGCTCGACGTCATGCCGGAGGCCGAGGCGTGCGACCTGCTGACCAAGATCGTCGGCAGGGATCGGGTCGCCGACCAGCGCGGCGACGTCACCGAGATCGCGTCGTTGTGCGGTCATCTCCCGCTCGCCATCCGCCTGACCGGCGCCCGCATGGTGAGCCGGCCCCGGTGGTCGGCGGCCGGACTCGCCGAGCGCCTGCGGTCGGTACGCCAGCGGCTCGAGCACTTCCGCTCCGGCGACATGAGCGTGGTGGCCGCGTTCGCGCTCTCCTACGAGAACCTCCGGCCGGAGGTCCAGCAGGTCTTCCGCGCCATGGGCCTCGGCCCGGGCGGCAACCTCGGCGCGCCGGCCATCGCCGCCCTGGCCGGCATGCCGGTGGCCGATGCCGAGGCGATCCTGGAGGAACTGATCGACGTCCATCTCGTGGAGGAGCCGTCCGACGGCCACTACGGGATGCACGACCTCCTCCGCCAGCACGCCCGCGACGTCGCCGTCCGGATCGACCGGCCCGGCGACCTGCGTGCCGCCCAGATCCGGCTGCTCACCCACTACCTGGCCCGCGCGGCGCCGGCCAGCGCGATCCTCGATCCCACCTGCCGGCCGATCACCATGCCCGGCAACCTGACCGCCGACGTGCCCCCGTGCGGCTCGTACGACGAGGCCCTGAAGTGGTTCGAGGTCGAGCGGCGCAACCTGGTGGCCGCGGTCAAGCTGGCCGACGAGCTGAAGGCCGACGAGTTCGTCTGGCGGCTCACCATGGCGCTGCACCCGTACTTCCTGCTGCGCGGTTACACCGACGACTGGGTGGCGACCGGCGAACTGGCGATCCAGGCCGCTCGCCGGCTCGGCAACGTCACCGCGGAGGCCGACGTCCGGCAGTCGCTCGGGGTGGCATGCCGGCGGCTGGGGCGGCCCACGGAGGCGGTCGAGCACCACGAGCAGGCGCTCTCCGGTTATCAGCGGGGCAACGACAAGAGCGGCGAGATGAGCGCGCTCACCCAGCTCGGCATCGCGTACCGCCGCCTCGGCCGGTACTCCGCCGCGCTCGACGTGCAGCGCAAGGCGGTCGCGCTGCACGACGAGCTGCGGGATCCGTCCGGCGAGGCGGCGACACTGACCAACCTCGGCCTCGTCTACCAGCGGCTCGGCCGGTACGACGACTCTCTCCGATGCCACGAACGGGCCCGGACCATCGCCGGCAACATCCCGGAACGGCACTGCGAGGCGATGGCGAACACCAACATCGGGATCGTGTACGAGCGGACCAACCGGCTCGAGGACGCCCTGAACAGTCACCAGGCGGCCCTGACGATCGCCAAGGAGATCGGCGACCGGCACGTCGAGGGTCACACGATGAACAACATCGGCATCGTCCTGCGGCGCATCGGGCGTCATGACGAGGCCCTGGACTACCACCACCGGGGGCTGGAGCTGCTCCGGAAGACCGGCAGCCGCGGCGACGAGTGCGAGGCGCTCACCGACATCGGTCACGCGTACCGCGAGGTGGGCCAGGACGGCGCGGCGCTGGAGAGCTTCGACATCGCGTACGACGTGGCCCGGCACATCGGCGACCGTTATCTGGAGGCGCGGGCGTTGCAGGGCCGGGCGCGGACCGTGCGGCACCGGGACCGGGCCACCGCCGACCGCGACCATCGGGCGGCGGTGGCGATCTTCAGTGAGCTGCAGGTGCCGGAGGCCGAGGAGCCCCTCGACCCGGACCCGGACCCGGCGCCCCGCCACTGACGGCCCGGCACAGCCCGGCCCGGCCCGTCACAGTTCGGCCCGTCACAGCTCAGCCCGTCACAGCTCAGCCCGTCACAGCCCAGCCTGTCACAGTGAAGCCTCGACCTCGTCGAGACAACTGTCGAGCAGGCTGCGCGGGTCGCCGCTCTCCGCGCCCATCTCGATCGCCTGCGAGAAGCCGAGCAGGGCGATGGCGGGCGGGAAGGCCGCGCCGTCCGCCAGGTTCTTGGTGAGCAGCGGGCAGCAGAAGAGCGCCGATTTCAGCCGGCGGCGCCAGTCGTCCGGCAGCCATCCACGATCGCTCAGTTCGCGGACCAGCGGAGCGAGCGTTTCGGTCATCTTGCTGCGCAGGAACATCAGCCGCAGGTCGGGCAGGCGGTAGTCGTGGGTCACCGAGATGACGGAATCGGTGATCGTCACGTCGATCGTCAGCTCGTCCGCCTTGGCCTGCGGGTAGTACATCCACATGGCGAACGTGTTGTGGAAGAGCGGTTTCGCCAGATCGAGGAAGGGATCGTGCAGGCCCCCGAACGCCGGATCGAAGTAGAGGAGCCGCCGTTCCTGCTCGAAGAAGAAGAGATTGCCGTTGTGCGCGTCGCCGTGACCCACCACCGCCGGGCCGGACCGCCCGGGCTGGAGCAGCTCACCGGCCTCGGCGATGAGCTCGTTCAGCGTCTTGTCGTACCGGCTGTTGTTGATCACCCAGTGCTTGTCCAGCAGGTCGGGTATGCCGATGCGCGCACCGGGGAAGAGCACTGTCGCCTGCTCCGGATAGTACGACGCGAAGCGCGCGCCGGTGAGGCGATGGTGGAACAGCTGGTGCACCGGCGCCGCCTCGGCGGACGTCGATTCCTGCCATTGGAGGGTCCGCGCGTAGATCTCGGTCAGGTGCCTGTCGCACTCGCGTTGCGCGACGGTCATAGCCTCGGCCGTCTCGGGACCGGCCGCCCCGGTCTCGATCTGCCACGCGACGTCGAACACCGACGGCTGCTCGACGACCTCGTAGATCAGGAGCTGGTGCCCGGCCTCGATGGAACTGAAGACCGGTTCCAGCATCGAGTACCCGACCTTCAGCAACAGGGCGGAATTGTAGAACTCGCTGATCACCGCGTTCGGCTCGGTGTGTGTCTTGAAGAACATCCGATGACCGTCGGCCAGGGTGACGAAGCCGTTGAAGGAGTTCAATGAAACGGCGAGCGGCCGGAGTTCGACGGCGGAGACCTCGAGCGGAAACGTCTCGGCGATGAAATCGCGTAACAGACCCTCGGCAGCCGCCTTGTCGGTGTGCTGCAACCGCTGAATCTCCACGAGCACGTCAGTCATGCGCACCTCCCGCACAGGGTCCTGTTATCAGATTGACAGGCCGTCATCGGCAGAACACTTCCAACCCACAGGGTGGAACGTGCTGCCGGCTCCCCTCCCCCGGGCCGCGCACCTCCTTCGACAATACGCCTCGCGCACACCTCAGGCCGATTCCCTGACTGATCATCCACTCCGCTTCCCACTTCCCGGGCATTGACGCCGGACGTTTTCCCTCTGGAGCATGGAGACACCGACCACTGTCGAGACCAACGACCGGGGCGAGGATCCCGACTCGCTCGCGAGGCCCCGAGGGGAAGTGACCGTGGACGAGATCGCCCAGCTGTGCCGGCCCGAGATCTATGCCATGAAGCCCTACAGTTCAGCGCGAACGGAGAGCGGCCCGGGCGTGCACGTCCTCCTGGACGCCAACGAGAATCCCTATCCGCCGTACCCGTCCACCGCCGACGTGGCGGGCTTCAACCGGTACCCGGACCCGCAGCCCGCCGTGCTGCTGGACGGTTTCGCCGATCTCTACTCGGTCGCCCGGGAGAGCCTGTTCCTCTCCCGGGGCGCTGACGAGGCGATCGATCTGATGGTCCGTGCCTTCTGCGCGGCCGGCGCCGACGGCATCCTGATCACGCCGCCGACGTTCGTCATGTACGAGACCGCCGCCGAGATCCAGGGCGCGGCCGTGCGACGGGTGCCACTGCGCGGCGCGGACTTCCAGCTCGATCTGCCCGCGATTCTCGCCGCGCTGGCCGGCGACCCGAGCATCAAGATCGTGTTTCTGTGCTCGCCGAACAATCCGACGTCCAACCTGATGCACCGCAACGACGTCCTGCGACTGTGCGCGCAGAGCTTCGGCCGGGCTCTCGTGGTCGTCGACGAGTTGTACGTGGACTACTCCCGGACCCCCTCGATCGCCGCCGAACTCGGCGATCATCCGAACCTGGTGGTCCTGCGGTCGATGTCGAAGGAGTACAGCCTCGCCGGCGAACGCATCGGCGTCACCATCGCCCACCCGGAGGTCGTGCGGATCCTGCTGCGCATCATGGCGCCGTACTCGCTCACCGCGTCGTCGGTACGGGCCGCGGCCGCCGTGCTCTCCGCCGAGGGTCTCGCCCACGGCCGGGCGAACATCGACCGGGTGCTCGCCGAACGGGATCGCGTGGCGCTCATGCTCAAGCGCTCGCCGCTGGTCCTCGAGATCTTCCCGAGCGACGCGAACTTCCTCCTGGTCCGGACGAGCGACGCGAGCGCGATCTGCCGGCATCTCGAGCAGGCCGGCATCCGCATCCGGGACCGCAGCGGCCTCGTCGACGGCGCCGTCCGCATCTCGATCGGCGTGCCGGAGGAGAACGACGCCATGCTGACCGCGCTGGCGGACTACGCGTCGCGCCTGCGGTAGACGTCCCGGAGTTCGCCTCGTTCGGAGCCCGGTGGGGGGCGGAACGGCCGAGGGCCGCACCCCGGGCAGGAGCGGGTGCGGCCGACGGACGTGCGTGGAGCTAGCCGCGCCGGAAGCCGCCGTCGTCGTCGAGATCGCGGAAGCCGCCGGGGCCACCAGGGCCGCCGGGACCAGCGAGGCCACCCGGACCGCCCGGACCGCCGGGACCGCGCAGACCACCCGGACCGCCGGGACCGCGGTGGTCGTGGTCCCAGCCGAAGTAGACCTTCAGGGCCCACCCACCACGGTGGAAACCGCCGACCGGGATGCACCGGTACCGGTCCCAGCGCTCCTGCCAGACGCCGGCCCGGCCGACCCGGTGGCAGGTCCGCGGGCTGCGGTAGACGTCGTAGATCCGGTCCCTGCGCCGGTGCTCCTGCTGCGGGACCGCCGGCTTCGAGACCCGGGCCGACGAGCCGGCCACCGAACCGCCGGACGATGCCGAACCGCCGGACGATGCCGAACCGCCGGACGATGGGGAGGCCGCCGCCGGGCCGGTGGCCATTGTCGCGCCGGTTGCCACGGCCACGCCCGTGACGACGAGCGCGCGTGTCAACTTGTTCATGGGATCACCTTTCCACAAGAAAGGGCTTTATCGGACAAACGCCATCATATGGTCGAGCCCGATGACGGCATGCCGACACGCGACCACGATCGAGTGGTCTTGCGATGCCAATGAATGCGTGACGGCCACGCCGCTTCTGTGGAAGGGGAACGCTCAGCCCGTACCGGAAAAAAGGCCCGGACGCGCTGAGCGCGCCCGGGCCGATCAGGGTGAGTCAGACGGCGATCTTCGTGCGGGCTGCCGGGCGCAGGTAGACCGCCCAGGTGACCAGCACGCACAGGGCGTAGAAGGCGATGAACGCGATGTACGCGGCGTCGGCGTCCTGGTAGGTCAGGAACGACTGACGGAACGCCAGGTTGACCAGCACGCCGCCGACCGCGCCGATCGCGCCGGCGATGCCGATGACCGCGCCCGAGATCCGGCGGGACTGGTGCTCGTCGGTGGCGTACTTCTGGCGGAAGATCGCCGGGATCATCTTGTAGGTGGACCCGTTGCCAAGGCCGCTGAGGATGAAGAGCGAGATGAAGCCGACCAGGTAGAGCGGCAGGGACCGCTGCTGCGACGCGATCAGCACGATCGACGCGCCGATCGCCATCGCGATGAAGTTGACGAACGTGACGCGGGCGCCGCCGAGACGGTCGGCGAGAGCGCCGCCGAGCGGGCGGATCAGCGAGCCGAGCAGCGGGCCGAGGAAGGTCAGGTACGCGGCCTTGATCGGGGTGTTGAACTGCTCGGCGAACTGCACCTGGAGCACCTGGCCGAACGCGAAGCCGAAGCCGATGAACGAGCCGAACGTGCCGATGTAGAGCAGCGACATGATCCAGGTGTGCGACTCCTTGGCGGCGTCGCGCATCCCGTGCTTCTCGTTGCGGGCCTGGGAGAGGTTGTCCATCCAGAGCGCCGAGGCGACCGCCGCGATCACGATGAACGGGATGTAGATGCCGGCCACGATGCCGGGGCTGTCCGCGCCGAAGACCGCCAGGACGAAGAGGCCGACCAGCTGGGCGACAGCGACGCCGAGGTTGCCGCCGCCGGCGTTGATGCCGAGCGCCCAGCCCTTGAGCCGGTCCGGGTAGAAGGCGTTGATGTTCGCCATCGAGGAGGCGAAGTTGCCGCCGCCGACGCCGGCCAGCGCGCCGAGCAGCAGCAGCGTCTCGAACGAGACACCCGGCTTGATCAGGAAGGCCGCCGCGACCGACGGGATGAGCAGCAGCGACGCGCTGATCACCGTCCAGTTCCGGCCGCCGAACTTCGCCACCGCGAACGTGTACGGGATCCGCAGGCCCGCGCCGACCAGGGCCGGGACCGCGGTGAGCAGGAACTTCTGTGCCGGGTCGATGCCGTAGGCGGGTCCGAGGAACAGCACCAGCACGGACCACAGCGTCCATACCGAGAAGCCGATGTGCTCGGAGAAGATCGAGATGACCAGGTTGCGCTTGGCGATCGCCGAGCCGCCGTTGTCCCAGAAATCGCGGTCCTCGGGACGCCAGTCGTCGATCCAGTGGCCCTTGACGCTCCTCGCCGCAGGTCTCGCTTCGACCGTTGCCGACTTTTCCTGCTGTTCGGACAAAAGGGTCATATCTACTCTCCCAGAACGATCAGATCGCCGTCCGCCCGGACCGGGTAGACGTTGATCGAGGGCTGGCCGGACTGGGAACACCCGGTGGCGAGGTCCCAGGAGAACAGGTGGAGCGGGCAGACGACGACCTTGTTGTCGATCTGCCCATCCGCGAGCGGGCCGCCCTTGTGCGGGCAGACCGCCGACACCGCGCGCAGGGAGCCGTCGCGCAGGCGGAAGACCGCGATCATTTCGCCCTCGACGGCGTAGGAACGTCCTTCGCCGAGCGGGATGTCGTTGACCGAGCCGAGAACCACAGCCGATTTGATGGTCATGAGCGCACCGGAACCTGAGGGAGAACGGTCAGCGGAAGAGAGGTACGGAACTGGCCGGGCGTGGCCGGTTCGGCCCGCTCCTTCCAGGGGTCCTTGTAGGCCTGCACGGCTTCCTCGACGGCGGCGTCCAAGGCGGCGGCGATCCCGTCGGAGTCCTCGACGACGATCTCCCGGATCCGGTCGACGCCGATCCGCGGCACGAACGAGTACGTCCGCTCCAGCCAGTTGGCGTTCTCCCGGTAGTACTGCAGGAACCGGCCGGTCAGGCGGATCACTTCCTCGGCCGAGTCCACCGTGGTGAGCAGATCACCCTTGCGGATGTGGGCGCCGGCCGCGCCGCCGACGTAGATCTCCCACTTGCCGCCGTCGATCGCGACGACACCCAGGTCCTTCACGTACGCCTCGGCGCAGTTACGCGGGCATCCGGTGACCGCGAGCTTCATCTTGCCGGGGCCCTCCAGACCCTGGTACCGCTCCTCGAGGGCGATGCCGAGGGCCGTCGAGTCGCCGACGCCGAACCGGCAGAAGTCCGAGCCGACACACGTCTTCACGGTGCGGAAGCTCTTCGCGTACGCGTACCCGGACGGCATGTCCAGGTCCGCCCACATGGCCGGCAGCTTCTCCTTCGGCACGCCGAGCAGGTCGATCCGCTGGCCGCCGGTGAGCTTCACCATCGGCACGTCGTACTTCTCGGCCACCTCGGCGATCTTGCGAAGCTGGGCCGGGGTGGTGACGCCGCCCTTCATCTGCGGAACCACCGAGAACGTGCCGTCGCGCTGGATGTTGCCGTGCACCCGGTCGTTGATGAAGCGGGCGTCGCGCTCGTCGACGTACTCGTCGGCCCACATCATCTTGAGCAGGCTGGCCAGGCCCATCTTGCTCTTGGCGTCGTGCTCGCCGCCGGGCACCAGCTTGTCGAAGACGCTGGAGACGCTCTTGAGCTCGTACTTGCGGATCGCCGCCATCAGCTCCGGCTTCGGCATCGGGACGCCGGGGACGTACCAGGACGCCGCCGGGTCCTCCTCGGCCGCGCCGCCGTTGGCCCACTCGACGATGCGCTGCACCAGCGGCTTGCAGGTGCCGCAGCCCTTGCCGGCCCGGGTCTTGTCCATCACGCCGCTGACGGTCTTGCAGCCGTCGGCGACGACGCCGCAGATCGCGCCCTTGCTGACGCCGTTGCAGTTGCAGACCTGCGCGTCGTCCGGCATCTCCTCGGCGGACTCCTCGGCCGCGCCGCCGATGTCGAAGATCAGCTCGGCGCGTTCCTCCGGCAGCGCGGTTCCCCGGTCGAACGCCTGGATCAGCGACGCCGCCTTGCTGTTGTCGCCCACCAGCACCGCGCCGACCAGCACGTCGTCGCGGATGATCAGTTGCTTGTAGACGCCCTTCTTCGGCTCGTTGTAGACGACCACCTCATCGGTGTCGTGCTCCGGGGCGATCAGGCCCATCGAGGCGACGTCGATGCCGGCGACCTTCAGCTTGGTGTGCAGCTTCGAGCCGGTGTAGGCCACGCCGGTCGTGCCGGTGATGTGGTCGGCCAGCACCTTCGCCTGGTCCCACAGCGGCGCGACCAGGCCGTAGAGGTTGCCGCGGTGCTGGGCGCACTCGCCGACCGAGTAGATGTCCTGCTCACCCTCGACCCGCATCTGGTCGTCGACCACGATGCCGCGCTCGACCGGCAGGCCGCTGTTCGCCACCATCTCGGTGTTCGGCCGGATGCCGGCGGCGATCACCACCACGTCGCAGTCGATGACCCGGCCGTCGGCGAGCTTGACCCCGGTGACCCGGTCCTTGCCGAGGATCTCGGTGGTCATCGCGTTGGTGATCACCTCGATGCCGAGCTTGCCCTCGACGCTGGCCTGCAGCATCGCTCCGGCCTTCGGGTCGAGTTGCCGCTCCATCAGGTGGCCCATCGCGTGCAGCAGGGTCACGTGGCTGACGTGGTTCTGCAGGCCGCGGGCCGCCTCCAGGCCGAGCAGGCCGCCGCCGATCACCACGGCGCGCTCGTGGTCCCGGGCGTAGCGGATCATGCCGCGGGTGTCGTCGAGCGTCCGGAACGCGAAGACGCCCTGGTGGTAGCCGCGCTTCGGGTTGTGCACGTTCTTCATCGGCGGCGTCCACGAGTAGCTGCCGGTCGCGATGATGAGCTTGTCGTAGGGGGTCTTGCTGCCGTCGTCCCCGTAGACGACCTTGGAGACCTTGTCGATTTTCTCGATCTTCACGCCGGCGTTCAGCGTGATCCCGTTCTCCTGGTACCAGGCCAGGTCGTTCAGGAAGATCCCGTCCTCGGTCTCCACGCCCGCGAGGAGGTTGGAGAGCATGATCCGGTTGTAGTTGCCGTACGGCTCGTCACCGAACATCGTCACGGTGAAGTCGCCGTTCCGGGCGAGGATCTCCTCGACCGTCCGCGCGCCTGCCATGCCGTTGCCGATGACGACAAGTCGCTGAGTCATCGAGTTGAGTCCTTCCCGTCGCGGCTGTTCCGCCGTTACGGGAAGTAGCTTCTCGGCCGCCCGTTAACCCCGAAGACGCGTTGTGGTGACGCTGTTGTCAGGAATTCCCTACAACGCTCCGGCCAGCGTTGTGAGCCGCGCGTGATCGAAGCGTCGCAGGATCAGATCGACGACGGCCGCGTCGTGGCACAGCGGAGGCGTCACCGAATCCGCCCCTGAGCTGTGCAGAGAGCGGTAGAAAAGACCGTCCGCCAGCAGGTAGGCGGCGACGCTGACGGTCCTCGCCCCGTCCCTGCGCAGCCGCGCGACCACATCGGCCACGCGCGGCCCGCTCCCCGACGTGTAACCGATCTCCGCGTTCAGCCGCGCCGCGACGTTCTCCACATCGGCACGCCACAGCGGATCCGACGACCCGGCCGCCGCAAGCACCACCGCATCGGCGTCCGGCAGATTGCGCGCCATGCTGTCCAGCAGGATCGAATCCGGTCCGAGCGGACCGGCCACGGGAAAATTCGTCCCCGCCACGGCCTCCGCGATATCCACCCGCACGTGGTATCCGCAGGAGAGCAGAAGCGGCACGACGACCGCGTTCCGCACCGTCGGGATCACGTCGGCGACCTTGGGTTCCTGCACGTCGACGTAGCACAGCCGGACGTCCAGGCCGGGCCGCCGCCGCGCCACCGCACGGGCGAGATCCTCGATCTGACGCCGGCCGGAGGGGGAACGGGTGCCGTGCGCGACGGCGATGAGCGTTTCGGTCACGAGACTTCTCCTTGCGCGCGGATGCGGACGGCCCGGCAAGGCATCAGGCACATTTCGGTACGGGGATTCGCAGGCTCCCGTGGTCCTCCGGGTTCAACCCGTCGGAGTGGCAGTGGGCAAAGCAGGAGACTCACTCCTACCCGTCCCCCGCGGCCCGGCCACAGCTGCCGAACGGTCCCGGCCTGCCGCCTGGGATCCCGCTCGGCGCTGGTTCGTCGCCGGGCTTGCCGAGCTCGATGCTAGTTATCAGATATTTCCGATATGTTGCGCCTTGGCGTCAGGCGCTGCGCTTTGGCGTCAGGCGCTGCGCTTTGGCGTCAGGCGCTGCGCTTTGGCGTCAGGCTGCTTCGTCGACGCGTAGCCGGTAACCGCGCTTGATCACCGTCTCGATGTGCTTGCCGGAGCCGAGCGCGGCCCGCAGCCGGGCCACCGCCACGTCCACCGCGTGCCCGTCGTTGCCCCGCGGCAGCGCCTCGGCCAGCTGGTCCTTCGACACCACGACACCGGGCCGTTTGGCCAGCGACACCAGGATCGCCATCGCGGCCGGCGCCAGGGCGTGGAACGCGTCGTCGATCAGGACGGCGTGCCCCCGTACCTCGAGGGTGGAACCGGCGACCCGCAGCCGGACCGCCCGCCGGGGCAGCTCGTCGGTGACCGTCTTGATCAGCGCGCCCAGCCGGTACCGCTCCGGGGTGACCACCGGGATGCCCCGCTCGACGAGCGGCGCGGCGGTGACCGGGCCGACGCAGGCGGCCAGCGTGGAGCTCGCGAAGGCGGCGCCCACGTCGGCACTCGCGTCCTGCGCGATCTGCAGGAACGCCTTCACCGCTGGCGCGCTGGTGAACGTGACGGCGTCGATCTGCCCGGCCACGACCTGCTCGGCCATCCGGCGCACCGGCGCCACGTCCGGCGGCATCGCCCAGCGGTAGACCGGCACCTCGACCACTGCCGCGCCGGCGGTGCGCAGCGCGTTCACGAACTCGGTCTGCGGCTCGCCGTGCTCCTGGACCACGATCCGCCGACCGGCCACACCGTCCTGGAGCAGCCGTTCCAGCACTTCCTCGGACGCCTCGGTCTTGGCCGCCCAGTCCTCGGAGAGCCCGGCCGCCCGGATCGCGCCACACGGCTTCGGCCCCCGAGCGATGATCTTGGCGTTGCGCATCACCGCCCGCAGCGGCTCAGCCAGGCCCCAGCCCTCGGCCGCTTCCAGCCAGCCACGGAACCCGAACCCGGTCGTCGCCACCACGAGATGCGGCTCCAGGCCGATGCACGCCTCGGTCGCCGCCCGCAACGCGTCGTCGTCGACCAGCGGGATGATGGTGATCGCCGGTGCGCTCACCACACGTGCGCCGCGTCGCTCCAGCAGAGCCGCCATCTCGCTCCGGCGTCGCTCCGCGGTCACCGCCACGGTGAAGCCGGCCAGTGCGCCCTCGGTCATCCGGTCCCCATCCTGTGCCGCCGTCGACGAGGCAGTCACGACGCGTGCCGTATTCGTCGCCGTGAACGATCCTCGCCGCAAGAGTCCTAAGGCCTGATTTCGGGACCGGCAATGTCATGTTTCCGCGAGAATAACGGCCGGTCACTTGCCGGGCAGCGGGGGTTGTGAGAATTTGATCATGTCGCGGACTCGGGGCTGGCCGGTGCCCGTTCAGGGCTCGTCGATGCCGTCCAGACTCGCCTGTGCCGTTCAGGACTCGTCGGTGCCCGTTCAGGACTCGTCGGGATTCTCGAAGAGCGAGCCGCGCACCCCCAGGATCCGCCGGACCTCAGCGATCAGGTGAAAGGCCGCGATGCGCCCGTCGAGCAGCCCGATCCGGTAGTCGGCACCCAGCTCGGGGTCCTCGGCGATCTGCGGGTCCCGGTAGCCCGCGGCCCCGTCCACCCGGCCGGCGTTGTAGGCAACCAAGGCCTCGTCGATCACAGCTGCTCCCCGGTCACGTGTACATGTCGCGTCCGCGCGTGGCGTTCACGCGTGGCGTTCACGCGTGGCGTTCACGCGTGGCGTCGCGCCAATCTCACACGTCTCACGAGGTTCCGCCCACCGGCCATCCGTCCGCTCCCGGGCCACCGGGGTAGCACGGTGATCAGCCATCCGTCGCCCGCACACCGGCAACCGGCCGGAAACCGTCCCGCACCCCAGCGATCTCCATCACCCCAGTGACCGAAAGCATCGACATACTCACCACAGGTGACGCATCACTCCCCACCACGGTGCCGCTCCCCCGGCCGCCAGGTTGCCGCCGCCACCCGCCCGCCCGGCCGCCCGGGCCGCAGATCCAGGCGATCTGTGGTCGACTCGGCGAGCAGCCGCTGCCAAGGACTGACCACATCCGACCCGAGCCGTATCGGAACACCACCGATGCCACGCTTCAGCGCACGATGTCACGCCGAGTCACCGACATCAGCGGAGCACCGCAGCTTCGCGGAATCCTCCGAGGCCCAGGGCATCCGCAGACTTCCGCAGAGCGCCGCGTTGACCTCGAATGCCGACACACCCGGTGACGATCGCGAGCGCCGACCGCTCGACAGCAACCACGGGCGGAGTCAAGCGGCCGCCCACCAGCCGAGGGTCAGCCCGGCCGCGAGCGACACCGTAAGCAGCAGCCCGCAGATCACGGCCAGCCTCTTCTGCCGGCGGAAGTTGTTCCACGCGTCCTCGGCGTCCATCACCGCGACGAAGCAGCAGAGCCCGGCCCCGATAAACAGCACCGTATCGGCCGTAGCGGTGACCGCCATGTGCGCCCGCGCCGCGCCCCACCAGGTGATCACGGCATAAAGCACGGTCAGCGCCACCCAGAACAGGCCGGTCGGGGTGTGATATGCGAGTCCGGCCCGCCTGCTCATGCTGCTCATGGGCGATACCATATCTCGCCCATAGGAGATGCGCGAGACCCGGACGCACGAGACCCGGACGCACGAGACCGGGACGCACGAGGCCCGGCATGCGCGAGACGGAGAAAGGACCCGCGACTCCCCAGCCCGCGGGCCCCCTCCTGCCCCGGGACCGACCCCCGGGACGCCTGGTGATCAGCGCGGCAGCAGACCCGAGGCACGCCAGAGCGCCGCGCCCGGCCCTCCGATCAGATCAAGATCCTTAAGGTACGTCACGACGCGCTCGCCGGCCCACCGCATGGTCTCCCGGAAATGCGGGTTGGCGCGGGCCGCCCGCCGCCCCCCCGCCGGCTCGATGCCGACGGCTCGGTAGACGCGCGGGTCCACCAGGCGGGTGCCGGTCAGATACGCGGCCCGGCCGATCACCAGCTTGTCGAAGGCGAGCCGTCCCTTGCCGGCGAGCCGGATCTGGCGGGCGAGCTCCTCCCGGGCGTACCGGACGTG
The DNA here is from genome assembly GCF_040639325.1 of Actinoplanes sp. NPDC023936. Taxonomy (NCBI): domain Bacteria; kingdom Bacillati; phylum Actinomycetota; class Actinomycetes; order Micromonosporales; family Micromonosporaceae; genus Actinoplanes; species Actinoplanes sp. NPDC023936. Next base: position 35,117 of record NZ_JBEZZR010000050.1, on the reverse strand, counting down.
CCGGGCCTCCTCGACGACGTGAATGCGGGACACCATCCGGACCAGGGGCTGCACGTTCTCGTCGGCCATCGCCTCGCGCTGCAGGGTGTCCAGGATCTCCTCGGCGATCAGGATGGCGGCGAACATGCGCGGACCGGTGCCGGTGTGCGCGATCCACTTGCCGAGCCACTGGTTGAAGCCGTCGGGCTGGTAGATCGGGGCGCCGAGGCGCGCGATCATCCGGCCGAACATCACCGAGTGGCGGCACTCGTCGCCGATCTCGGTGAGCGCGTACTGCGCGTGGGCAGCGGTCGGGTCCTGTTTGAAGTAGTCGCGGATGAGCAACTGCATGAGGATCGTCTCGAACCAGACGCCGAGGCCGGCGATGCTCGCCACCTCGTGCTTGGTCAGCTCGATGCGCTGCTCCTCGGTCATCCGGTCCCAGAGCGCCGTCCCGTACAGGCTGGACCGGTGCGGCGGCACGAAGAACTTGCCGGGCACGAACGGCGCCTCCCAGTCGATCTCGACCTCGGGGTCGTAGGAGTGCTCCGCGGACGAGCGGAGCAACCGGGTGGCGGTGCGGTCGCGATCGGGCGGAGTCACGGTGGTCATGGGCCCTCCGACGGGTCTTGACGTTACCGGCGGTAACAGTTACTTCTTGTACTATGAACTCGGCCACACCACCCGTCAATCCCCCATCGAAGCGTGGCGATACCTCATCAAAGCGCGGCGATGGCCGTCGCGGCCGATGGGACAACCATCGCGAGCAGCGCCGGGCCGAGCTGACCACCGCGGCCATCGAGGCGATCCGGCTGCACGGACCGGACATCGGCATGGAGGCCATCGCCGCACACGCCGGGGTCAGCAAGCCGGTGCTCTACCGGTACTTCGCCGACAAGTCGGAGCTCTGGCTCGCGGTCGGCCAGCAGGCCGGCGAGATCATCCTGGAGGCGATGGTCCCGGCCGTGGCCGGCGTCCGGGAGGACCGGGCAATCGTCAGCGCGGTCATCGACGTCTACCTGGCGCAGATCGAGGGCGACCTGAACCTGTACCGGTTCGTTGTGCACCAGCCGGACATCGCCCGGCACCGGGACGTGGTCGCCGACGTGATGGACACCGTGGCCAGCGGCCTCGCGAGGATCTTCGGCGACCGGCTGCGGGCCCGTGGCCTCGACTCCGGCGCCGCGCTCCCCTGGGCGTACGGGGTGGTCGGCTACGTCCAGTCGGTCGGTGACTGGTGGCTGCGACAGCAGCAGCCGATCAGCCGGGAAGCGCTTTGCGATTACCTGACGACGTTCCTGTGGGGTGGCATCGCCGGCATGCAACGCGCCGCCGACCTCCCCGGCGGACTGGCAGCACACCAGTGGACGGAGGCCGAATGACAACCGACGACCCAGTCAACATTGACGCTCCAGTCAACACCGGCAATCCAGTCAACACCGGCCGCCCAGTCAACATTGACGATCGAGTCAACACCGGCGATCCAGTCAACACCGGCGATCCAGTCAACACCGCGGGTCCGCTCAACATTGACGATTCAGTCAACATTGACGATTCAGTTGGTAGCGACGAGGAGTACCGAGGACCGGCCACGCTGCGCCTGGACGACGGGGTGATCACGGTCGAGGTTCGGATGTCCGCGCGCTTCGAGCCGATCGAGGGCAGGTTCCGCTGGGCCGGCCGCACGAACCCGGACGACGTGCTGCGCGAACGGGTGGGCAGCGGCCTGCGGGCGGCCGTCATCGTTGTCAACCGGAAGGAGACACCCGTCAAGCTGAGCGAGCCGGACCCGTGGGGCGGGGTACGGATCTCCGGCACCGGCACACCGCCCTGGTTCGGGAGGACCGCATGACTGAGCACTTCGACGTCCTGATCATCGGCGCCGGGCTGTCCGGGATCGGCGCGGCCTGGCGGTTGCAGGACCAGCGGCCCGGCGACACGTACGCGATCCTCGAGGCCCGCGGCGCGATCGGCGGCACCTGGGATCTGTTCCGCTACCCCGGTGTGCGATCCGATTCGGACATGTACACGCTGAGCTACTCCTTCCGGCCGTGGCCGGAACCGGAGTCCCTCGCCTCCGGGGAGAAGATCCGCCGCTACATCGAGGACACCGCGGCCGAGGCCGGAATCACCCCGCACATCCGGTTCAACACCCGGGTCGTCCGAGCGGACTGGTCCACTCCGGACGCGCGGTGGACCGTGCGTGCCGCCGACGGATCCGTGCTGACCTGCAACTTCCTGTACGGCTGTGCCGGCTACTACAGCTACACCGAGGGTTACCAGCCCGACTTCCCCGGGTTGTCGGACTTCGCGGGAACACTCGTGCACCCGCAGTTCTGGCCGGAGGACCTGAACTACACCGGCAAGCGGGTCGTCGTGATCGGCAGCGGGGCCACCGCTGTCACGCTGGTGCCCGCCATGTCCGCCGACGCCGCGCACGTCACGATGCTGCAGCGCTCCCCCTCGTACCTGACGGCTCTGCCCGGCCGTGACGTGATCGCCGACCTGGCCCGCAAGGCTCTGCCGCCGAAGGCGGCGAACAGCGTCGCCCGCGCCAAGAACATCCTGCTCACGCAGGGCTTCTACCAGCTCGCACGACGGCGGCCGCAGCTGGTCCGGCGGGTGCTGCGCGGCATGGCGGTGCGATATCTGAAGAACCCGGGGTACGTGGACGAGCACTTCAAGCCCCGCTACGACCCCTGGGACCAGCGACTCTGCGTGATCCCGTCCGGTGACCTGTTCAAGGTCATCGCGGCGGGCCGGGCGTCGGTGGTGACCGACCACATCGACACGTTCGTGCCGGAGGGCATCCGCCTCACGTCCGGAACGATCCTGGAGGCCGACGTCGTGGTCTCGGCGACCGGCCTGTCGCTGCTGCCGGTCGGCGGCGTCCAGCTCGCGGTCGACGGCGATCCGATCAACATCGGACAGCACGCTGCCTATCGCGGGCTGATGCTCAGCGGTGTGCCGAACTTCGCGTACTGCATCGGGTACACGAACGCCTCCTGGACGCTGCGGGCCGACCTCTCCCACCGGTACGTGCTGAAACTGCTCGACCACATGGCCCGGAACCGCTACGCGACAGCCACACCGACCGCGCCGGCGCGCAGCGGCCGCCCGCTGATCGACCTCTCCTCCGGGTACGTGCAGCGGGCCCTCGACAAGTTCCCCCGGCAGGGCGATCGCGACCCGTGGATCGTCCGGCAGAACTACCTGCGTGACGTCGTCGCCACCCCGCGCGCCGACGTCACCCGCGACATGACCTTCACCCTCGCGCCCGTTCCTGAGAAGGTGGCCTCATGAAGCCCTATCGCTTCGCCGGACAGACCGCCGTGCTCACCGGCGCCGCCAGCGGCATCGGCGAACACCTCGCCTACGGCCTGGCCGCGCGCGGGAGCGACCTGGTCCTGGTCGACGTCGACGAGGCACGCCTCACGCCGGTCGCCGGCCGGATCCGCGGCGCCCATCCCGGCCTCACCGTGCGGACCGTCGTCGCCGACCTCGCCGACCGATCCACCGTGGAGGCCCTGGCCGCCGGCATCCGCGCCGATCATCCGCGGCTCGGCCTGCTGATCAACAACGCCGGCATCGCGCTCGGCGGCCGCTTCGACCAGGTCTCGATCGAGCAGTTCGAGACGGTCATGAACGTGAACTTCCGCGCGCCGATGCTGCTCACCCACGCCCTGCTGCCCGCGCTCTCCACGGGATCGCACCTGGTCAACGTCTCTTCGCTGTTCGGGTTGATCGCGCCGCCCGGCCAGTCCGCGTACAGCGCCAGCAAGTTCGCCCTGCGCGGCCTCAGCGAGTCGCTGCGCGCCGAACTCGCCGAGAACGGGATCGGCGTGACGACCGTGCACCCCGGCGGCATCAGAACCCGGATCGCCGAGAGCGCGCTGGTAGGCGTATCCGTACCGGAAAAAGAGATCGAACCCAATCGCAAGCTCTTCGCCGCGCTGCTCAGCTATCCGCCCGACAAGGCCGCGGAGCAGATCCTGCGGGCGATCGCGTCGCGGCAGGCGCGTCTGCTGATCTCCACGAGCGCGAAGGTCCCGGACATCCTGGCCCGGCTCCTGCCGGTCGGTCACGCACGGATCGTGCGCGCGCTGACCACCGCGTCCGCCTCCCGACCCGGTTCCGCTCGGCCGGTGGTCCGGCAATGAGATTCTTGGAGGTACGGGGTACGCGTATTCGCCTCCACGAAACCGGCCCGTCCGACGCCCCTGCCGTGGTCATGCTGCACGGCATCGGCCGCAGCCTCGAGGACTGGTCGCTGCAGCACGACCGTTTCGACGACCAGTACCGCGTGATCAGCCTGGACATGCCCGGCTTCGGCCTGTCCCAGCGCATGCCCGCACCGACCACCCTGGAGGTTCTCGCCGACGGCGTGTGGGCGACCCTCGACGCGCTCGGGCTCGGATCCGTGCACCTGATGGGCAACTCGCTCGGCGGCGCGGTCTCGATGACCATGCTGGCGTCCGCCCCGGACCGGGTGTCGACGCTGACCCTGGTGAACAGTGCCGGCTTCGGCAAGGAGGTGACGATCGCGCTGCGCTTGCTCGCCGTGCCCGGCCTGGGCCGCCGCCTGCTGTCCCGGATCGACCCGCGAACCGCTCCCCGGGTGGAACGGCAGTTGTTCGCCGACCGCTCGCTCGTCACTCCGGAGCGGATCGAGATGGCGATCAAGGTGGCGCGCCAGCCCGATTTCGCCCCGGTCTACCTGGAGGTCGCCAAGGCGCTCGGCGGGTTCCGGGGCGTGGCAGCGCCCTGGCGAACCGCGCTCCTGGAACGGGTGGCCGCCCACCCCCGGCCCACAATGATCATGTGGGGTGACCGGGACGTCATCCTGCCCTGCGCGCACCTGGCTGCCGCCCGCGCCGCGTTCCCGCATGCGCAGTCCCACCTGTTCGGCAACACCGGGCACATGCCGCAGATCGAGCGTCCGGACGAGTTCGCCGAGCTGGTCCGCCCCATGCTCGCAAGAGTGACCGTCTCGTAGCGGGTCGGCTTGCCGGGCTCGCGGGTGGGCTTGCTGGGCTCGCGGGTCGGTTTGTCGGCTTGCGGGTCGGCTTCTCAGCCTGGGGTTCGGTGCACTGTCACCTCGTCGCGGGCGAGGCTGGCGCTGGGCTCGTTCGCGTCGTCGGTGACGATGACGGCCAGGTGGTGGGTGTCCTCGCCGCTGTCCAGAGTGACCGGATCGCAGACGAAGTGCCGCTCTTCCCCGCACCCACCCGCCACCTGCCACGTCCCGTTCTGCCCGGAACGGGTCAGCAGCCACACCTGGTACCCGTCCGGCGCGTGCGACTCGCCGCTGACCGTGACGCTCTCGCCGACGGTCTCGCCGTCCTGCGGTGACGAGATGCTGACCTCGGTCTCGGCCGGGTCCATGGTCGCCGTCGGCGCGACGGTGGCTCGCGTCGCCCGGCGACCGGCCACCGGTGCCTGCGTCGAGCGGCGAGCTCCGGCGTGACTGCTCGGCGAGTGCCCCGGAGTCGTGGACGTCTGATCCGGATCAGGCGAAGGCGTACCGTCCGGGGTGCTCGTCACCGGCCCGGCACCGGCCGTCCGCAGCGGGGCAAGGTTCGAAGGCTGCGCGCTGGGTGTCGTCGCGGTGGGCACGACGGTAGGAATCGCCCCGGCGAACGTGGGGTCACCGGGTTCCGTTCCCAGCACCGCGAACGCCGTCGAGACGACCACGATCAGCCCGGCGGCAGCGAGGGCGGTGCTGGCCACCTTCCGATTACGCCGCCGCCGAGCGGCCCGCTCCAGGTCCCCCGGTTCGACGGCCCGCCACTGCGGCCGGTCCAGCCGCGGCATGACAAGGGTCGCGTCCATCACCCCCGCCGGCCCCGCGCCGGGGTCAGGAGCGTCCCACCGCAAACCGTCCAGCGCGAACGTGGCGCGCGGGACCACCTGGGTGGCATCGTCCGGGTAAGGATGCGGGTCACCGAGTGCCCGCGGGGTGACAGCCATCAAGCGCCTTCCGCGTCTCACGTTCGCCGAGCCGCAGTGTGCGGCGGCTATTGACCCGATAAACGCTATGATCCCGTGTTAGATGCGGGCAGAACGGTCATGTCGGACACTGTGTGCACGTGCGGTCGCTCGCTCACGTCGGACACCGCGTGCTCGTGACGGCCGCTCGCTCACGCCGGGCACCGCGTGCACGTGACGGCCGCTCCCACACGCCGGGCACCGCGCGCTCGTGACGGCCGCTCGCCGACGACGTCACGGTGAGCATCCGGGCTTGCGTCACGCCGCGGTGGCAGGTGAGCCGTTGCGGGCGAGAGCGGCCGGCCAGCCCCGGACCGTATCGGCGTCCCGTTCGGCCGGCCCGACGTAGTCGGCTGACGGGCGGATGATTTTGGCGAGCGCCTTCTGCTCCAGGATGTGCGCGCTCCAACCGGCCGTCCGCGCACACGTGAACATCGCCGTGAACATGTCCGCGGGGACACCCGCGAAGTCGAGGATCACGGCGGCCCAGAACTCGACGTTGGTTTCGAGAACCCGGTCCGGCTTGCGTTCACGCAGCTCAGTCAGGGCGGCGATCTCCAGTTCGCGGGCCACCTCGTACCGCGGCGCGTCAAGTTCACGGGCCGCGTCGCGCAGGATGCGGGCTCGCGGGTCCTCAGCACGGTAGATGGCGTGACCGAATCCCATCAGTCGCTGCCCACTGTCGAGCACCCGCTTCACATAGGTGCGCGCGTCGATCCCCGACTCGACCGCCTCGATCATCCCGAGTGCCCGTGACGGCGCGCCGCCGTGCAGCGGGCCGGAGAGCGCGGCCATCGCCGCCGACAGACAGGCCGGCGCGTCGGCGCCGGTGCTGGCGACGACACGAGCCGTGAAGGTGGAGGCGTTCATGCCGTGCTCGGCCGCACAGATCCAGTAGCTGTCGATCGCTGTGACATGACGCGGGTCGGGGTCACCCTGCCAGCGGATCAGGAACTGTTCGGTGGCGCTGCGGCCGGCGTCGACACGATGCTGCGGCACGACCGGACGGTCAACACCGCGGGCCGCTTGCGCGACGTACGACAGGACGGTCGCCGAGGCACGTGCCAGATCGTCACGTGCCTGATCAGCACTGATGTCGATCAGCTGGCCGGCGCCCCAGCGCGGTGCCAGCATCGACACGGCGGCTTGCACGTCAACACGAAGGTCGCCGGTGCTCACCGGGATTGACGACGAGTCGGCGGACGGCAGTGGACGCTCGAGGTCACCGTCGACGAGAAGCCCCCACACGTCGCCGAAGGAGACGTGACCGGCGAGCGAGCGGATGTCAACGCCGCGATACCGCAGCGATCCGCCGTCCCGGTCCGGTTCCGCAATCTCGGTGTCGAACGCGACGACACCGGCAAGCCCTGGATTGACAGTCAACATGACTTCAATCTGAAATCAACACGACTTGATGTCAATGTTGATCCAGTCAACATGAGAGGATCTGCACAAGACTTCTAAGCGGCTGACAGTGCTCCGCGGCCGGGGTTATCCACAGGCCGCCAATTCGCGTGGCAGCGGCGGCCTCACATGGGAGAACCTGCGACTATGAGACATCCCCACCCCCTGCTGACGACCGAAGAAGTCGCTGAGCGGCTCGGCGTCAAGCCGGCCACCATCTACGCGTACGTGAGTCGCGGTCAGCTGCGCAGCCTCCGCAATGCGGACGGCAAGGGCAGCCTGTTCGCCCGGTCGGACGTCGAGGCGTTCGAAGCCTCGCGCAAACGGACCACCACGCCGGTCATCCAGACCGGTATCACGCTGATCAAGGACGGTCAGCTGTACTACCGGGGGCGCGACGCCGTCGTTCTCGCCGCCACCGAGGAGTTCGAAGCCGTGTCCGCGCTGCTGTGGACCGGGGACTTCGACAGCGCGCCGTTCCCGATCAACCGGGAGATGGTCGATCTCGCACGGCGGGCGACCCAGCCGCTGCCGGAGAGCGCCCGGCTCACCGACCGGCTGCGCGTCACGGTCGCCGCGGTCGCCGCCGCCGACCCGCTGCGCTTCGACACCACCCCCGCCGCCGTCGTGGCGACCGGGCGGCAACTGCTGTCCACGATGGTGCACGCCTTGCCGGCCCGTGCCGCGCTGCCGACCGGTGCCGCGCCGCCGACCCGTGCCGCGCTGCCGGCCGAGCCGGTGCCGCTCGCCGAGGCGCTCTGGTACCGGCTGACCCCGGAGGAGCCGACCGCGGCGTCGCTCCGGGCGCTGAGCGCGGCTCTCGTGCTGCTCGCCGACCACGACATCGCGGCGTCCACCCTCGCCGCCCGGATCGCGGCGTCCACCCGGGCCCACCCGTACGCGGTCGTCAGCGCCGGTCTGGCCGCCCTCGACGGCCCGCTGCACGGCGCGGCGAGCGCGCTGGCGTATCCGCTGCTCGCGGACGCGATGATCGACCCGGTTGCCACGATCTCGCACCGGCTGCGGGCGGCCACGTCGAGCGGGACCGTCGCGGGCTTCGGCCATCCGCTCTATCCCGAGGGCGACCCGCGAGCCACGGCACTGTTCGCCCTGCTGAGCGGGCCGGCCGTGGACACCGCCGAGCAGCTTGGCGCGACGATGCGTACCCGATCGGGGGTGTTGCCCAACATCGACCTGGCGCTCGCCGCACTCACCTTGAGTTACGGGATGCCGCCGGACGCCGGGGAAGCGATCTTCGCGGTGGCGCGGACCGCGGGATGGCTCGCGCATGCCCTGGAGGAATACGCGGATCGCCCGCTGCGATACCGCCCGAGTGGACGATACGCGGGCGAATCGCCCACGTGACGGGCGGATCACGCGAGCGTCGATACCGTCGGAACGGTGGACGCTCCACGAGTGGGCTGGGCGGCGGCCGGGCTGTTCCTGGCCGCACTCGTGGTGTACGAGTGCGTCAACTACGGCATATCCACGGTAATCGCTGCGGTGCTTTTTCTGATCATTCCGTGGCTGCCCTGGTGGCCGTTGCGTCTCACGTGGATTCCCCTGGTCCTGGTCGTCTTCTACACGTTCGGCGCGTTCTTCTGGCCGCCGTTCTTCGTGGCCGGACTGGCGTGGCTGACCGGGATCGCCGCCTATCGCGTGGTGCGCGGCACACCAAAACGTAGGCTGCGTGCATGACCCCTGAAGATCTGCCGCTGCTGACGGCGCTGCACTCCACGCCGGCCCGCCGGTTCCTCTCGACCGAGCCCATCCCGGACACCGTGATCCGCGCGATCCTGGACGCCGCGATCCGCGGGCCGTCCGCCGGCAACGGGCAGTTCTGGAGCTGGATCGTGGTGCGGGAACCGGCGACGAAGCAGCGGATCGCCGGCTGGTACCGGGAGGGCTGGCAGCGCCATTACGGGTCCCGGCGCGACGAGATCCTCAACGCGCCGGACGGCGGCCCGATGAGCAAAGCGAGCTTCCTCGCCGCCGAGCACCTGGCCAACCACATCGAGGAGGCTCCGGTGTGGATTTTCCCGGTCCTTCTGGGCGCCGGGAAATCCACGAACCCGCGGCTCGGATCCTCGATCTACGGCGCTGTTCAGCACCTCATTCTCGCGGCCCGCGCCTACGGCATCGGCGCCACGCTCACCACCCTGCACATCAGCCACGAGGAGGATGTGCGGAAACTGCTCGAGCTGCCCGACGACGCGCTGACGATGGCGCTGATCCCGCTCGGATTCCCGAACAAGGGCCGCTGGTCCGAGCCGAAACGCCGCCCGCTCGACGAGGTCGTCCACTTCGAGAAATTCGCGAAGTGAATCCGCCGTCTCGGGAACCCGATTTCGCCGACGATTTCCGCGGCCCCGCATTGAGTTCCGAGCGGTGGGTCGATCACTACCTGCCACACTGGACCACGCCGGACCGGTCGCGGGCGCGCTACGACCTCGACGCCGATGGCCTGCGTCTGCGCATCGACGCTGACCAGCCGGATTGGCGACCGGAGGACGCGCCACTGCGGGTCTCCAACATCCAGACCGGCAACCACGCGGGCACGCATCGGCATCGACCGGACGGATTGGGGATTCGCACCGCCACGGCGACGGAACTGCTCTGGGCGCCGTCCGCCGGCCGGGTCGACGTGACGGTTTCCGCAAGCCTCGACGAGAACTGCATGCTCGCCGCGTGGCTGGTCGGAACGGAACACCTGTCGACCCGTGACTCCGGGGAGATCTGCCTTTTCGAAATCGACGCGTCGGCCGTCTCGGCGCATGCCACGGTCGCCCGCAGCGGGATCAAAGCGCATTCCGACGACCGGCTGACCACCGATATGGCCGAGGTGACGGTTCCGTTCTCGGCGGCCACGCCGCACACGTGGACCGCTGTCTGGGGACCCGACGGGACGGTCATCGGCTGCGAGGGCCGCGTCATCCGCCGGCTCCCACAATCGCCGGGGTATCCGCTGTTCCTACTCATCGATCTGTTCGAGATCGGGCCGCCGTCCGGCAGCTATCCGAAAACGGCGCGCGTGCATCGCGTCCGGGGGTGGAGCTGAACCATCATTGGGTACGCGTCATCGCCGCCCGCCCGCGAGAACCGGGCCTGCGGGATGATGCTCGCCGGGGTGGAGTCCAGTCGGCTCGTCCCGCTGTCGCAGGTCGTCGTCGGCGCAGGTCGTCGTTGGCGCAGGTCGTCGTTGGCACGGGTTGACCGGTCCACCCGGGGGCGTCTCGTCCGCCAGGTGGTCCGCAGTTCCGCCCACTGGGTGAAGGGATCGCCGGGTCTGCGGCCGGGCGGCCTCGCCGAGCCCAGCCCGCGTCACGATGGGTGACTGTCGACGGGGAGCGCTACGGGGTGTGCGGCATTCTGCGGGGCCTCCCACGTCCGCGGCTTTCCGGAAAGCGCCGGCTTTACCCCGGATGCCGGCACACCAGGTGACGATCCGGGGTTGTCGGACGGCCGCATCACCCCGGACTCGCCGCTCACCAGCACCGACTCCAAGATCCACTTTAGCTGGGTGGCATTGTTCGCAGGGGCGGCCGGCGCACGCGACCGGGTTCCGCGTGCGCTCATCGCCCTGATCGGCGGGCGCTTTCGGGCACTGACCCGAACGCCACACGCTCGGCGACATCACGGTCTGCGTGGGGAACTGAGGTGCGAATCGCACCCCAACTCCACACGCACGGCGGCGACACGACCCGCGTGGGGAACTGAGGCGCGAATCGCACCCCAACTCCACACGCACGGCGGCGACACCACCCGCGTGGGGAACTGAGGCGCGAATCGCACCCCAACTCCACACGCACGGCGGCGACACCACCCGCGTGGGGAACTGAGGCGCGAATCGCACCCCA
>NZ_JBEZZR010000050.1:0-23791 GCF_040639325.1 Actinoplanes sp. NPDC023936 | reverse complement strand
CAACTCCACACGCACGGCGGCGACACGACCCGCGTGGGGAACTGAGGCGGGGACCGCACCCCAACTCCACACGCACGGCGGCGACACGACCCGCGTGGGGAACTGAGGCGCGGACCGCACCCCAACTCCACACGCACGGCGGCGACACCACCTGCGTGGGGAACTGAGGTGCGGACCGCACCCGAACTCCACACGCCGGGGCCGGCGGCGGGTCGCGCCGGACCGCGTTCGTCAGTGCCGGGAGACTCGGGGACTGGTGGGAGTGCGGTTGGGGACGGGGACGCGGCGTACCCGATAAAACCGGAGTGCAACGCGGCTGACCCGTAAGTCGCAGGTGTCGCGGCCGAATAGGGCGGCGTGACGCAGCAGCCGCTTCTCGACCCGCCCGCCGGACCCTCGATCCTCGACGAGGCCGACATTCTGCTTGCCCGCGGACGGGCCGGTGACGTCGTGGATCTGCTCGCGCCCCATGTCGGGCGGGAGCCGGAGGACGTCGCGGCCTGGCACCGGATGGCCCGGGCGCGGCTGGATCTCGGCGACGCGCGGGGGGCGATGCGGGCCGCGTGGGCGGCGTGGCAGCAGGACCCGGACGGCACGGAGTCGCTGTACTGGATCAGCCGATCCTGCACCGCGGCCGGTGAGCACGCGGAGGCCATCGCGACGGCGGTGTCGGCGTGCCAGCAGGATCCGGGGAATCCGCGGTTGCACAACCTGCTCGGTACGGCGCAGCTGGCTGACGGCCGGGTCGCGGACGCGGTGGCGAATCTGCAGGTCGCCGTGGAGCTGGCCGGGTATGACGCGGACCTGCACGTGACCTATGGGCTCGCGCTGTTCGCGGCGGGTCGTCCGCTGACCGCGCGCGAGGCCGTGGGGCGGGCGTTGACCTTGGAGCCGGAGCATGCCGGGGCCCGGGCCGCTTCGGCCCGGTTCGAGAGTGCCATGCGCGGGGTTGCCGACGCGCCCACTCTGGCGGAGGCGGCTGATGCGTTCGCGGAGTCGTTGCGGGTGCGTCCGGGTGACCAGGGCGGCCGGCGGGCCGGGGCCGCGCGGGATGCCTTCGCCTATGTGATGCGGGTGTCGTTCGTGTGGTTCTTCACGGCGCTCCTGGGCGTGGGGGCGCTCGATCTGATGGGGCTGGTGACGGTTCCCGATGGTTTGTATCTGACGTTGCTGTGTGCGGCGGGGATGTTCGCTCTGGTGGCGCGCCTCGCCCGGCCTGTCGCCGGTTCGCCGTTGACCTGATGGACCCCCGGAGAGCCCGGGCTGGTTCTCACAGCTCGGGGTACATCTCCCCGTAGTAGGGCGTCGATTCGATCAAGGCCTCGGCCCGGTCCTCGCCCAGGTCCGTGATCGTCAGCCACCGCTCCTCGTCGTCGTCCTCGACAGCGACGAGGCCCGCCGCGGCCAGCTCGTGGACGACGGCGTCGAAGCCCTCCCTGGTCCACGGCATGCCGGTCACCTCGAATACCTTGTCGTCCGTGAAGGCGTACTCCGCCGCATCGCCGCTGAGAGCGATGAGGATTCGCTCCGGCCCGTCGAATCCCCCCAGCAGGTCGTGATTCACCAGTGGCGGCTCCCACTGTCTGTTGTCGAGCGGCTCGAACGGTGATCCCCCGCGGTCGTCGTCGTACAGCATGGTTCCCCCCGTTCGATGAATGCGTCGCCCGGCTGCTGCTGAGGCTAGGAGTGACAGCTCTGGCAGGTCCAGGTCGAGTTGCGCGCACAGTGATCACCGAATGACGCTCAGTGCAGGGAATGGCGTCACCCTGACGCCAGGTTCGGTGCCGGCGGTCAACACACCGCGTCCCTGCTTCCCGGCACAGCGAACACCGTCGATGATCGGGACGTGCGGGTAGCTGTCGTCGATCCTCTTCCGCTGTACCGCCACGGCGTCGCGGCAGTGCTCGCCGCCGCGGGACACGAGGTGGACACCCCGGCCGACGCGCTCGGCTGGGCACGGCGCCATCCGGGTACGGCAGTCCTGCTCACCGTCGGCGCCGAGGCCGACTGGGCACTGCTCGGCCGGCTCGTGGCGATCGGTCAGCAGACCGCGGTCGTCGCGGTCCTGCCATCGCCCGGCGGCCACAGCGGCGCCGAGGCCGTCCGCGCCGGAGCCGCCTCGGTCATCGGCCGGGCGATCGCACCGGAAGCGCTGTTGCGCGTCATCTCCGGGCTCTCCACCGGCGACGCGACACTACCGCTGGACGCGCTGCGGTTGCTGGCACTCGGCGCGGACGAGGCGGACGACCGGGACCGGCCTCCCCCGGAACAGATCGGCTGGCTGCGCCGGCTGGCCGGCGGATCGACGGTGGCCGCCCTCGCCACCGAGGCCGGCTATTCGGAGCGGGCGATGTTCCGGCTGCTGCACGGCCTGTACGAGCGCATCGGCGTACGCACCCGGACGGAGGCGCTGATCCGGGCGCACGACCGAGGATGGCTGCGCGGGTGATCAGCTGCCGGTCTCCCCCCTGGCGGCGGCGATCGCGGGGGCGAGCCGGCCGGTTCCCGCATCGAGGCTGGTCAGCAGCCGAGCGAGCCGGTCGATGAGCCCGGCCGGCCGGCAGATGTCGCGGGCATGACCGAACGCGGTCAGCGCCTCGGTGAGGTCCGCACCGCCGTTCATGTGCAGGCCGCAGATGGCGAAGCCTTCGAGGTCCCACGCGCCGAAATCGGCCCTGTCGATGTCACGCCGGGTGAAGGCCTCGGTGCGCAGCTCCCGGAAGACGTCCGCCGATTCCGCCGCTCCCTGGCGGCTCAGCGCCAGCGCCTGGATGCCGAGCACCGCCAGGGAGTGCCCGGGGTGCCGGCGCCGGGCGGCCACGTCGATGTGATGCCGCGCCTCGGCGAAGTTCAGCTCGGCCACATAGATCGCGGCCATCGTCGTCCGGGCCTGCACGAAGACGCGCGGATCGCCGATGTCGACCGCCAGGTTCGCGGCGCGGCGCGCTTGCAGCAGCGCCATGTCGCTCCGGTTCACCGCGAGCAGCCGGTCGGCGTCGATGTCGTAGAGATGGCAGGCCGTCGCCGGGTTGCCGGGTTCGGCGCCGGTCGCCGCGATCTGCCGGAGCCGGCGGTCCGCCACGTCGTACTCTCCGCATTCCACGTGGCGGCGGGCAAGCTTGAGCAGGAGCCCGTGGACCTGGCCGGTCCTCCTGCCGGGGCCACCGGCCAGGTCCAGCGCCCGTTCGAGATGCTCCTTCGCGGCGGAGAAGTCGCCACGGCGGCGAGCACAATCGGCCAGCCCTTCCAGCGGCGCGATCTCGTCCCTCGCCCGGCCACGCAGCCGGGCGAGCGACAGGGCTTGGTCATATCTCGTGATGGCGTCGTCGGTGTCACCGCATCCGGCCCGCTGGAAATGGACGCCCGCCAGATTGTTGAGGAGCTTTCCGCGGTTCCGCACGTCGTAGGGCCCGGTGGCCAGGGCGAGGGCCTCCGTGAAGTGTTCCTGCGCTTCGTCGAAACGGCGCAACTCCTGGTACTCCTGGGCGAGCCAGTTCAGATTCCGCAGCTTCGGCACGCCGGTCAGGTGGGCGCGGAGCCGCACGCGCTGATCGGTGAGAAGCCAGCCGTATCCCCAGCCCAGCAAGTACTTCCGCTCGATCTCGTCCATGAGCGTGGCGGCCTGGTCGAACTCCCCGCCGTCGAGCAGGATGTCGACACGCGCGCGGTCCGCCCACAGGTCGGGAAGGCGCCGGATCGGGTCGGGCCGCCGGCCGGCCAGATGGGCACAGGCGCGTCTGCCGAGGTCACGGCGAAGCTGGGCGAAACCCTGCTGCGGCAGCACCCGCCGGTCGTCCGGCGGCTGGAGGTAGAAACGCTCCGAGCCGAGCTTGCGGATCAAGCCGCGGCCGGCGAGTCCCAGCAGCGTCCTCCGGATGGCGGTGACCGAGCTACCCGGCCCCAGGACCGCGTGCACGGCCGCGGCGTCCACCGGGATCCGATAGATCGCCAGCGCCCGCAACACCGCGCGCGGCCCCTCGTCCAGATGCCGGAGGACCGCGTCATGAAGAACGTCGATGACCCGGTCCGGCGCCACCCCGTCCAGGTGCCCGGCTATCCGCGCCAGATCGGCGAACTCGGTCTCGGCACTGTCCAGCAGCGCGAAGGCGAGTTCGGCGGCACGCGGATTGCCATGGATACGGTCCCGGAACAACCCCCACGTGTTCTCCTCGACGCCGGACAGGCGATGGACCTCGTTCCGGTCGAGCCGCCGGAGGAAGTCCCTCAGCTGGGCGGCGTCGAACTCCGACTCGAACGACTCGATGGCGAACTCGTCGACCCACGGGTTGTGCGCCGGCTCGGGTGCCTCCCGGCCGACGAGCACCACCGAGACCGTGCGGTTGTCGGACGAGGTGAACTGGTGCAGGACGTCACCGAGGTTCGCATCGCGGATCGTCCGAGTCGGATCGATCAGTCGATCAGCCGAGTCGATCGCGATGACGACACGCCGCCCCGCGGCGCGGGCCAGCAGTGGATCCAGCCGGCCGAGCAGCAGGTCGTTCGGCCGTCTCGGACCGCCACCGGTGACGGGCGCCGGCGTCTCGCCGAGCGCGCGCTGAAGTTCGGCGACCAGGTCGGCGGCGCCGAAGGCGGAACCCAGATGGATGTCGATCGGGCGCGGGACGACCAGGTCGGCGCCGGCCCGCTCGGCCAGGGAGTCCATCGCGCTGCGGATCGCGTGGGACTTCCCGATTCCCTCGGAGCCGGCCAGCACCAGGACGCCGGCGGGCGGATCGGTGATCAGCCGTGACCACGAGGGCCGGCGATGGTCCGCCCGCACCGGCCGAGGCGGGAGCAGGTTCAGCGCCTCCTGAGCCGTCCGCGCCGCGAAGGTGAGAAACCATCGCGACCTGATGTCGGGCCGCCCCGCGAAGATCAGAGCGGCTGCGGTCAGCGACAGCAGGAAGTTCGGAGTCCACTGCGCCTCCGTCCAGCCGTTCACGCAGATCAACTTCTTGCAGGTACGGGCGATCCGCCGGGCCGCGTCGCTCACTTCCGGCGGAAAGGCACCTGTGCCGGCGCCTCGGCGACCCAGCACCAGGTCGACCAGCGGGGCGCTGTCGTCGGGCAGGTCGGCCCCGCGCCGCGCCAGGATCGAGCACAGCAGGTACGCCGGGTCGTAGGCGACGAAGCCGTCCGGCCGATAGGTGGACATGTCGATCAGCCGGAAGTCGCGAGCCCGTAATCCACCGCCGGCGGACGGCATCAGGATGTTCTCACCGTGCAGGTCGCCGTGGCAGTGTCCGCGGAAAGCGATCATCGGCCGGGCGGCCAGATCGCCGCCCCGCATCACGAGGTGCACCGGATTGGGCAGGCCCGCGCCGCCCGGCAGCTGAGCGCACGAGGGTTTCAGCAGTTCGGGCCAGTTCTGTTTGAGCCAGGTGTAGAGCGCGCCTCGGGGACGGCAGGTCCGTTCCGCCAGACCGGTGAGCATGTCGTCGGCGGGCATCTCCTCGGCCTGCCGGTCCGCCGCTCGGTTCCAGTCGCGGACGAGATGCTTGACCACTGTGGCGCACGCCTTGCCGAGCCGGTCGTCGTTGAGGAGCACCCGGAGCGGCTCGAGCGATCGGCCGTCGACTGCCGCGTACTCCATGAACATGATGATGGAGTCCTTCTCCACCGTGACCGGGCCTTCCGGCCAGGGCCGGACGAGGTGGTCGCGGAACGGCCGCGGGGCGTAGGTCACCGCGTCCATCAGCGTTCCGAAGTCGGCTCGGGTCCGCTCGCTGGGCCGCAGGTACTTCATGACCAGCCGGTGGTCGCCGCTCCCGGTCCGCACCGCCACGACGGCAACGACGGCGTCGGTGAATCCGGTCGTCAGCGGATCCTCCAGCCGAAGCCGGAAACGCCTGTTGCGGAGCCAGAGCTCCAGCTGGTCGTACGCGATATCGGGCAAGCTGCCCCGTAGCCGCGGATCGAGAGTGGCGTCGTTCATCGCGCCTCCGGAGGCCAGTTGACGCCGCTCGCACGCAGTCACACAGCGCGGCGTTCCGGTCACCGTCGAGAGTAAAGGTTGGCAGCCGTCGTGGCGATGCCGCCGAACGCGCTCAGCCCCGGAGGATCCGCAGAATGCGCGACAAATGGGCGCGGTCCTCGGGGTTCAGCGCGGCGAAGAGGCGCTCGCCCTCCTCGGCCCGCGCCGCGTGGATCGCGGTGGCCGTGGCGACGCCCTGGCCGGTGAGCGTGACGAGCGTCGCGCGCCGGTCGGCCGGGTCCGGGCTCCGCGACACAAGACCGTGTTGTTGCAGGTCGTCCACGACCTCGGTGGCGGAGCGGGGTGCGATCCGCAGGTGCTCGGCGAGAGCGCTGAGCCGCATCTCGCCGTGCCGGGCCAGGACGGCTATCGCGCGGGACTGCGACGGGGTGACGTTCCACGGCTCCAGCGCCACCCGGGTCCCGTGCCGCAGGCGCCGGGCGACCGCCCAGAACACCTCGAACAGGCTCTCGTCCTGACCGTCATCCACGGGAACAAGGTAGCAGCGGTTGCGGTTGTACCCTCACGTTGAGGTAACCTCAGGATATCGACTCGGAAGGAAACGAATTTGGCGGAACGCCCAGGGCGGGGCGCGGCACGGACCGTGACCCCCGCGGAGAAGGCCCAAGCACGCGCCGTCTCCCTGCGCCGGATCGGCGCGTTGTTCATCGGGCACCGGCGGCAGCTCGCCGTCGTTGTCGGCGTCATCGTGATCTCGTCGGTTCTCGCGATGGTGTCCCCCTTCCTGCTGCGTGAGGTCATCGACGTCGCGCTGCCGGACGGCAATCTCACCCTGCTGGTCTGGCTGGTCGCCGGAATGGTCGCGGTCGCCGCCGCCACGTCCGCGCTCGGCGTGGTGCAGACGTGGATCTCCACGCGAGTCGGCCAGCGTGTCATGCATCGGCTGCGCACCGACGTCTTCGCCCATCTGCAGCGGCAGTCGGTCGCCTTCTTCACCCGCACCCGCACCGGCGAGGTGCAATCCCGGATCACCAACGACATCGGCGGCATGCAGCAGGTGGTCACGTCCACCGCCAGTTCGATCGCGTCGAACACCACCACCGTCATCGCCACGCTCGTCGCGATGGCCGCCCTGTCCTGGCAGCTGACCCTGGTCTCGCTGGTGGCGCTGCCGCCGGCGATCTACTGGACCAGGCGTGTCGCGCGGATGCGGCAGGCCATCACCGCGCAGCGGCAGCGCGAACTGGCCGAACTCAACGTCATCATCGACGAGGGCCTGTCGATCAGCGGCATTCAGCTGAGCAAGACGATGGGCGCCGGCGACGCGCAGATCGCGCGCTTCACCGAGTCGTCGCACCGGCTGATCGACCTGGAGCTCCGCTCCGAGCTGGCCGGGCGCTGGCGGATGGCGACCATGAACATCGTCTTCGCGGCCATTCCGGCGGCCATCTACCTCGCGGCGGGACTGCCGTTCAGCACGATGAGCATCGGGACCCTGGTCGCCTTCACCGGGCTCCAGGCCGGTCTGTTCCGGCCGCTGATGAGCCTGCTCGACGTCGGCGTCACGCTGACCTCCTCGCTCGCGCTCTTCCAGCGCATCTTCGAATATCTCGACCTGCCGGTCGAGGTGCGGGAACCGGCGAGGCCCGTGCGGCTCGAGCAGGTGCGGGGCCACTTGCGCTTCGAGGACGTCACATTCGTGTACGGGGACAGCGAGACAGCCGCCCTGGCCGGAGTGAGCCTGGACGTCCCGGCGGGCTCGTCATTGGCGCTCGTCGGCGAGACCGGATCGGGGAAGAGCACGATCGCGTCGCTGATCGCCCGTCTCCACGACCCGACGTCGGGTCGCGTGACGATCGACGGCGTGGACGTGCGCGATCTGTCCCTGACGGACCTGGCGAGCATCGTCGGCGTCGTCAGCCAGGAGACCTACCTGCTGCACACCACCATCCGGGAGAACCTGCGCTACGCGAAACCGGACGCCACCGACCAGGAGATCGTCGCGGCTGCCCGGGCGGCCCAGATCCACGATCTGATCGCGGCGCTGCCGGACGGCTACGACACGATGGTCGGGTCACGCGGACACCGCTTCTCCGGTGGCGAGAAACAGCGGATCGCGATCGCCCGGACCCTGCTGCGGGATCCGCGGATCCTGGTCCTGGACGAGGCGACGAGCGCCCTCGACACCGAGACGGAACGGGCCGTCCAGCGGGCGTTCGACGCGCTGTCGGTGGGCCGGACCACGGTGACCATCGCGCACCGGCTGTCCACGGTCCGCGACGCGGACCAGATCGCGGTGATCGACCACGGCCGGATCCTGGAGTCCGGCACCCACGAGTCGCTGCTCGATCAGGGCGGCCGGTACGCGACGCTCGCCCGGTGACCGGGCGGGCGGTCAGCGTTTCCTGAGCTCGTCCCGGTACTCCACCAGGGCGCTCGTCATCCCGTTCAGGAATTTCTCGATGGTCTGCAGTTCGTCGACGTTGAACTGGTCCATCACGGCGTCGGTGTGCGGGCGCAGCGGTGTGAAGAACGCCATCGCCAGCGACATCCCCGCGTCGCCATAACGCAGGTGCACGACGCGCCGGTCGGTGCTCTCCCGGGTCCGGCGCAGATGCCCGCCTTTCTCCAGCCGGTCGATCAGAGCCGTCGTGGCGCCCGAGGTCAGACCGATCGCCTCCCCCAGCTTGCCCGGGGTGAGCGGGGTCCCGTGACGCTCGGCGTGCATCACGGCCAGCAGCGCGTGCATGTCGGTGGCGTGCAGATGGTTGCGGTTGGCGAACGCGTGCCCGATGTGCTGTGCCTCACTGCTGTACGTGTTCAGCAGGTCGACAAGCGCCCTGCGTAACCGCTGGCGTTCGGCGGTCTCAGATACCTCCACGGGGGTAAGTGTTGCAGATCCGCGGTCTGTCGTGAACAATCTCGATTGTAAAGATTCTCAGTCTTGGAGGTTTCATGAGAAGGGCATGGGCAACGCTGTTGCTGGCCCTCGTCATCGGCGGGGCGATTCTCGCCTTCGCCGGCTCGACGACCACGGACAACGACCCCACCTCGTCGCTGCCGTCCTCCGCCGAGTCGACCAAGGTCGCGCAGCTACAGAAGGAACTGCCGTCCGGTCGGACGAACCCGGCCCTGATCGTGATCGCCAAGGGTGGGGAGGCGCTCACCGACGCCGACCTGTCCACGGTCAAGGAGCTGGGCCAGCCGATCCTGTCCGAGGACCGGAAGGCCGCGATCATCACGATTCCGCTGGCCGCCACCGGCAACGCGGACGAGACCATCACCGCCGTCCAGGAGCTGCGGGACAGGGCCACGGCCGGGCTCCCCGCCGGAGTCACCGCGCAGGTCACCGGCGGCGCCGGGTTCAGCGCCGACCTGTCGGACAGCTTCAGCGGCGCCAACACCCGCCTGCTGATCGTCACCGTGGTCGTGGTGACGATCCTGCTGCTCATCACGTACCGCAGCCCGATCCTCTGGATCGTGCCGCTGTTCGTGGTCGGCTTCGCCGACCAGCTCGCGGCGAAGGCCATCGCGCTCTTCTCGCAGCACACCGACCTGGCGATCAACGGCTCCACCACGGGCATCGTGACAGTGCTGGTGTTCGGCGCCGGCACGAACTACGCGCTGCTGCTGATCTCGCGGTACCGCGAGGAGCTGCACCAGCACGAGGACCGCTTCGAGGCCATGCGCAAGGCGCTGCGCGGCGCCGGGCCGGCGATCCTGGCCAGCTCCGGCACCGTCTTCCTGGCCCTGCTCACGCTGCTGCTGGCGAGCCTCAAGAGCAACGCGGCGCTCGGCGTGACAGCGGCCGTCGGTGTGGCGATCGCCGCGCTGTTCGCCCTGGTCGTGCTGCCGGCCGCGCTGGTGATCTGCGGCCGCAAGCTGTTCTGGCCGTTCATCCCGCGGGTCGGGCGGGCCGGCGCGGAGAGCGAGCGCGGCTTCTGGGGCAAGGTCGGCCGGGCCGTGGTGAAGCGGCCGGTCGCGGTCACCGCCTTCTCGATCGTCATCCTGGGCGTCCTCTCCCTCGGCGCGCTCGGCACGAAGGTGGGCCTGTCGCAGACCGAGCAGTTCCGGGTCGAGGCCGAGTCGGTGCAGGGCCTGGAGACGCTCAGCAAGTACTTCCCGGCCGGCGCCGCCGGTCCGGCGACGGTGCTCACCGAACCGGCCAAGGCCGAGCAGGTGCTGAAGACCGTCTCCGAGACGCCGGGCGTGGTGCAGGCCCGGGTCGCCGAGCAGAACGCCGAACTGGCCAGCATCAGCGCCGTCCTGCAGGCGGCGCCGGACACCGCCGAGGCGTTCCAGACCATCCGTGACCTGCGGGAGAACCTCGACGGCGAAGCGCTCGTCGGCGGGACCGTGGCGACCGCGCTGGACACCCGTGACGCCGCCCGCCACGACCTGAGGACGATCGTCCCGGTGATCCTGGGCGTGGTGTTCCTGGTGCTGGTGCTGCTGCTGCGGGCGCTCGTCGCCCCGGTGCTGCTGATGGCGACCGTGGTGCTCAGCTTCCTGGCGTCGCTGGGCGCCGGCTCGTGGCTGTTCCGGCACGTGCTCGACTACCCGGCGCTGGACAACTCGGTGCCGCTGTTCGCGTTCCTGTTCCTGGTGGCGCTCGGCGTCGACTACAACATCTTCCTGGTCACCCGGGCCAAGGAGGAGACGGCGACGCGCGGCACCCGGGACGGCATGGTGCACGCCCTCGCCGTGACCGGTGCGGTGATCACCAGCGCGGGCATCCTGCTCGCGGCGGTCTTCGCGGTGCTCGGTGTGCTGCCGGTCGTCACGCTCACCCAGATCGGCATCATCGTCGGCATCGGCGTCCTGCTGGACACGCTGCTGGTGCGGACCGTGCTGGTGCCGGCCCTGGCGACGCTCACCGGTGACAAGTTCTGGTGGCCCGGCCGGCCGCACGCCCGGTCCGTGGAGGGTCCGGAAAGCGGGAACGACGAGCCGCACCGGCCCCGGCATGACTGGGACTCGAAGGATCGCGCCAAGGTCGGCGAGCACGCCGACAACTGAGCGGAACGAGAGCGGCCCGGACGCGTACGGCGTCCGGGCCGCTCTCTCATGACGGGGACTGGATGGGCACCCCGGCGAACGGGATGGCGCTGGTGGAGGTGCCCCGGTCCCCGGCCGGGTGGCTCCACAGTCCCCGCCGCCGCAGTTCGGGCAGCACGCCCTCGCCGAACCAGTACGCCTCCTCCAGGTGCGGGTAACCGGACAGGATGAACTCGCCGATGCCGAGCGCCGCGTACTCCTCGATCCGGTCGGCGACCTCGGTGTGGCTGCCGACCAGAGCGGTTCCGGCGCCACCACGGACCAGGCCGACACCGGCCCAGAGATTCGGCGAGACGACCAGGCCGTCGCGATTGCCGCCGTGCAGTTCCAGCATCCGGCGCTGGCCGACCGACTCGCTGCGGTTCAGGCCTGCCTGAACCGCAGCGATGTCCTCCTCCGAGACGTTCCGCAGCAGCCGCGCCGCCTCGGCCCAGGCCTCCTCGGCCGTGTCCCGCGTGATCACGTGCAGCCGGATCCCGCATCGCATGTCCGGCTTGAGGGTGCGGATCCAGGCCAGCTTCTCGGCCACCTTCGCCGGCGGCTCGCCCCAGGTCAGATAGACGTCGGCGTGCTCGGCCGCGACCGGCCCGGCGGCCTGGGACGATCCGCCGAAGTAGATGGCGGGACGCGTCTCCGGAACGCGCGACAGGACGGCGTTCTCGACCCGCAGGTGCTCGCCCTCGTGCGTGACCGTCTCGCCGCGCAGCAGCCGGTTGATGATGCTCAGGAATTCGCCGGTGCGCGCGTAGCGGGCGTCCTTGTCCAGGAAGTCGCCGAACTGCCGCTGCTCGTGCGATTCGCCGCCGGTGACCACGTTGAGCAGCAGCCGCCCGCCGGAGAGCCGCTGGAACGTCGACGCCATCTGCGCCGCCAGGGTCGGCGAGACGAGGCCGGGCCGGAACGCGACGAGGAACTTGAGCCGCTCGGTGACCTCGGTGAGCATCGCCGTGGTCAGCCAGGCGTCCTCGCACCAGGCGCCGGTGGGGGTGAGCGCGCCGACGAAGCCGAGCTGCTCGGCGCTGCGCGCGATCTGCCCGAGGTAACCGATGGTCAGCGGGCGCACCCCGCCGGCCGCGCCGACCGGCACACCGTGGCCGCCGCCGACGATGTCCCGGGAGTCGCCGTTGGTGGGCAGAAACCAGTGGAAGTCCATGCGCATCAGGCTACCCACAAGTCCTATCTAATCGATAGGATCCCCGGACATGAACGAGGTTGAATACGACGAGCGTCGTCTGCAGGATTTCGTGGCCGGCCGGGCACGCGGCTTCTCCCGGCGTGACCTGCTGCGCCTCACCGCCGCGGCCGGCGCCGGCACGGCCCTCGCCGCGGCCGGCTCCTCCCCCGCCGCGGCCGGCTCCTCCGCTGCCGCAGCCGGCTCCTCCGCTGCCGCGGCAGCCACCCCGATCGTCAAGCCGCTGCCGCCGGAACTGTTCCGGGCGCTCGGCACGAACGCGGAGACCCGCTGGGCGGCGCTGAAGGACGTCGGCTACTACGTGCCCGTCGACAGGTTCTTCGTGCGCAACCACACGTCGACGCCGGTGATCGACGGTGCGTCGTGGAGCCTGTCGCTGTTCGGTTCCGGGCTGCGCGACGGGCCGGTGCGGTTCAGCCTCGACGACCTTCGCCGGTTGCCGTCCGTGACCGTCGCGGCAGCCGTCGAGTGCGCCGGCAACGGCCGCAGCTACTTCACCTCACAACAAGGACAAACCGTTTCCGGTACGGCGTGGACGCTCGGCGCCGTCGGCGTGGCGAAGTGGCGCGGGGTCAAGCTGTCGACAGTGCTGCGCCGCGCCGGGCTCAGCCGGCACGCCGTCGACGTGCAGCCGGTCGGCCTCGACGCGAACTTCGTCAGCGGCGGGGTGGACCTCGGACCGGTGCGCCGGCCGTTCCCGATCGAGAAGGCCCTCGACGACGTGATCCTGGCCTACGAGATGAACGGCGTTCCGCTGCCGCCCGACCATGGGTACCCGGTGCGGGTCGTCGTACCCGGCTGGATCGGCATCGCGTCGATCAAGTGGGTGGGCAGCATCGAGGTGTCGGCGGAGCCGCTGTTCTCACCGTGGAACACGCAGTTCTACCGGCTGTTCGGGTCGGCGTACCCGGTGGAGGGCCAGCCGTTCGACGGGCAGGTCGTCAAGAGCGCGTTCGAGCTGGACGCGGGCACGGTCTTCGAGGCCGGCAAGCGAACCGTGCTGACCGGCCGGTCGTGGTCGGCGCACGGCCCGATCCGCAAGGTCGAGGTGAGCACCGACGGCGGGGCGACGTGGAAGCGGGCGCGGTTCTACGGCGCGTCGCCGGGGCAGGTGTGGCAGCGGTGGGAGCTGGCGTGGACACCGGCGGCGGGGGCGCACGAGCTGCTGGCGCGGGCCACCGACGTACGCGGCAACACCCAGCCGGACGTGGCGGTCCACAACACCCTCGGTTACCTGTTCGACGCCGTCGTGAAGGTGCCGGTCAGCGCCGCCTGAAAGCCTCCCGCGGCCGTCCGCACGGACCGCAGCCCCATCCGAACCACACCGTCCTCGGCCCGGGAGCCGCGCAAATGTCAGCGCTGTGCACTGGGAGCCAGCTGGTCCGGCTGGTGCTCAGTGCCCCGCGCCCCGCGTGCCCCGGCGATCCCGCTGGCGTCCTGCGGCTGGCATCCCGCACCCTGGCACCCCCGCCTTGCCGATCTTGGAACCCGCCGTCCCAGCCGTAGCCCACACCTGTGATCAAGCCGGATAACCGCTCTGA
The DNA here is from genome assembly GCF_040639325.1 of Actinoplanes sp. NPDC023936. Taxonomy (NCBI): domain Bacteria; kingdom Bacillati; phylum Actinomycetota; class Actinomycetes; order Micromonosporales; family Micromonosporaceae; genus Actinoplanes; species Actinoplanes sp. NPDC023936. The sequence continues at coordinate 10,065 of NZ_JBEZZR010000050.1, read as the reverse complement.
CCTACGGCTCGCGCCGCCCGGCCGTAGCCCACACATGTGATCGAGCCCGGATAACCGCTCCGCCCTACGGCTGGCTCCGCCCGGCCGTAGCTCACGCATGTGATCAAGCCCGGCCTCCCCGGCTGCCGCGAGGTGACATCCCGAGCCCTCGAGGTATATACGAGCCGAATACCCCGTTAGTGGCGGAGTCGCCTCAATAGCCAGCAGGGAGTGCTGTGCCACTGGGAGCCGGCTGGTCCGGCTGGTGCTCAGTGCTGTTTCGGCATCTCGTCGGCAGCGCTGACGACCAGCTCACCTCTCCCGGCTGGCTGCCAGTGCTCCCGAGCGTCCATTTTGTCCGCGCTGAGAACCAGCCGGCCCCGATCGCTCCAAGATCCGTCAAGCAACGACACGAGCCGGCGCCGATCGCTCCAAGATCCGTCAAACAACAACACGAGCCGGCGCCGATCGCTCCAAGGTCCGCTGGACGCCCGCGCCGGCACAGCCCCCGCCAAACCTGCCACGCGCCCTCAACCGCGCCGGCTCTCGGCGGAGACCACCCGGTGTCGGCCTCTACCCGGCGAAGATCCCCGGTCACCACAATGCGTGAGCGGAGAGCCTGTGGCGTAATGGGAAAGCTTCGCGGCGGCGGAGGACGGCCGGTCACCCCGTACCCAATGGGTGGGGTGACCGAAAGTTATGGTGGTCGCCAACCCTAGGGAGCGGTCATGCGGTCGAGGAAGCCCACGTCCAGTGATGTGGCGGCGGCCGCTGGCGTCTCGCGCTCGGCGGTGTCGTTCGCGTTCAACAATCCGCAGCGGATCGCGGCGGCCACCCGGGAGCGGATCCTGAGCGTGGCCGAGGAGCTCGGGTATCGGCCGAGCACGCTGGGGCGGATGCTGCAGGCCGGCACGACGAACTCGATCGGGGTGCTGTTCCCGCAGCGTCTCGCCCAGGTGATGGAGAACCCGTACTACTCCCGGTTCCTGATGGGCGCCGGGCAGGTCTGCGACCGCGAGGGGTACACGCTGCTGCTCACCCCGCCCTTGCGGGACTCGGTCATCAAGGCGATCCCGTACGCGGCGGTGGACGGCTTCATCGTCTGCGGGCTGGAGGTCGACCGGGGCGAGGTGGCCGAATTGGATCGGCGCGGCATCCCGTTCGTGCTGATCGACAGTGACCGCCACGAGGGTGCCCCGAGCGTCGAGGTGGACGACCGGGGCGGCGCCGGTGAGGTGGCCCGCTACCTGCTGGAGCTCGGTCATCGGCGGCTCGCGGTGCTCAGCATCGACCCGGGGCCCGGCGTCACCGAGCGTGGCTATCGCGGCCCGCTGGCCCGGCGGCTGGCCGGGATCGGCGACGCGCTGGCCGATTTCGGTCTGGACCTCACCGACGTACGCCTCGCCGAGGTCCCGGTGACCCGCACCGACGGCTATCGGGCCACGCGAGACCTGATGGCGCAGCCGGACCCGCCGACGGCCATCGTGGCGCTCTCCGACATGCTCGCCTACGGCGCCGTGGACGCCTTGCAAGAACTTGCAGTCGACGTCCCCTCGGAGGTCTCCGTGACCGGGTTCGACGACCTCGCGGAGTCGGCCTGGTTCCGGCCCCGGCTGACCACCGTGCGGCAGCCGATCGTGACCAAGGGGCGGATGGCCGCAGACTTCCTGATCTCGGCAATCCGTGGTGAGGACCAGCATCCCCACCAAATGCTGAGCACTTCGCTGATCATCCGGGATTCCACCGCAAAACCGGCATAGAGCAGGCCTGCAAGAACTTGCTGAAAGAAAGCAGCCGTCCAGCTATGTAACACGTGTTAGTAACCTGCTAGCGTTCGTCGTCATGACAGATCAACTGATCGCACCGCCCGCCGTGGAGGCGCCGCCCGCATCCTGGTGGCGCAACGCGGTCATCTACCAGATCTACCCGCGCAGCTTCGCCGACTCCAACGGCGACGGCATCGGCGACCTGCCCGGCATCCTGAGCCGTCTGCCGTACCTGCGGGACCTGGGCGTCGACGCGGTCTGGCTCTCCCCCTTCTACGCTTCCCCGCAGGCCGACGCCGGCTACGACGTCTCCGACTACCGCACCGTCGACCCGATCTTCGGCACCGTCGCGGACGCCGAGAAGCTGATCGCCGGCGCGCACGAGCTGGGCCTACGCATCATCGTCGACCTGGTGCCGAACCACTCCTCCGACCAGCACGAGTGGTTCAAGCGGGCGATCGCCGAGGGCCCCGGCTCGCCGTTCCGCGACCGCTACCACTTCCGCCCCGGCAAGGGCGAGAACGGCGAGCTGCCGCCGAACGACTGGCCGTCGATCTTCGGTGGCCCGGCGTGGACGCGCGTCGCCGACGGGGAGTGGTACCTGCACCTGTTCGCCCCGGAACAGCCGGACTTCAACTGGGAGCACCCGGCGGTCCGCGACGAGTTCAAGACGATCCTGCGGTTCTGGCTGGACCTGGGCGTCGACGGCTTCCGGGTGGACGTGGCGCACGGCCTGGTCAAGGAGGACGGCCTGCCGGACGTCGGCCACGAGGCCGAATGGCACCTGCTGGGCGTCGGCGAGAGCCCGTGCTTCGACCGGGACGGCGTGCACGAGATCTACCGCGAGTGGCGCAAGATCCTCGACGAGTACCCGGGCGAGCGGATCGCCGTCGCCGAGGCGTGGGCGCCGACCCTGGCCAGGGTCGCCGACTACGTCCGCGACGACGAGCTGCACCAGGCCTTCAACTTCAGCTACCTGGGTACGGCGTGGAACGCCACCGCCCAGCGCCAGATGATCGACGAGTCGCTGTCGGCGATGCGGGCGGTCGGCGCGCCCACCACCTGGACGCTCTCCAACCACGACGTCGTGCGGCACAGCAACCGGCTGCTGCAGACCGGCGAGGGCGAGGTGGCCGGCCGCCGGCCCACCGCCGTCGACCCGGTCGCCGGGCTGCGCCGGGCCCGCGCCGCGTCCGCGCTGATGCTGGCGCTGCCCGGCTCGGCCTACCTGTACCAGGGCGAGGAACTCGGCCTGCCCGAGGTCGTGGACCTGCCGCCGGAGGTGCGCCAGGACCCGGCGTTCCACCGCGCCACCGGCCAGGACGGCTACCGCGACGGCTGCCGGGTGCCGATCCCGTGGAGCGGATCCGAGGCGCCGTACGGCTTCGGCCCCTCCGGCGGCGGCAGCTGGTTGCCACAGCCGGACTCGTGGGCGCAGCTCAGCGTCGCCGCACAGGACGGCGTGCCCGGCTCGACGCTGGAGCTGTACCGGGCCGCGCTCGCCGTGCGCCGCAGCCTGCCGGCGCTCGCCCCGACCGACAACCTGCGCTGGGTGCCGGCGCCGGACGGCGTGCTCGCGTTCGAGCGCGAGGCCGAGGGCCAGCCGGTGTTCCGCTGCACTGTCAACCTGAGCGACCAGCCGGTCGCGGTCGGCCGGCCCGGCGAGTTGCTGCTGGCCAGCGGCACCCTGGACGGGACGACGGACAACGTGGTGCTGCCGCCGGACACGACCGTCTGGTGGTCCATCTAGGCTCCCGGCCACCCCAGGACGGTGGGGGTGGGCGGGTCGTTGAAGCGGGCGTGACGCGTGCGGGGACGCGTCACGCCCGTACCCTTGTCATCCGTTCTCACCCGACAGCGGACGTACTGTCCTGATCGGACCCCGTTATGCTCTGCGTCACCAGATGCCAGGGAGCCGAAATGACCGACAGCGACGCCAAGCTCGACACCACAGTCCCCCACTCCGCGAGGGTGTGGAACTACTGGCTGGGCGGCAAGGACAACTACCAGGTGGACCGGCAGGTCGGTGACGACTTCGCGAACCTGTACCCGGACATCGCGGTGGTGGCCCGGCAGTCCCGGGCGTTCCTGAAGCGGGCCGTCACGCACCTGGTGACCGCCGAGGGCATCAAGCAGTTCCTGGACATCGGCACCGGCATGCCGACCGCGGAGAACACCCACCAGGTCGCGCAGGCCGCCGCGGCCGACTGCAAGATCGTCTACGTGGACAACGACCCGCTGGTGCTGGTGCACGCGCGGGCGCTGCTGACCGGCACCGGCGAGGGCCGGACCGAGTACGTCGACGCCAGCCTGCACGCGCCGGAGAAGATCCTCCAGGCGGCGGAGGGCACCCTCGACCTGTCCCAGCCGGTCGGCCTGATCCTGATGAACATTCTCGGACACGTGCCCGACCTGGAGCAGGCCGTCTCGATCGTCCGGACGCTGCTCGGCGGGCTCCCCTCGGGGAGCTACCTGGTCACCGCGGACGGCACCAACGTGATCGACGGGCCGGCGTTCGAGGACGCCATCGCGGTGTGGAACGCGAACGCGCCGCTCAGCTACCACCTGCGTCACCCGGACCAGATCCGCCGCTTCCTGGAGGGCCTGGAGGTGCTCGAACCGGGGCTGGTGCCGTGCGCCGAGTGGCGCCCGGACGCGGGCGCCACCGGCGACGAGGTGCGCGCCGTGGACGAGTACGGCGCGGTCGGCCGCAAGCCGTAACTACTCGCGATTCAGGATCAAAGGTCTCGTTCGCCCGGGAATTCCTCTGCGGTACGGGCGCCGGTGTCGTCCACCAGACCCGGCGCCATGCTGCCTCCGTGCGCCTCCTGCTCCGGCGGCGGACTCAGGCGCTCCTCGTCGCTCTCCGGCGAACCCGGCCCGTCCTGCGTGGTGAACTCGGCGAAGTTGTCAGGGTTGAGATCGCTCATGATCAGCTGATTACCCGTGGCGGCGGCTTTCTACCGTCGATGGCATGCAGTGGCTTCTCTGGGCCGCCCTGGCCGCGGCCATCGTGACGATTCTCGTGATTCTCGTGCTGCTCGTCCGGGACCTGCGCCCTCGCCGCAGGGCCCCGGGCGGCCCACCGCCGGCGCGCCGGGGCAACCGCGCGGACGACAGCTGGGCCCGGAACATCATGAACACCGACGACACCCGGCAGACCGGTGACTCCGGGTTCACCGGCGGAGGTAGCAGCGGCTCTTGACTAATCCTCAAATCACCGGACGAGCGGCCGATCACTGCGGCGCCTGATCCCGCCGACGCCCGAGGTTGCCGCATGCCCGTTTCGACCCGGCCCGCCGTCCTGCTCGCCGCCGCCTCAGTCGCCGCCGCCTCGGTCGCCGCCGGCCTGATCGTGGCCCCGAGCACCGCCAATGCCGCCGCCCCGACGAAGAGCGCCGCCGACACGACCACGACGCTGAGCGCCGCCGAGATGGCCGCGGCCATGAAGCAGGTGGCCGCCGCCTCCACCACGGCCGGCGCGGGCGGGTGGCGGACCGACCAGAAGTACGCGGTCGACGCCCCGGACACGATCGGCTCGTTCAGCGGGACGTCGACGACCCTGGTCGACCCGGTCAAGGGCCTCTTCACCGACACGTTCACCACCGAGGGGTACGGGTCGGTGACCACGTTCGCCGCCGCCGGCAGTGGCCTCTACGAGTCGGTCGGCGACCCGGAGCAACTCGCCGCACTGAAGATGATGAAGCGGACGCCGGTGAGGTACGTGTTCACCGCCGACAAGAAGCTGACACTCGCCGCGCACGTGGCGGAGAACGCGCAGAGCCCGGCGAGCGTGGCCGCCGAGTTCACCGACGCGGCCACCCGGGTCACCCACGCCGACGGCACGGCCGACTACACGGCGGTCGACCAGGAGGGCGCGCACGTCACCCTCAGTGTCGGCGCCACCGGGGTCCTGACCGGGGCGCACGCCGAGCTGGAGGGCGAGGACGGCGCGACCGAGGTGACGCTCGCCTTCGGGTACGGGCCGCAGACGGTGACCCTGCCGGCCGCGGCGGCGACGATCGGCGCGGCGGCGCTCGCGACGGGTGTCGCGTACCTGGGCATGGACACCGCGGTGCGCCAGGTGGCGAACACCGGCGCGGCCGCCGCCCGCAAGGCCGCCAAGGGCAAGAAGATCAAGGTCACTTCCCTGCGTACGGTGGTCCGCAAGGACGTCACCGCCCACAACCGGTCCGCCGCGGTGCCCGTCAAGGTCAGCAACGTCACCGGCGGCGTCAAGGTGCAGGCGACGAATCCGTGGACCCGGAAGACCACGGCGTACACGGTGAAGGCCTCCGGCACGAAGGTGACCGTGAAGAAGGCGTGACCATGTCACGATCTCTTTAAACATATACACCCGGTAGGACTTGTGGGTAATGCCCGGCGCTGCTTAGCGTTGCGGCACTGAACCACGGAGGTCCTCGTGAGTGTCCTGACTCCCATCCAGCCCAAGAACGCCGGCCCACCGGCCGATGACGACACCTTGACCGTGGTGCCGGCCCGCCACCCCTGGCGATGGGCCGGCACCGCACTGGTTCTCGTGCTGCTCGCCCAGTTCGCGCACGGCCTGGCCACCAACCCCGGCTGGGACTGGGGCACCTTCGCCGGATACTTCCTGGAGAAGTCGGTGATGGAGGCGCTGCTGGTCACCCTGCAGCTGACCGTCGCCGGCGCGATCCTCGGCTTCCTCGGCGGCATCCCCCTCGCGGCGATGCGACTGTCGAAGAACCCGGTGCTCGCCACCGTCAGCTGGGGCTACATCTGGGTGTTCCGCAGCGTGCCGCTGCTCGTGCAACTGCTGTTCTGGGCGAACCTCGGGTACCTCTACGACCGGTTGCAGATCGGCATCCCGTTCGGGCCCGGCTGGTCGTTCGCCACCGCCGACCTGATCAGCCCGTTCGGCGCCGCGCTGCTGGGCCTGGCCCTGCACGAGGCCGCCTTCGCCGGCGAGATCATCCGGGCCGGCCTGCTCTCCGTCGACCAGGGACAGCACGAGGCAGCCGCCGCGCTGGGCCTCCCCAAGCACCGTCAGTTCTTCAAGATCGTGGTCCCGCAAGCGATGCGCGCGATCCTCCCCAACGCCGCGAACCTCCTGGTCAACCTGCTGAAAAGCACATCCATCGTGTACGTCCTGGCGATCGGTGAGCTGTTTTATCAAGTGCAGGTGATCTACGGACGCAACGGCCGGGTCGTCCCACTGCTCATGGTCGCCACGGTCTGGTACGTGATCCTCACCGCCACCCTGTCGATCCTGCAGTACTACACCGAGCGCTACTTCGCCCGTGGCGCGGTGCGGACGCTCCCGCCCACCCCGTTCCAGCGGCTCAAGGCGGTGCTGTCGCGATGACCAATGTCGACAAGTTGAGCAAGGCCGACGAGTTGACCGGCGTTGACGAGTTGACCGGCGTTGACAGGTTGACCGGCGTTGACAGGTTGACCGGCGTTGACCAGTTGACCGGCGTTGACCAGTTGACTGGCGTTGACAGGTTGACTGGTGTTGACGAATTGACTGGCGCTGACGGGTTGACTGACGTTGACGCGTTGACCAGTGTTGACGATTCAGCTCGTGTTGACGGGTTGAGCGGTCCTGTTGTCGTTGAAGTGACCGGCGTGCACAAGTCGTTCGGCGCGCTGCACGTGCTGCGCGGCGTCGATCTGACCGCGCTCGCCGGGACCGTCACGGTCATCCTCGGGCCCTCCGGCTCCGGCAAATCCACGCTGCTGCGCTCGATCAACCACCTGGAGAAGGTCGACCGCGGCCTGGTGCGGGTCGGCGGCGAACTGATCGGTTACCGTCAGTCCGGCAGCAAGCTCCACGAGCTCAGCGAGCGCCAGATCCTCAAACAGCGGGCCGGGATCGGCTTCGTCTTCCAGAACTTCAACCTCTTCCCGCACCTGACCGCGCTGGAGAACGTCGCCGAGGCCCCGATTTCGGCGCAGGGCAAACCCAAGTCCCTGGTGTACGAGCGGAGCCGCGAGCTGCTCGACCGAGTGGGCCTGTCCGACAAGTCGGACGCGTACCCCCGGCAGCTCTCCGGCGGCCAGCAGCAGCGGGTGGCGATCGCCCGCGCCCTCGCGCTGGAACCCCAGCTGATCCTCTTCGACGAGCCGACCTCCGCGCTCGACCCGGAGCTCGTCGGCGAGGTCCTCGACGTGCTGCGCGATCTGGCCCGCGCCGGCACCACGATGATCGTGGTGACCCACGAGATCGGCTTCGCCCGGGAGGCGGCCGACAACGTGATCTTCATGGACGAGGGCCAGATCGTCGAACAGGGCCCGCCCGCGCAGGTACTCGACAACCCCCGGCACGACCGGACCCGGGCGTTCCTGTCCAAGGTCCTTTCCTGAGAACGGAGCTCTTCATGCGTACCAAATGGGTCTTGGCTCTTGCCGCTGTGACAGTGAGCCTTGCCGCCTGCGCCGCCCCCGAGGAGGAGCGGGCAGTGGTCCCCGCCGCCGGCGACGCCTCGGGCGCGACCACTGTGACGTTCAACGACAGCCCGGAGCAGAACCGGATCCTGCCGCCCAAGGACGACGCGGCCGCCGCCCTGCTGCCTCCCGACGTCGCGAAGAGCGGCAAGCTGATCATCGGGGTCGGCGCGTCCCCTTCCGGCTTCCCGCCGCTCGCGTTCACCGCCACCGACAACAAGACGCTGATCGGCAACGAGCCGGACATCGCCTCCGCGATCGCCAGCACCCTCGGCCTCGAACCGGTCCTGGAGAACACCTCCTGGGAGAGCCTGTTCATCGGCCTGGACTCCGGCAAGTACCAGCTCGGCGCCTCCAACATCACGGTCACCGAGGAGCGCAAGCTCAAGTACGACTTCGTCAGCTACCGCAAGGACGATCTGGGCTGGCTCGCCAAGAAGGGCTCCGGGCTGACCGTCACCAAGCCCGCCGACATCGCCGGCAAGAAGGTCGCGGTCGGATCCGGCACCAACCAGGAGAAGATCCTGGTCGAGTGGGCCGACGAGGTGAAGAAGGCCGGACTCGCGCCGGTCGAGATCAAGTACTACCAGACCAACCAGGCCACCTACCTGGCGCTCGGCTCCGGCCAGATCGACCTGTACCTCGGACCGAACCCGTCGCTCGCCTACCACGTCGCGACCACCGGGGACAGCGAGATCGTCGGCACCTACTCCGGCGCGGGCGCCAGCCTGCAGGGGCTCATCGCGCTGACCACGAAGAAGGACAACGGGCTGGTCAAGGCGTACGCGGCGGCGCTCGACAAGCTGATCGCCTCCGGTGACTACACGAAGATCCTCCAGCGCTGGAACCTCGCCAACGAGGCTGTCACCAAGGCCGAGGTCAACCCGCCCGGTCTGCCGATCGAGGGCAAATGACCCGCGCCGTCGTCGAGTCCGTCCTGGACAACCCGGCGTGGTCGTCGCTGGCCGGGGCGCACGCACGGTTCGCGGTCACCCACGGGCAGGCGGCGCGCTACCAGTCCGACGTCGCGCCGTTCCACGCCCTCGCCGATCCGGCCGACCCGCAGGCATGGGACGACCTCGCCTCGCTCGTCGAGCCGGGAGAAGCGGTGACCATCGCCGGGGCCGGCGGGGTCGCGTACCGGGGCTGGGAGGTCGCCGGCAGCATTCCCGGTGTCCAGCTCGTCGACGTGGGACTTCGGGCGTCGCCGTCGCCGGACGCGTACCGGCTCGGCGCCGGGGACGTGCCGGAGATCCTCGATCTGATCGAGCGGACCCGCCCCGGGCCGTACCTGCGGCGGACCGTGGAGCTCGGCACCTATCTGGGGCTGCGCTCCCCCGAGGGCGCGCTGATCGCGATGGCCGGGGAGCGTCTGCACCCGACCGGCTGGACCGAGATCAGCGCGGTATGCACGGATCCGGACCATCGGGGGCGCGGGCTGGCGACGCGGCTGATCCAGGCCGTGGCGGCCGGGATCCGGGAGCGCGGGGAAACGCCGTTCCTGCACACCGCGGCGGCCAACGTCACCGCGATCCGGCTGTACCAGTCGATCGGCTTCGAGCTGCGGAAACAAACCGATTTCACGGCGTATCGCCGCCTGCGCTGAGGCGGCTCCCGAAGCCGGGGCGGCACCCGAAGCCGGGGCGGCGCCGGGACCTGGGGCGGCGCCCGGAGTTGAGCGCCGCCCGGATCTGACGGCACACCGAAGTGTCCGCCAGCACGACGATGCCACACCGAGGCACGCGCTGGCGGGGATGAGGGCACACCGAAGCGGTTCGTGCGCCTTCATCCCCGCTCTGGAGCCTGTTGGTTTTTGGGGTTGGCTGCTCGTGGGCAGTGGCTGGTGATTCGGTTCGGGTGGGTGGTGGGCTGCCGCTGGGGCGGCCCGTAG
>NZ_JBEZZR010000049.1:0-57630 GCF_040639325.1 Actinoplanes sp. NPDC023936 | reverse complement strand
GCCGCCAACATCGACCGAACCTCATCCGAGACCGCCATAGCAGATCAACGAATGGAAATCCGTTAAGCAACGCGTTGTTCTCCGACGAGCCCTTACCGGCCTGAGCTACGGCTCGGGTGGGGTGCGGTGCCTTGCGGTGGAGTGCTGCGGGCCGTAGCCGGCGCATGTAATCGGGGGCGGCGGACTGGGCGGGCGCTCGGATGGGGGACGTGGGGGTGGCGGTCGTTGCGGGAGAGCCGCCCATCCGTACCCTGTTGGAAATGAAAATCGCTTTTACTGGCAAGGGTGGCAGTGGCAAGAGCACGCTCGCCGCCCTCTTCGTCGGGTACCTGCGGGCCGCCGGGCACCGCGTCCTGGCCGTCGACGCCGACGTCAACGTGCACCTCGCCGCCCTGCTCGGCGTGGACACGACGGCCGAGACCGCGCTGTCGCACCCGGACAACGTGCGCCGGGTACGCACCCACCTGCTCGGCACCAACCCGCGGGTGGACGGGGTCGAGCACTTCGTCGCCACCACCCCGCCCGGGCCGGGGTCGCGCCTGGTCACGCTGGACGCCGGCGACCCGGTCATGACGGCGCACGCCACGCGGCTCGGCGACGGCACGCACGTGCTGCACGTCGGCACCTATGAGCCGAAGGACATCGGCTCGGGTTGCTATCACGGGCACCTGGCGATCCTGGAGAACCTGCTCTCCCACCTGGATCTGACCGGCGGCGACTGGGTGGTGTGCGACATGGTGGCCGGCACCGACGCGTTCGCCAACTCGCTGCACGCCCAGTTCGACGTGATCGTGGTGGTGGCCGAGCCGACCCCGGAGTCGGTATCGGTGGCCCGGCGGTACCGGGAACTGGCTGCGGCCGCCGGTGTCGCCGACCTGCTCGCGGTGGTCGGCAACAAGGTCGCCGACGAGACGGACCGGGAGTATCTCGCCCGGGAGCTGGGCGGCGAGCCGCTCGCCGTGCTGACGAACCAGGCCGGTCTGCGGCGGGCGCGCCAGCGCGGGGTGCCGCCGCGCGTCGGCGATCTCGACGACGTGACGCCGCTCGCGGTGATCGCGGACCATGCCCGGGGGCGGGAGATGTCCGGGGAGCGGCGGGACGCTTTGATGCGTACCCTCCATTTGCGCCTGGCGCAGAAGGGCTGGGTGCGCGCCGCCCACGGTGATGTCAGCACCCAGCTGGCGGAGGTTTGACACGATCATCCGGTGACGGCGGTCTGGCGGGTGGCCCGGGTTCTGCTGCTGGTCCTGTGGGTGACCGGGGCGGCGGGGCCGACACCACCCTGGCCCCGGTCGATCAGACGTCGGTGGAGATCAACGGCATTCAGTACGGCGGTGGCGCGGCCGTCCTGGCACGGGAGCTCGACCAGCCGCCGGCCGGCACCCTGATCCCCTGGCGCGGATGGCTCCAGGGGATCAGCGCCGTGCTGGCCCTCGGCACCCTGCTCGTGGTGATCGCCGGCCCGGCGCCGGTGCGCGGCACCCGCTGGTACTGGTTCTGGCTGACCCTCGTCACCTCATACGGCCTGGGAATGCTCCTCTGGCTGTTCCGGGACCGCCCGTGGGTAAGTGTCACGGAGGAGCCGGGGGACCGGGATCGGGGGCTGATCGGCCTGGGCGCGGCCCTGCTGGCCAACATCGCCATCGCGATCGTCCTGTTCGGTGTCGGCCGTCTGCTCGGAACCTAGAGGCCGTAGGTCTTGCCGATGATGTCCCGCTGGATCTCGCTGGTCCCGCCGTAGATCGTGGACACCAGCGTGGACCGGACGTGCCGCTCCATGTCGTACTCGGTGGCGTAGCCGTACCCGCCCATCATCTGCATCCCGGCGAGGGCCGTCTCCCGCGCCACCTCGGTGACCTTCAGCTTCACCATCGAGCTCTCCCGCGGCAGCACCTGCCCGGGGTCCCGGTCGACCAGCTCGGCGGTCCGGTGCACCAGCAGCCGGCAGCATTCGATCTCGGTGGCCAGGTCGGCGATCCGGTGCCGGAGCACCTGGAAGCTCCCGATCGGGCGGCCGAACTGCTTGCGTTCCTTGATGTACGCGAGAGTGTCGTCGAACGCGCGCCGAGCGGTGCCCAGCATCAGACCCGCCAGGATGAGCCGTTCCACGTTGAGCCCGGCCATCAGCTGCCACCAGCCCTTGCCCGCCGTCCCGACGACGGCGTCGGCCGGCACCCGGCAGTCGGTGAAGTAGAGGTCGTTGACCTCCTTGCCGCCCATCGTCTCGATGCCGCTGATCCGCAGGCCGGGCGTGTCCGCCGGCACCAGCAGCATGGTCAGCCCGTCGTGGTCGCCGGGCGCGCCGCCGGTCCGGGCGACCAGCAGGATCGCGTCGGCGAAGTGCGCGTTGGAGATCCAGGTCTTCTGCCCGTTGATCACGTAGCCGTCGTCGTCGGCGACCGCCCGGCAGGACAGGTTGGCGACGTCGGACCCGGCCTCCGGCTCGGACATGGCGATCGAGTACGACCGGCCGGCCGTGAACCCGCCGAGCACCGTCTTCTTCTGCTCCTCGGATCCGGAGCGCTCGATCGCGGCGGCCACGATCGCTGACACCGGGAAACCGCCGACGGGCAGCATGCCGTACCCGATCTGTTCGAGGAAGAGAACGGTGTCGCTCATGCTCTCGATGGCGCCCTCGATCCACCCCAGGTCGGCCATCTGCTGGTAGATGCCCTGATGATGGGCGTGGCGGCCGCCGTCGGTGAGCGCGTCGCGCTGCTCCCGGGTGCCTGCCTCCTTCTTCGCGAATGCGGCGACAGCCTCAATGAAAGCGCGCTGCTCATCCGTCAGATCGATAGCCATGTGAGACCCCTCCGAAGATTCCCGCAGGTCGTACCGGGGATTGACACCGAACGTAACATATCAAATATCAAATCTGCGGTCGGAGGCACGACGATGGCCACCCTGCGTTCCCTTTCCCCCGCGACAGCCGAGGTGCTGGGGGAGTACGACATAGCCGACGCCAAGACGGTCGACGCGGCCGTGGCCGAGGCCCGGGTCGCCGCCGGGTGGTGGGCCGGTCTCGACACCCATGGCCGCCGCGACCGGCTGCTGGCCTGGAAACGCGCGATCGCGGCCGGCTCCGACGAGCTGGCCGAGCTGATCCGCGCCGAGACCGGCAAACCGCTCGGCGACGCGCTGCTCGAGGTCATGCTCGCGGTCGAGCATCTGGACTGGGCGGCCCGCAACGCCGGCAAGGTGCTGCGCCGCCGCAGGGTGCCGAGCGGGCTGCTCTCCGCCGACCAGACCGCCGCCCTCGAGTACCGGCCGCTCGGCGTGATCGGCGTGATCGGCCCCTGGAACTACCCGGTCTACACCCCGCTCGGCTCCGTCTCCTACGCCCTGGCGGCCGGCAACGCGGTGGTCTTCAAGCCCAGCGAGCACACCCCGGGCGTGGGGGTCTGGCTCGCCGCCGCCTGGACGCGCGCCGTGCCGGGGCACGCGGTGCTGCAGGTCGTGACGGGTGACGGGACGACCGGCGCGGCGCTCTGCGACAGCGGCGTCGACAAGATCGCCTTCACCGGCTCGGCGGCCACCGCGCGGGTGGTCATGGCGGCGTGCGCGCGGACGCTCACCCCGATCGTGGTCGAGGGCGGCGGCAAGGACGCGATGATCGTCGCGGCCGACGCGGATCTGGACGCGGCCGCCCGGTCAGCCGCCTTCGGCGGCTTCGGCAACGCCGGGCAGACCTGCGCCGGTGTCGAGCGGGTCTATGTGGAACGCCCCGTCTACCAGGACTTCCTCAAACGCCTGGCCGAGATCACCGGCCGGATCAAGCAGGAGGAGGCGTACGGGCCGATGACCACCCCGGAGCAGCCGGAGATCGTGCGCGCCCACGTCACCGACGCTCTCGCCGCCGGTGGACGCGCGGTGGTCGGCGGCGTCGCGTCGGTCCGCGAGCCCTACATCTCGCCGGTGCTGCTCGCCGAGGTGCCCGAGGAGAGCGCGGCCGTCACCGAGGAGACGTTCGGACCCACGCTCGTGGTCAACCCGGTCGCCGACCTGGACGAGGCGATCCGGCTGGCCAACAACTCGAAGTACGGCCTGGCCGCCTCGATCTTCTCGAAGGATCAGAAGCGCGCGGCCGGGCTGGCCCGCCGCCTGCGCACCGGCGCTGTCTCGATCAACTCGGTGCTCGGTTTCGCCGGTGTGCCGGCGCTGCCGTTCGGCGGGGTCGGCGACTCCGGGTTCGGCCGGATCCACGGCGCCGACGGTCTCCGCGAGTTCAGCCGGGCCCAGTCCGTGACGTGGCGCCGGTTCGCGCCGCTGATCGACCTGATGCGGCTGGACCGCGACCCGCACGCCCTCGACCGGGCCCGCAAACTGTTCCGATTCCGGCACGCCCGCGGAAAGTGAACCGCTATGCCCAGATGCCCAGCTCGTCGAGATGCTTGACCAGCAACTCGGCGCCGTCGGTGAAATGCCGGGTCATCACCGCCCGGGCGGTCGCGGCGTCGTGCGCGCCGAACGCCGCGAGCAGAGCCTCGTGGTCGTCGCGCATGCCGTCGCGCCAGCCCGGGTCGGCGGCGTAGAACCGGGCCGGTGTGTACCGGGTCGCCACGTGCAGGAACCAGCTCAGCTTCCGGGCCTGCGCCATCAGGTTGATCGAACGGTGGAACTCGAACTCGAGCCGCTCGATGTCAGCGACGCGGCGGGCCCGGGCGGCGCGGGCGAGTGCCCGGCTCGCCAGCGTGATCTCGGTGAGCTGCGGTTCGGTGATCCGCTCGGCGACCCGGGCGGCAAGCTCGCCGGCGATGTTTCCCTGCAACTGGAACAGGTCGATCACGTCCTGTTTGGAGAGCGGCGAGACGACGTACCCTTTGCGGGGTTCGAGTTCGACCATGTCCTCACCGCGCAGCGTCAGCAGGGCCTCGCGCACCGGGGTGATGCTGACGCCGAGCTGCGCGGCGACCTCTTCGAGCCGGATCCGAGCGCCGGGACGCAGGTCACCGGACATGATCCGGCCGCGCAGGGTGGCAGCGACCTCCTCGGACAATTGCGGCCGCTCAGTAGGAATCGCCACGGCGTCACGGTATCAAATATCAAATCCGGAGGGGTGTGACATGTCCCGTCGCTACGCGAACGCACACCGCATCGCCGAGCTCAACCCGGAACGCGACCACCTGGAGATCTACCAGATATCGTCCGGCCTCGAGTTCCCATGGGACTACACCCGGGCGCTGGAATTCGCGCTGTTCCGTACGTACTGCGTTCCCAGCATCTCCCGGCTGCTGGCCGCGACCGGCGAGTTCCGGGACCGGCCGCAGAAACGCTACGACGACACCGCGCTGCTGATGGCCGAAATGGCGGCGCACGGTTACGACTCGCCGCGCGGCAAGGAGTCGCTGAAAGTCGTCAACCGGGCGCACGGCCGCTATGCGATAAGCAACGACGACATGCTCTACGTGCTCTCCACCTTCATCTACGACCCGATCGACTGGCTCGACCGTTACGGCTGGCGCCCGCTGCACGACAACGAACGGCTCGCCGCGTTCCACTACTACTCCGAGGTCGGCAAGCGGATGGGCATCCGCGAGATCCCGGCGGACTTCGCGGCGTTCAAGACTTTCAAGCGGGACTACGAGCGGGCGAACTTCACCTATTCGGAGACGAACGCGCAGATCGGCCGGTACACCGTCGATCTGTTCGCCAGCTGGTTCCCGTCGTTCCTGCGCCCGGCCGCGAAGGTCGGCGTCCACAGTCTGCTCGACGACCGGATGCTGCGGGCGTTCGGCTTCGAGCCGGCGCCGCGCTGGCTCACGTCGCTGGCCGAGGCCGGCCTCACGGCGAAGGCCGCCGGCGAGCGCCTCCTGCCGCCGCGCCGGGTCAGCAAGCTCGCCAACTCACCGCACAACCGCACCTACCCCGGGTACCCGGACAGCGTGCGCATCGCCGAGATGGGGCCGCCGCCCGCCCCGGCCGACATCCCCGCCGAGCACCTGCGCCGGGGCTGACCGCCTGGCCGCCACGTCATCGCCCGCGCTCGGACGGCCTGATCCCGGCGACCACCACGGAGGCCGGGTCTCAGCTACGGAGGCCGGGCCTCAGCCGCGGGCGGCGAGGGGATCGCGGCGGCGGGCGAGTCGTTTGCGCAGGGCGCCGAGGTAGAGGTCCTTGGCGGCGAAGCGGACGCGCTCGGGCAGGCGCGGATAGATCGCGGTGGTCGCGTCGAGGCCGCGGTCGAGGAGTTTCTGCCGGCGGGGTGACCATGAGTAACCGAAACCGCCGCGGATCGGCTCGGGGAGCAGGCCGATCGTGACGAACCGGTTCACCGGGACGGCCGGGCGCAGCGGGATCGGCAGGCCCTCCGGCCAGAGCAGGGTGTTCGCGATGCGCCGCGCGGTGTCGCTGACGCGGAGGGTGGCGATCATGTCGTCCCGGTACCGGGTGAACGCGGCCCGGTCGGCGGGCCAGGCCCGCTCGGGGCAGCCGATGGCGGTGGCGAGCACGCTGTACTGCCGGTAGCACTCGTCCGTCTCGGCCTCGCTGAGCGGGCCGAGAACGCGCTGGTAGAGCAGCATGGCGGTGTCGTAGAGGGTGGCGTTGACCCAGACCTGGAGACTCGGGTCGGCCGCCGAGTAACCCGGGCCGGTCACCCGGGAGTGCGTGGCGGCGACCGCGCGGCTGATCGCCGCGGCCTCGGCCCGGGTGCCGTAGAGCACGCCGTAGACGTAACTCATCGTGGTGCGCAGCCGATCGAGGGGGCGCTCGGCGAACGTGCTGTGCTCGAACACCCCCTGTGCCACCGACGGATGCGCGATCTGGAGGAGTGTCGCCCGGCCGCCGCCGGCGAGCAGCAGCCCTTCGCCGCCCACCCGGCGGATGACCGCGTCGTCGCCGAAGAGACCGTCGTCCATGAAATGGACTGTAAACACGGATTAACTTGACGAGAAGCGCTCAGTCGCGTTGTGCAGATGGTGCGCGAATTCGGATTAACTTAGTCCCAGATCTTGAGCACCGGCTTGATGACGCGGCCGGCGGCGGCGTCCTGGGCGGCGGTCTCGATGTCGTCGAACGAGTACTCGGTGATGATCTTTTCGAGCGGCAGCCGCATGCCGATCAGCTTGGGGATGAAGGCCGCCGGGTCGGCGTCGCCCTCGATCACGCCCCGGATCCGGATCCCGTTCGTCATCACGGTCATGATGTCGAACTCGGCGCTCGCACCCATGCCGACCAGCGCGAGCGTGCCCCGGCGGCGCAGCGTGGCGATCGCCTGCTGGATCACCTGACTCCGCCCGGTGGTGTCGATCGCCTGGTGTGCGCCGCCGTTGGTGAGCGCGCGCAGGGCCTTGACCAGGTCCGGGGTGGCCGGGTCGAGGGCTTCGGCGGCGCCCAGCTCGCGGGCCAGGGCGCGCCGGGCGGGGATCGGGTCGACCGCGACGACCGTGCCGCCCTGCGCCGCGGCCGCCATCACCGCGCTCAGGCCGACGCCGCCCGCGCCGAAGATCACCAGGGTGTCGGCCGGGCCGGTGCCCAGAACGTTGAGCACCGTGCCGGCTCCGGTCTGCACGCCACAGCCGAGCGGCGCGGCCAGGGCGGCCGGGAAGTCCGCCGGGATCTTGACGGTGTTGCTCTCGTGGGCGAGCGCGTACGTCGCGAAGCTGGACTGCCCGAAGAAGTCCCCGTACACCGGGGTGTGCTCCGACGTGATCGCGTCAGGCCGGCCGCCACGGGTGTTCAGATCGCTGCGCCGGCAGTACGCCCGATGCCCGTCCCCGCACTCCGGACAGTCCCCGCAACTGCGGAAACTCAGGCACACCTGATCACCGGGGACGACCGTGGCGACGTTGTCGCCGACCGCCTCGACGATGCCGGCGCCCTCGTGCCCGAAGACCATCGGGAGCCGTTTCGGCGGCCACGCGCGGCGCATCGTCAAGTCGGTGTGGCAGATCCCGGCCGCGGTGATCCGGACCAGGATCTCGTCCGGGCGGGGCTTGTCGATCTCGACGTCCTGCAGGATGAAGGGCCCGCCGGGGGTGGTGACCAGGGCCGCCCTGATCCTCATTCCCTGACCAGCACGAAGTAATAGTGGCGGCCGTCCTCGGCGAGCACGCCCTTGCCGTTCATCACGCCGAGCAGGGTGTTCTCGTCGATCCGCTTGAAGTGGTCGAGGATGGGCCGGCGGTCGTAGATCATCGTGGCGGTCGGCTCGCCGCGGAACTCCACGGTCCAGAGGCTGGCGCCGCCGCGGGACCACTCCTGGTTGGCGTACCGGTTGCCCTCGTCGTCGAGGCAGACGATCGGGGTCACGTCGGTCAGCGAGGTGAACGTCTTGCCGTGCCAGCGGATCGTGGCGAGCTGCCCCTCGAAAGGATGGCCGCTGACGAACTCGCTGCCCTTCCAGGAGCCGAGGATCTCCTCGGGCCGGACGGTCGGCAGCGCTGCCCAGAGCTGGTCCAGCTCGTCCGGGGTCGCCTTGCCGCCGTTGGCGCGGATCTCGGCGAAGCGGTCGCGTGGGTTCATTTCGATCGCCCTCCTCGTTGTTGCCAATCAGTAAACGGCATGAGTCAATGGGTCTGTCCCATGTGGGAGCGCTCCCATAAGGCAATGTCCGGACCCCCTTTCCCCCGAAGGTGGATCATGAAAAAATCCCTGGCCGCCACCGTGCTCGCGGCTCTCGCATCGGTGCTCTTCTTCGTGGCGCCGGCCTACGCCGCCACCGGCCTGCACATCAGCGGAACCGACATCGTCGAGGCGAACGGGCAGAAGTTCGTCATGCGCGGCGTCAACCACATGCACACCTGGTACACGAACCAGACGAACTCGTTCGCCGACATCAAGGCGGCCGGCGCCAACACCGTGCGGGTCGTGCTGAGCGGTGGCCGATGGACCGCGAACAGCGCCGCCGACGTGCAGAACGTGATCAACCTCTGCAAGGCGAACAAGCTGATCTGCGTCCTGGAGAATCATGACACCACCGGGTACGGGGAGGACGCCGCCGCGTACACACTGGATCAGGCGGTCGACTACTGGATCGGGCTGAGGAGCGTGCTGACCGGCCAGGAGGACTACGTCGTCATCAACATCGGCAACGAGCCGATCGGCAACACCAACCCCGGACAGTGGACCGCCGCCACCGTTGCGGCGGTCCAGAAGATGCGCAGCAACGGCTTTCAGCACCTGTTGATGGTCGACGCGCCGAACTGGGGTCAGGACTGGCAGTACACGATGCGGGACAACGCGCAGACGGTGCTTGACGCCGACCCACAACACAACTTGATTCTGTCGATACACATGTATGCGGTGTTCAACACGGCCGCGTCAATTGTTGACTATCTGAATACATTCAAGAACAACGGCTGGCCGCTCGTCATCGGCGAGTTCGGCTGGCGCTTCGACTCGTCGCAGGTCGACCACGAGACGTTGCTCGCCGAGGCGGTCGCCCGTGATCTGGGATATCTGGGTTGGTCGTGGGCCGGCAACACGGATCCGATCCTGGACATGGCGATCGGCTTCGACCCGGATCAGCTGTCGACCTGGGGCGAGCGGATCTTCAACGGCGTGAACGGGATCAAGGCCACCGCCCGCGAGGCGTCGATCTTCGGCGGCGTGCAGCCGTCCCCGTCGTCACCCGCGCCGTCGTCACCCGCACCCTCGTCGCCCGCGCCGTCGTCACCGTCTTCCTCGCCGTCGTCGCCGGGTGGACAGGGCTGCACGGCGGCCTATGCGATCACCGGCCAGTGGTCAGGCGGCTTCCAGGGCGAGGTCAAGGTGACCGCCGGCGCCGCCGCGATCAACGGCTGGACCGTCACCTGGACCTTCGCCGACGGCCAGAAGGTCAGCAACGCCTGGAGCGCCGACGTGACGACCAGCGGCACGGCCGTGACCGCGCGGAACGCCTCCTGGAACGGAAAACTCGCGGCCGGCGCCACCACGTCGTTCGGCTTCCTCGGCTCGTGGACCGGCAGCAACGCGGTCCCGGCGGTCACCTGCGCGGCGTCGTAGGGGGATCCGATCTTGCGGATCGCATGGCAGGATACTCGCCAGTAACCGGAAGGCTGGTGCCCTGCCATGCGAACCGCGTATCGAACCTGCCCGCTCTGTGAGGCCGCCTGCGGCCTGGAACTCACCGTGACCGACGACGATCAGGTCGTCGCAGCTCGCGGCGACCGTGAGCACGTGTTCAGCCACGGCTTCATCTGCCCGAAGGGCGCCACCTTCGGCCAGCTCAGCAGCGACCCGGACCGCCTGCGCCGTCCCCTCGTCCGCCGCGACGGCCGGCACGTCGAGGTGAGCTGGGACGAAGCGTTCGCCGCGGTCGAGGCCGGCCTGCGGCCGATCATCGAGGGGTACGGGCGGAACGCGCTCGCCGTCTACCTCGGCAACCCGAACGCGCACACGATGGCCGGCGGACTGTATGTGACGCCGCTGCTCAAGGCCACCGGCACCCGCAACGTCTTCTCCGCGAGCACCGTCGACCAGATGCCCAAGCACGTCTCCTGCGGCTACCTGTTCGGCCATCCGCTGACGATCCCGGTGCCCGATCTGGATCGCACCGACTTCCTGCTGATCCTCGGCGCCAACCCGTGGGAGTCCAACGGCAGCCTCGCCACCGCCGCCGACTTCCCCGGCCGGCTCACGGCGATCCAGGCCCGCGGTGGCCGTTTCATCGTCGTCGACCCGCGCCGCACCCGCACCGCCGAACACGCCGACGAGCACCTGTTCATCCGGCCCGGCACCGACGCGTACCTGCTCTTCGGCATGGTCCACACGCTCTTCGACGAGGAGCTGACCGACCTGCGCGACCTGGCCGGACACGTGACGGGCGTGGAACAGGTCCGGCAACTGGCCGCCGATTTCGCCCCGGAGAAGGTGACCGCCGCCTGCGGCGTGCCGGCCGAGCGGATCCGGGACCTGGCACGGCAACTAGCGGCCGCGGACCGGGCGGCGGTGTACGGGCGGATCGGCACCTGCACCGTCGAATTCGGAACCGTGACCAGCTGGCTCATCGACGTGCTCAACGTGCTGACCGGCAACCTGGACCGGCCCGGCGGCGTGATGTTCCCGCTCGCGGCCCACCTCTCCGGCAAGCCGGGCTCCCGGACCGGGTTCACCGTCGGCCGGTGGCACAGCCGGGTACGCGGCTTCCCCGAGGTCAAGGGCGAACTGCCGATCGCCACTCTGGCCGACGAGATCGAGACGCCGGGCGACGGGCAGGTCCGGGCGCTGCTCACCGTCGCCGGGAACCCGGTGCTGTCCACGCCGAACAGCGGGCGGCTCGACCGGGCACTCGGCGGACTCGACTTCATGGTGAGCGTCGACCCGTACCTGAACGAGACCACCCGGCACGCCGACGTGGTGCTGCCGCCGCTGGACGCCATGCGCAAGGGGCACTTCGACTTCTCGTTCCTCGGGTTCGCGGTGCGTAACTTCGCCGCCTATTCGCCGCCCGTGCTCCCACCCGACCCCGACGGCCTGGACGAGTGCGACATCCTGGCCCGGCTGTTGCGCATCGTCACCGGTCAGGGCGACGGGGACCCGGCCGTCGTCCACGAGTACCTGCTCGACCAGGCGCTCACCCGGACCGGCTTCGCCTCGGCCCGGGAACTGATCCATGGCGACGGGCCGGCCGAGCGCCTCCTGGACGTGGCGGTGCGCGCGGGGGCGTACGGTGATCAATTTGGCGGACGGCCCGGCGGCCTCTCGCTGCAGACCCTCAAGGAGCACCCGCACGGCATCGATCTGGGACCGCTGCAGCCGCGTCTCCCGGACGTTCTGCGGACACCGAGCGGCACTGTCGAGCTGTGTGCTCCGGCGCTGGTCACCGAGACGGCGCGGCTGCTCGGCGTCCTGGACCGGGACCGTGACCAGCTCGTTCTGATCGGTCGCCGGCATCTGCGCTCGAACAACAGCTGGATGCACAACGTGCCCGCGCTGGTGAAGGGCCGCGACCGGTGCACGCTGCAGGTTCACCCCTCGGACGCGTCCCGGCTCACGCTGGTGGACGGGGACTCGGCGCGGGTGGTGTCGCGGGCCGGAGCGCTGTCGGCGCGGGTCGAGGTGAGCGATCGGGTGATGCCGGGCGTGGTGAGCCTGCCGCACGGGTGGGGTCATGATCTGCCGGGGGTGCGGCTGTCGGTGGCCGCCGAGCATCCCGGCGTGAACTCCAACATCCTGACCGACGAGCTGGTGATCGACCCGCTGTCGGGCAACAGCGTCCTGAACGGAATTCCGGTGGAGATCAAGCCCCTTTGAGTACGGGTCGGTAGGGCGGCCCTGGAGTTCCGGTCGGGGTCACTTTCGTGCCCTGTTCCGTGCGTGATCTTGGTGTCGGTGCGAGCGCCGGCGCCGGTGCCCACCGCCGAGCCGTAGTCCGCGCAGGCTGTGCGGCCGTTTTGCCAGCGTGCGCTACGGCTGGGTCTGGCGAGCCGTAGTCCGCGCAGGTTGTGCGGCCGTTTTGCCTGCGCTCGCTACGGCTGGGTCTGGCCAGCCGTAGTGCGCGCAGGTTAGGCGCCATGATTACGTGTGCTGGCTACGGCTGGCGGCTCCCGGCCGTAGCTGAGGCATGTGATCAAGGGTGGACAAGCGTGCTGCGCTACGGCTGGCGGGTGTGGGCGCCGGACTCACGGGGTGCAGACGCGGAGGACCTCGCTCAACTGCGGACGACGGCGGATCATGGACTCCACCGGGGCTATCACGAGAGCTACCAGCGCGAATGCCCCGACCACCACGGCCAGGACCGTTCACGCCAACGACGGGAGCGGGTCGGCAGGCATGCCGGCCGCGGCGAGAGCCCCGGCGTCAACGAGCACGACGTTCCCCCGTACGGATCTTGAGCCTGCCTTTCCTACTCCTCCGGCTCTGACTTGTAAACATGTCCGGTCGCTCACTGCGTCTTTCATGGTGAGGGGGACTTCATGCGAAGCGGCTTCGAGGAATTCGTGACGGCACGCGGTGACGCGCTGCGCCGGTTCGCCTACTTGCTCTGCGGCGACCGGCATCACGGCGAGGATCTCGTGCAGGAGGTGCTGGTCAAGGCGTACCGGCGATGGTCCCGCATCGAGGCTGACCAGCCCGATCGCTATCTGCGCACCGCCCTGGTGCGGTCGCACGTGAGCTGGTTGCGCCGGCTGTCCAATCGGGAGCGGCCCGGGGCGGTCGCCGAGGAGAGGCCGGCCCCCGGCGATCTCGCCGACGAGCAGGCGCTGCGCGACGACCTGTGGACGCGTCTCGGCCTGCTGAGCCGGACCCAGCGGGCCGTCCTGGTGCTGCGCTACTACGAGGACTTCGACGACAAGCAGATCGCCGAGGTCCTGCGCTGCTCGCCCGTCACGGTCCGGGTCCACGCCGGGCGTGGCCTGGCGAGACTGCGAGCCGAGCTGATCGCCGAGAAAGCCGGTCCGGCCGCGGGGAACGCCGGTCCGGCCGCCGAGAAGAGGGAAGGAGCACCGTCATGAGCCTGGAGGACGACCTGCGGGTCACGCTGCGCGACCGCGCCGCCGAGCCCGTGCCCCAGCCCGACCTGTGGCACACCGTGAGCGCCGGTGTGCGCCGGGACCGGCGTCGCCGGGCGGCGCTGGCCGGTGGCGCGGCAGCCGTGGCGCTGGCCGCTGTCGCGTCCGTGCCGGTGATCCTGGCGAACCGTGCCGACCGCGTCATGCCGACCCCGCCGGCCACCGCGCCGACCGGCTCACCGGCGGTCGACTGGGCCTGGCCGTCGTGGCCCGAGCCGGCCTTCCCGCGCAAGCCGGGCTGGGTGCCGCCCGGCGTGGGGCAGCCGTCCGTGACGGTGATGGGCGCGAACGTGCTGCTGCACTACGAGCGTGCCTCCTCGATCCTGGAGGCGGAGATCGGCCCGCTGGAGCCGGAGTGGGAGACCGAGGGCGAGGAGGAGCACGGCGCCGACGTCGGTGGCCGGGAGGCGACCGTCCGGACCGCGTCGTTCTACGACGGCGCGCGGGCGGGAGAGCAGTTCGTCGGGGTGCGCTGGCGGACGGCCGACGGCGACTGGGCACAGGTGCGCAGCTGGGGCGAGCGGGACGAGCAGGAGGTGCTGAAATTCGCCCGCCATCTGAGCGCCGGCAGCGTGCCGGCCGGCCCGGCGCCGGTGACCCTCGCCGTCGTGCCGCCGGGTCTGAACCTCCAGCACCAGAGCGCCCTGCCGGACCAGGGCGGGGTGAGCCTGTGCGTGGCGACGCCCGAGACGGTGGCGTCGGAGCGGCAGCCGTCGGGGCTCTGCGCTGACGTCCTCGAGGAGCCGTTCGACCCGATGGAGGAGGCCGGTCCCGAGCTCCTGACGATCGGCGGGCGGCCCGCGGCGTTCTACCCGGAGACCGGCCGGCTGGAGGTCGATCGGGGCGGCGGCCGGGTGCTGGCGATCAGCTGGGATCCCGAGCGGCTGCCGCTGAGCCGGGCCGAGGCGATCCGCTTCGCCGAGGGGGTGACCGTGCCGTGACCGGTGCGTGATATCCGCCCAGAAGTGACCTCCGCTGCCCGATTGGGCGATTCGGGGCGGGTCCGTCGTGGACTACCTTGTGCGCGTCTCACTTACCCTCCGTGGAGGCGCGCGTGACCGAACTACCCTTCGATCTGACGTACGCCGCCGTCGGTGCCGCGGTACTCGCCCTGGCCGGCGCCATCATCCAGCAGGTCTTCGCTGATCAAATCCGGTCCGGCCTGGCGGCGGTGTGGCGCGGGATGAGGGGCGGCCGTGGCTCGCTGCGGCGGGACGAGTGGACGCGGTACCGGCTCTGGGTCAAGGACACCGATCGCAACGCCCGGCTCGGTTTCCTGCGCGACATCCAGGTGGCGGTCGAGGACGTGTACGTGCCCCTGCAGTACGAGAAGGACGGCAAGCGCGTCGATGTCTACCGAGACGTCAGCGGCCGGCTGCGCACCATCGTGGTGGGCCCGGCCGGCGCCGGTAAGTCGATGCTGCTGCGGCATTCGATGCTGCGATGGTCGGCGGATCCGCAGCGCGACGACCGGGTGCCGGTGCTGGTGGAGCTGGCCCGGTACAACCGCGGCGACCGTACGCTCGAACAGCTCGTCGCCGACGTCTTCGCGGTCCGTCCCGGGCACGGCAAACGGCCGATGGTGAAGGACGCTCCGCAGGTCGTCGGCGCTGCCCTGAACCGCGGCCGTCTCTCGCTCTTCCTCGACGGGCTGGACGAGGTGATGACCGAACGCCGGGCGAACGTCGCCGACGAGATCAAGGAGTTCGCCGAGCGGCACCCGGCCTGCCAGATCGTCGTGACCTGCCGCGACGCGGTGTACGACAAGGACCTGTTCCCGGTCTTCGACGCGCAGATCCGCGTCGCCGGCTTCGACGACGCGGGCATCCGGCACTTCCTCCGGCTCTGGTTCACCCGCGAGCAAGGCCACGGCGGTGGCGCCGACGAGGCGGGCAACGTGCCGCCCAACGCCCGTGCGCTCGTCGAGCAGCTGATGGGCGAGCTGCGGGCCAACCCGGCCCTGATGCGGCTCGCCCGCACCCCGCTGATGCTCACGATGATCGCCTCCCTGCACGACGCCGATCCGGGTGCCGGCCCGCTGCTGACCAACTCCCGCGCCGACTTCTACGAGGAGGCGATCACCCACCTGCTGCGCCGGGACCACGACCTGGGGCGCAACCGGAACCTCGCGCAGTACCGGGCCTCGCACAAACGGACCACGCTGCGCGCCCTGGCCGTGGCCGCTCAGGGCACTGAGCACCCGGACCGCGCCGGCGACCGCAACGTCCTCAGCGAGGCCGAGATCTATACGGTCGTCGGTACGCTGGTCCCGCGTTTCGGCCTGACGGCGACCGACGGCCGCAGGCTGGTCGACGAGATCGTGGACCGCAGCGGGCTGCTCGTCCGCATCGACGACACCAACCTTTTCTACCAGTTCGCCCACCTGACGCTCCAGGAGTACCTGGCGGCCCAGGAGCTGGCCGACGACCCGGACCGGCTCCTGGAGCTCTACCGCGGCAACCGTGCTCGCTGGCGCGAGACCGTCAAGCTGTGGTGCGGTGGCGTCAACCGGGACGCCACACCGTTGGTTTCCAAGATCTTCGCGGGGGATGCGAAGGATCGGCTGCTCGCTCTGGAATGCGTGGCCGAGGCCCGGCACCTCGACGCCGACCTGGCCGACCGGATCGTGGACGGGTTCGTGGGCGTCCTCGGCACCGATCAGCCGGACAAGCCGCTGGTATTCGCCGCGCTGGGCGCGGTCGCCGCGGACCGGACCCCGACCGGTGAGCGCCTCTTCGCCCGGCTGCGTGACGGCGCGGCGAACCCCGATTACCTGATCGTGCTGGCCGAGTCCCGCCGGCGCGAGGCCATCGAGGTGCTCAGCGAACGGGCCGGGACGGACCGGGCGGCGCGGGAGGCTCTGCGGCGCCTCGGCGAGCTGGCCATCCCGGTGCTGGCGCATCGGGCCGCCAACGGTTCGGTGGATGCGATCGACGACCTGGGCGCGATCGCCACCCCGGCAGCAGCCACCGCGATCGCCGAACAGCTGTGGCTCAGTGTGCGGGAGGTCGCCATCCGGGCGGCCTGGTGGCTTGCGGTCCTGATCCGGCAGCCGGAGATCGAAGGCGAGCTGAGCCGGTTCGACCCCGTGCCGTTTCGAAGGGACAGCGAGAAGGACTACCTCTGGTTGTGGGAACCCTTCACGTCCGACCACCACACGCGGATCATCATGGGCCGGGCCGGCTGGCTGCTCGACCAGCCGACCGATCAGCCGCTGGCGGAGCTCCCGGCGCCGGACTCCCGGGTCGCCCTCGGGGTCGGCGCGCAGGCGGCGTCATTTCGGCAGGTGGATCCGCCGGACGGCTGGTTCAGCGACCTCACCGAGACTGCGACGAGTTCGGGACACCGGCGGCGCAGACCGTTGGAGAAGGCGAACGAGAACAATTACGGAGGCTGGCTGGAGGGCCTCGCGGACTCCGATCCGGACACGGCCCGACGTCTCGCCCTCGCGGCGATCGACACGGTGGTGGGCCGGGCCTATCGGTTCCGGCTGTTGCGGACGCTGCCCACCCCGGTCCTGGTGGGGATCGTGAAGCGGTTCTGGCCGTCCAACACACTGCGCGACGCGGCGGTGCGGGACTGGCAGACCATCGGCGACGAGCCGGTGCCGCCGAACGCGCTGCGAGTCGTCCGGAACACCGTCAGTTCGATCGCCGGAGTGGTCGGGGCGTTTCTGCTGCTCCTCGGCATCTACGACGCGATCCTGGACACCTATCGCTGGCTGACCGGAGCAGACGGGAGCTACAGCTTCGTGATCCTACCCATCGTCGTGGCCTCGGTGGTCGCCCTGATCTTCGAGGTCAGGCACAGCACCGACACGTCGGCCTTCATCACCGGCTTCGGTTTCATCCTCACCGGGCTCGTCGGAGTACCCGTCGGCATGTTCCCCGTCGCCGGCTGGATCGGATGGCCGGCGACGATCGGGATAGTCACCCTCCTGACAGCCGCGGTCGTCGTGCTCTGGTCCTGGACCCGGCGGCGGGAGCGGGCGGTCGGTAACCCCTACCGGGCTCTGCTGCGGCTCGACGATCAGGTGTCGGACTTCGGGCGTACGGTGATCGCCCGGCGCAGTCGCGCCTGAACGCTCAGGCCACGGCGTGGGCGTGGACGACCTGCACCGGGCAGGGTGCCCGCCGGGCGACCCGGCGGCTCACCGACCCGAAGATCAATTCGGTCATCCGGTTGCGGCGGTGGCTGCCGACCACCAGCAGCTCGGCTCGCTCGGCGGCGGCGAGCAGGCGGGCGGCCGGCCGTCCGACGAGGGTGAGCGGCTCGGCCTCGACCTCCGGGGCGGCCTCGTGGGCGGTGACGACCCCGGCGGCGGCCACGATGTCGGCGAGCTCGCGGGCCAGCGCGAAGTTGTGGCCGGCGAACTCGGCCAGGACCGAGGTGCCGCCGTCCCAGTCGAGGACGTGGACGACCTGGAGTGTCAGGTCGCGGCGGACGGCTTCCCGGGCGGCCCACCGGACCGCCTCGTTGCCGGAAGCGGCGCCGTCGGTGCCGACGACGATGGTCGGGGTTCGCATGACTCCTCCTCTGCGGTCCCCTTCATCGTTGTGCGGCCGGAGTCCGGTGGAGCAGAGGACAAAGTCCTCAGCTTCTCGACGACGGCCCGGACCGCCGCCCGGTGCAGCGCCTCCGGCCTGGTCAGCACGTCGATGTGCCGGCCCGCCCGCAGGTCCGCGAGCGGCCGCAGCACCAGTCGCGGATCCGGCGCGCTGGTGTATCCGGGCAGCAGCGCCAGCCCGCCACTGGCCGCGACCATCGCGGCGGCCACGGTGAACTCGTTGATCCGGTGCACGATGTTCAGCGGCCGCCCGGCGAGCGCCGCTATCGCGGTCAGCACACCGTGCAGCGGGAAGCCGTCGTGCACGCTGATCCACGGTTCGCCGCCCACGTCGGCAGCGGTCAAGCGGGGCCGGTCGGCGAGCGGGTGGGTGGCCGGCATCGCCACGTAGAGCGGCTCGTGGACCAGCGGCACGACTGTCACCCGGTCGGCCGGCCAGGGCGGGCTGGACGGCAGCCGGTGCGCGATCACCAGGTCGTAATCGGCGACCAGCGCCGGGAAGTCGGCGTGCGCGACGTCCTCGTCCGAGCAGCGGGTGTTCAGATCCGCGGCCATCAGCGCGGGAAAGTAGGCGAGGGCCGCGCTGTGGAACGCCGCGACGCTGACCGGCACGGCCGGATCCTCCAGGTACGCGTCCACGACCCGGTCGGCCCGGTCCAGCGCGGTCCAGATCTCCACGGCCGCGGTGGCGAGCGCCCGTCCCGCGCCGGTCAGCACGAGCCGGCGTCCGCGGCGTTCGGTCAGCGGCACCCGCGCGGATCTCTGCAAGACCTTGAGCTGTTGTGACACCGCTGACGGGGTGATGTGCAAGGCCTCGGCGACGGCGGCCACGCTGCCCCGGTCGCCGAGTTCCCGGAGTAGTCGCAGGTGGTGCATATCCATTAGGTATGACTACACCATCTGTTGAGAAGGTGGCCCTTGGTCTTCATCGTTCCGGGGCCCACGCTGCCAGGTGTGCTGATCGACCTCCCGCTCCTGGCCGTCGCGGCCGTCTGGGGCAGCAGTTACCTGACCGCCAAGGGCCTGACCGTGGCCGGTGGGGTGCTGAGCCTGCTCGCCCTGCGCTATCTGATCTCCGCGCTCGCCATGCTGCCGGTGCTCGCGGTTCGCCGCCCGCGCCGGCCGAGCCGGCGGGAGATCGCGGTGGGTACGCTGCTGGGACTCACCCAAGCGTCGGTGCTCGCCTTGGAGACGTACGGGGTAGCGCACACGTCCGCCACCAACGCCGGTGTGCTGATCAGCCTGACGATCCTGCTGACGCCGATGCTCGAAGGCGTCATCGGCCGCCGCTGGCTGCCACCGGCGTTCTTCCTCGCGGCAGCGGTGGCCGTCGCCGGAGTGGTGCTGCTCGTCGCCGGGCCGGGGCTGCGCGCGCCGTCCGCCGGGGACGCGTTGATCCTGGCCGCGGCGGTGGTCCGGGCGGGGCACGTGACGCTCTCCGGGCATCTCGCTCGCGGCCGGGACTACGACACGGTCACGCTGACCACGGTGCAGACGGTCGTCGGGGCGGTGCTGTTCACGGTGGCGGCCGGGCCGGCTCTGGGGACGGCGATCGGCGCGTACCGGGGAAGTGATTGGTTGGCGGTGGTCTTTCTGGCGCTGGGATGCAGTGTCTTTGCGTTCCTCGTGCAGCTGTGGGCCATCCGTCGCACCTCGGCGGCCCGCGCTTCGCTGCTGCTCGGCACGGAGCCGGTCTGGGCGGTTCTGATCGGGGTGGGACTGGGCGGTGAGCGGCTGGGCCCGATGGTGCTGGCCGGAATCTCCCTGGTGCTCGCCGGAACCTGGGCGGGCCAGCGGGTGGAGGCAAACGTGCGCCGGGAACAGCGGGAAACGATAAGTTCACCGGGGTGGCTACCTCGCGTCCGGGAGCAGACGACGGGCAGTTAGTGCCGCGTGGCGCTGGCCCGGTGCCCGAGGTGCTCCGTGAGCACATGACCGATCTGGATCACTTCCTGATGGTGTATCGGTTCGGGCTCGCGGAGATCAGAACGAAGCTGGAGATCCTGGCCGAGGAGCTGGCGCATCGGGGGACCGGCAACCCGATCGAGCACATCCGGCCCCGGCTCAAGACGCCGACCAGCATCGCCGCGAAAGCACAACGCATCGGATGCCCGCTCACGTACGCGGACTTGCGTCAGCGGATTCGCGACATCGCCGGCATCCGGGTGGTGTGCGGGTTCGTCTCGGACGTCTACACGGTCGCCGAGATGCTGACCCGGCAGCCGGACGTGGATCTGGCGCAGACCAAGGACTACATCGCGAAGCCGAAGCCGAACGGGTACCGCAGCCTGCACCTGCTCGTGGAGATCCCGGTCTTCATGTCCGAGCGTGTGGTGTCGGTGCCGGTCGAGGTGCAGCTGCGGACCGTGGCGATGGACTTCTGGGCCAGTCTCGAGCACAAGATCTACTACAAGCACAGCCCGAAGGTGCCGGCGCGGCTGCGGGACGAGCTGACCGCGGCGGCCGAGGACGCGGCGCGGCTCGACGAGCGGATGGAACGCCTGCACCGGGAGATCCACGGTCCTCAGTCATCTCCGCGTCACAGTCCTGCAAGTTGATTCACATCCTGCAAGCGCTTGCAATTCGACGGATTCACCTTAGGCTATGCGTGCCTTTGGGGTTCCTCAGGCGACAAATCAGGATCCGTGCTGCCCTCGGGAGTGCTATGCGTTCGATCAGCAAATTCCTGCTCGCGATGCTCGTCGGCCTCGCCGGTGTGCTCGCCGTGACCACCCCGGCCGGTGCCTCCCCGCCGCCGCCGACGCAGGTCGGCGGGCTCGACATCGGCGCCTACTGCCGCTCGATCGGGTACGCCGACGCGGCGCTGACCGGCGCGACCGCCTACGACTGGCACTGCGTCGCCGACGGCCGGCAGGGTGATCTCGCGTTCGACGCGGCCTGCCGCTGGTTGTACGGCAACGAGCACGTCGTCGACCGGATCGACGACTTCTACGACCCGACGTCGGTCTCCTGCTGGTCGGTGCAGCCGGACGTGGTCACGCCGGACTTCGAGAAGTACTGCACCGGCCAGGGTTACAGCGGGTCCGCGCTGCTCGGGACGACGGTCTACGACTGGCATTGTGTGCGGTACAGCCGGGCCGGGCCGACCTACTACGACATCGACGTGGCGGCTGCCTGTTCCGAGCTGACCCATGGATATGCGCGTCTGGACCGTTTCGCGAACTTCTACGACGCGACGACGTGGCAGTGCCGAGTCTGAGACTCTGAGCGCCGACTGGTCCAGCCGGCGCTCACTGCTCATCGATGAAGATCTCCTCGATCGTCATCTCGAAGAGCCGGGCCAGCCGGAACGCGAGCGGAAGGCTCGGATCGAACTTCCCGGTCTCGACGGCGTTGATCGTCTGCCGGGACACCTCGGCACGCTGGGCCAGGTCGGCCTGCGTCCAGCGGCGTTCGGCGCGGAGCTCGGTGATGCGGTTCTTCATCGGTACCGGATCTTGCCAACCGCGAACGCGACCACAAAGACGACCCCGGTGAACGCGGGCAGAGCGGCGACGTCGACGTCGCGTGCGACAAGGCCTGCGGTGTCCGCGACCACGTAGGCGAGCCCGGTGACCCAGCCCACGCCGAGGGTGATCGCCAGCGCTTCCAGCATGATCTTGCGTTGCAGCTCGTCGAGCGCTCGAAGGAAGCGCGTGAACGCGATGATCCAGCAGGCGCCGGCCGCGACGTTGAGGGCGACGGCGGTCCAGCTCGCCGCCTGCCGCGACGGATCCCACAGGAACTGGGGTCCGAACTTGGCCAGGGCGAGACTCGCCACCCAGGCGAACGTCCAGAGCACGAGCTGCGCGCTGGCCCTGATCTCGTTGCGGATGTGCACGGGACCCTCCATCCGGAAGCCGTGTCAAGGACACTTGACACCGTAGGAGGGGGCGGTCGTCGATGTCAAGGACACTTGACATCGCGAGGGGGCCTGGGTTTGGCGCCGCTGCGCGGTATCTCGCGTCGGGAATGAAGTCGCGGACCGCCTGGTTGACGTGTCCATCAACTTGATTGACGCATCAATCACCTGGAGGCAGTGATGATTCTCGGACTCGACACCTTCGGCGACGTGCCGCAGGACGACTCCGGCGCGCTCGTCACGCACGCCGCCGCGATCCGGCAGGTCGTCGACGAGGCGGTCCTCGCCGACGAACTCGGCGTGGACGCGATCGCCGTCGGCGAACACCACCGGCCGGAATACTCGATCTCCACACCGGAGACCGTCCTGGCCGGCATCGCCGCCCGCACCTCGCGGATCACGCTGGCCTCCGGGGTGACAGTGCTCAGCTCCGACGACCCGGTGCGCGTCTTCCAGCGTTTCGCCACCGTCGACGCGATCTCCGGCGGCCGAGCCGAAGCGATCCTCGGGCGCGGGTCGTTCACCGAGTCGTTCCCGCTTTTCGGCTACGACATGAGCCAGTACGACATCCTCTTCGAGGAGAAACTCGACCTGTTCGTCAAGCTTCTGGACGAGAAGCCGGTGACCTGGAACGGTCAGACTCGCCCGGCGCTGCTGGACGCCGACGTGTTCCCGAAAACCGAATCCGGCCGGCTCTCCACGTGGGTGGGCGTCGGCGGCTCACCCCAGTCGGTGGTCCGCACCGCCCGGTACGGGCTGCCGCTGATGCTCGCGATCATCGGCGGGCAACCGGAGCGGTTCGCGCCGTACATCGACCTGTACCAGCGTGCCGCCGAGCAGCTCGGCACCGTCGCGCACCCGGTCGGCATGCACTCGCCGGGGTTCGTCGCCGACACCGACGAGCAGGCCAAGGAGATCTTCTACCCGCACTACAAGGTGCAGCGGGACCGGATCGGCGCGCTCCGCGGATGGCCGCCGCTGCGCAAAGCCGAGTTCGACGCGGAAGTCGAGCACGGATCGCTCTACATCGGCTCGCCGGAAACCGTCGCCCGCAAGATCGCCCGGGGTGCGGGTGCGCTCGGCGTCGGGCGCTTTGATCTCATCTACACCGCGGGAGCGCAGCCGGCCAGTGCCCGGATGCGCGCGGTGGAATTGTTCGGCGCGAAGGTCGCTCCGATGGTGCGGGAGATGATGGCGTAATGGCCACGATAGGCATTCTCGGTGCGGGGAAACTGGGCACCGTGCTGGCGCGGCTCGCGGTGGCCGCCGGCTATGACGTGCTCGTGGCAGGATCCGGAGACCCGTCGAAGATTCGCCTGATCGTCGAGGTTCTGATCCCGGGCGCTCGCGCGGTTTCGGCCGACGAGGCGGCAGCGAAGTCGGACATCGTGGTGCTCGCGCTGCCGCTCGGGAAATACCGGTCGGTGCCGGTCGCGGAACTGCGCGGAAAGCTGGTCGTCGACGCGATGAATTACTGGTGGGAGGTCGACGGGGTGCGCGACGATCTGGGCTCGTCGAGTGAGCTGGTGCAGGGGTTCCTGCCGGAATCCCGGGTGGTCAAGGGGTTCAACCACATGGGCTATCACGATCTGGAGGCGGAGGCGCGTCCGGCCGGCGCGCCCGGCCGCAAAGCCATCGCCATCGCGGGGGATTCCGCTGACGACCTCGCCGCTACCGCGGCATTGGTCGATTCCCTGGGCTTCGATGCGGTGATTTCCGGGTCCCTCGATTCGGGGGTACGCATGGAGCCCGGCACCGAGTTGTTCGGCGCTAATGTCACGGCTTCTGAGGTGGAGTCCATGCTGGCCCGCTCTTCGTAGAACGGCGCTGTTGTGGCGCTGTTCCGCGCGTTGCGGTTCCGCGGTTTGGCCGGTGGCGGCTCGGCGCGAGGGGGGCGGTTTTGGGGCGGGGGATGGCCTACTCCGGGCGGTCAGGCTTGATCCCTGCGTAGGCCATCCCCCGCCCCAAAACCTTGCCCACTCACCCTTGCTGCCGCGCGTACCGGTTGTCGCGGGTCTCTGCTCACGCTCCCTGCCACAGCACCTGGCCTGCGAGCCGGCGTGCGGGCCGACGTCGTTTTTGGTCACCGCGGGCCAGCGTGGTGACGGTCCAGAGTTCGTGCGGTGCTTTCGGATACGGCCTAAGCGGCGTCGACTGCGGCAGTGAAGTCGAGGATCGCTCTGGCCAGTTCGGCGGGGGCTTCCATGGCGACGTAGTGGCCTACGCCGTCCAACGACACCGTGCGGATACCGGCGGTGACGGCCCGGGCCATGGTTTGCGCGGTGAAGGGACCGCCGCCGGCCCCGACGGCCAGGACGGGGACGGTCAGCCGTAGAGCCGCCAATTCGGGACCTTCACGCAGCATCGAACGGTAGAGGCCGGCTGCGCCTCGCCAGCCGTCCGGGCGGGCATAGGTGCGGACGAACTCGTCGATGTCGGCGTCGGTGATCGCCCCGGGTTTCGCGGTCAGGGACGGGAAGGCGTACTGGCTCAGGAATTCACGTTCGCGGCCGGCCAGTAGCAGCTCCGGAATGCCGGGCGCGGCGAGGACGCCGATGTGCCAGGCGCCGCCCCGCGTGACGTCAGCCAGCATCTCCAGGCCGAAGCCGGGCAGGCCCATCTCGATCGCGGTGAGGCTGAGTACGTCCTGCGGGTGGCCGGTGGCCAGGCGGAACACGGTGGCGCCGCTGATGTCCTGGCCGGTGAGGTGCACCGGGCCCACGCCGAGTACGCCGATGAGCCGATGCAGGTCCTCGGCGGAGGTCGCGCTGTCGTACTCGCCGGGGCCGTTGCCGGAGTCGCCGAAGCCGCGTAGGTCGACCGCGAACACACGGTGCTCGGCGGCGAGCAGCGGGATCAGCCGGTGGAAGGTCCACCAGGTCTCGGGGAAGCCGTGCACCAGCAGGATCGGCGATCCGGTGTCACCGGCGGCGACGTAGTGCAGACGGGTGCCGTTGACCTCGGCGTGGTGGTGGGTGACGGTCATGCCGCTCCTCAATTAGACAGCCTGGGTGTCGAATAATAGACACCCCGACTGTCGATCGTCGAGGGGTCGACGTAGGCTTGTCCCATGTCCCGCTCCGGCGCTGATCTCGCATTGCTCCTGCTCGGCGGCTTCCGCGCACTGGTGGACGCCGCGATCGACGAGCTGGCCCGGCGTGGACACGAGGATGTCCGGCCGGTCCACGATTTCGCCATGCGGGCCATCGCCGCGGGCGCGGACAGCGCTTCCGCTCTGGGCCGGCATCTGTCGGTCACCAAGCAGTCGGCGGCGCGGACCATCGCCGTGCTGCAGGAACGGGGATACGTGGCGAGCGAGACGGATCCCCGCGACGCGCGCCGCAAACGCCTACAGGTCACACCGCTGGGCTTCGAGGTCATGCGGCAAGGCGAAGCGATCTTCGATGAGCTACGCGAGCGATGGCGGCAGCAGATCGGCGCTGCCGAACTGGAGACCGTCGAGAAGCACCTGACAGCGCTCGTCGGCGTCCGGCCGGTGCGCTTCGACACGCCGGGCTGGAACACCCGGGATCTCAGCGAAGGCCTTTAGGCCGGCCTGCCGGCTGTGACGGCGCTCCGTTTTCCTGCGGGGTGCCGGGCTGGCGGGCGGCTGCTGCGCCTGCGGCGATCTGGAGGAGGGCGAAACCTGCCACCAGGAACAGGGACGCCGTCCAGGCCCCGGTGCGTTCTGCCAGCAGGCCCGCCAGGAACGGGCCCGAGGCTGCCAGGAGATAACCCAGGGACTGGGCCATTCCGGACAGCCGGGTGGTCTCTGCGTGATCTCGGCCGCCCAGGCTGATCAGCGTGAGGGCGGTGACGAGTGCCGCGCCCTGACCAAGTCCGGCGATCGTGGTCCAGGCCACGGCCAGCGCCGGCGCGGTGAGCAGGCCGATGATCGCGAGCAGGACCGGCAGGCTTGCCACCACCGCGCCGAGGGGGCGGTGCCGGGGATGGCGAAGCAGGAACGGGATGGTCAGGCCGCCGATGATGCCCATGCCTTGGAAGAGGAAGAGGTGCAGGCCGGCGGTTCGTTCGGACACCCCGCCGGCGATCTCGATGGTGGGCAGCCAGGTGACGAGCATGTAGAACGTCGTCGATTGCAGGCCCATGAACGCGGTGATCAGCCAGGCGCGCGGCTGCCGCCAGACGCTGACGCCGGACGGAGCAGCCGGAGTCGCCACGGGGGTGGCCGACGCGCGGGTCCGGGGCAGCCAGATCACCGCGATCAGCAGCGCGAGCAGCGACCACACGCTCAGCGCGAACCGCCAGGAAGTCGGCCCGGCGATCGGCACGGCAAGGGCGGAAGCGGTCGCGGCGGCGAGCGTGATGCACACGGTGTAGTAGCCGGTGGCGCGCGAGACGTTCGCCGCGTAGTCCCGCTTCACGATCACCGGGACCAGCACGTTCCCGACCGCGATGGCGCACCCGATCACCGCGGTGCCGACCCAGAGACCATGATCTCCCGCGTACGACCGGACGACGCCGCCGGCAGCGAGGACCAGCAGCGCGGCAAGCACCGCCCGTTCCGTCCCGAGCCGCCGCGCGAACCGGTGCACCTGCGGCGACACCAGCGCGAACGCCAGCAGCGGCAGCGCGCCGAGCAGCCCCTGCGCCGCCTCACCGAGATGCTCGTCCACGCTGATCTGCGGCAACAATGGTCCGACCGCGGTGATCGCCGGCCGGAGACAGAGCGCGACGAGGAACACAGTCGCAGTCATCACGATCACTTTCTACACCCACAGCGGCCCGAAATGGATCTAGTAGGCTCACGTCGCTTCGGGTGGCACCAGGTTAGGGACGCTGATGAACGACGAGGGCGAGTTCCGCGCGGACCGTACCCAGGAGATCTTTCTGCCGGCCGTGGTTCCGCCCGTGCCGCCGCAGCGCGGGGGCGCGGAGGTCGTGGAGGTGGCGGCCTACCGGGGGCAGACCCACTTCGAGCGTGAGGTGGTCGAGAAGCTGGCGTCCGCGGCGGCCCGGTCGGTGCCCGGTGTCGCGGAGCTCGGCGGTGACGTGGCGCGGTTCTTCAACCGGGTGCTCGACGGGATCGGCCTGGACAAGGTCGGTGACGCCACGCGCGGCGTCTCGGCCCGGGTGAACGGTCTCGACGTGGACATCACGGTGGTGCTGGTGATCGCGGCCGGTGAGGTGGTGGCCGAGGTGACCGCCGCGGTGCGGACCGCAGTGATCGAGGCGGTGGAGAACTACGGGCTCCACGTGAGCAACGTCGATGTCAAGGTCGACGACATCCGCCTGCACAACGAGTGATCACGAGCGTCGCCGTCGCGCGATGAGCAGGCCTGTCACGCCTCCGGCGACGATCATCCCGAGGGCGGCGGCGACCGCTCCGACGGGGAAGGTGGAGGCGGCGACCGGCGAGGCGGCGGCAGCCGACGGTGCGGCCGAGGGCGACGACACAACCGAGAGCGCCGGTGACGGCACGACCGACGGTGACGGTGACGGCGCGGTCGACGGCGGGCTCGCCGGAGCAGCCGAAGGCGACAGCGGATAGCTCAGGATCGGCACGTCACGGCCCTCGGAGACGGTGAGCAGCGCGGATCCGTCAGCGCTGTAGGCGATCGACTCGCCCTGCGGCTCGTCCGGCAGAGCGGTGGTCCGGGAGCTGCCACCGGTCACGGCTCGCACCACATCACCCTCAGTGACGTCAAATTCAAAGGCGTCACTGTACGTCCGAAGCGCCACCCGGGTCCCATCCGGACTGGCAGCGGCTCCCGTGATCACGAGCCGCCCGGCGAACCCGAACGGGTTGCTCGTCGCGGTCACCGGGATGGGAACGTCGCCGGCCCGCTTCAGCGGTGTCGTCTTGCCGGCGCGCAACGGCTCCGACGGCACGTACACCCCGGCCGTCACCGGATCCTTGGTGATCACCACGGGTGTGCCGTCGCCGGCGACGAGCAGCGCTTCGGCGTCGCGGGCACCGTCCGGATAGGAGAGCCGGAACAGTGCCGGCTTGCGAGCGCCGGGAGCGAGCCGCCACAGCGCGATGGTCTCCCGGCTGTTGCCGTTGTCACCGATGTCCCCGACCCAGATCGTCCCGTCCGCGCCCCGCGCCAGGTCTTCGGTGTCGCGGGGCCGGGAGGGATAGGCGACGGTACGCGTCACAGTGCACCGCTTGTTCAGGAAGAAGACGCGCCGCCCGTCCGGGTCGTCCGCGCCGTCGTTGACCACCACGTATCCGTCACCATCAGTGACCAGTCCGGAGATCTCGTTGAGCCGGTCGTCGGTGATGCGGCACACGGTCCGCGGGGATTCCACAGCCGCTGCCGCGGGAATGATCGAGGTCACGAGCACGGCGGCTACGGCTGGTAACACCATGGGTTGCACAGTAGCGGCAGCATCCCAGAGGGCTGACCACCCGCCGCGTCCAGCGGCTGAAAAGCACGGAGCGTCCGGTTCGCCTGAGGGCATCGGAATGCCTCGGGCGAACGGGACGGCCGTAGAAATTCATGGTCAACTGCCTGGTTCCGTACGGAATGAGTCAGTTGCGCCAGGTGTCGCTGAGGGTGACCGTTCCGCTTGCCGGAACGGTCGCCGTGCGGTTGACGCCGGACTCCCAGGTCACGCTGCCGTCGGCGTTCTTGCGCACGTACTTGTACTCGAAACTCGTGCCCGCCGGCAGCGAGACAGTGCCCGTCCAGACCGGGTAGGACGCCGAGGAGAGCGCGACGGCGCTCGCCGGCGCCCAGTTGCCGAGCCGGGCCTGGTTACCGACCACGAAGACGTTCTGACCGACAGTGGTCGTCGCGGTCACACCGAAGCTCGCCCCGGATGTCGCCGGGGGATTGGTGGTGGCACCGGTGGTGGGCGTGACGCCACCGGTCGCCCCGACGTAGAGCGCCACCGCCTCCCCGGCCGCGATCGTCGCCGTGAACTGGCCCGATGCGTTGACCGTGTACGTCGTTCCGGTGCACCCGCCGCCGGAAACCGGGTCGCCGTGCTGGACGTCGCAGTAGGTTCCGGCAGGCAGTGACGTCTGGAAGGTGCGGGTCAGCGAGTTGCCCTCGTGGTTGATCGCGACGTATCCCCTGCTCCCGCGTCCGAAAGCGATCTGGTCGCCGCCGTTGCTCCACCAGTTGGTGACGGCGGTTCCGGAGACCGCGTTGCGGAAGCCGACCATGTTGCCGATCTGCCGCCAGGCATGCTGACATTTCCATCCGTCGCTGTAACAGGCGTTGACCGTCCCGCCGTTCGGCGGTCCCGCGTCGTGGTCGCTGAACTCGTAGCCGGAGTTGACGTCGGGCGCGCCGTAGGGCCAGGCGAGCGCGAAGACCTGGGCGAGCGTGTAGGCGGAGCCGTTCTTGTAACTGAGCGTGTCGCCGCCGCGCTCGGTGTCGTGGTTGTCGACGAAGACCGCCGCCTGGTTGCTGGGCAGGTAACCCCAGGCGGCGCCGAAGTTCGACAGGTAGGCGAGGTTCTCGCTGAGGAAGATCCGCTTGAGGTCGCGGGCGTAGCGGAACTCCTGCACGTCGCCGGTGCCGGTGTACTCCGTCGGCTGTACCGCCTCGCCGGCCCCGAAGATGGCCTCCTGCTTCCAGTACGCGCCGGTGTTGGCCAGCTTCGCCTTGATGCCGGACAGATCGGAAGCGGACATGTGCTTCGCGGCGTCGATCCGGAAGCCGTCCACGCCGAGCGACGCGAGGTCGTTCATGTAGGCGGCGATCGTGCCGCGCACGTAGTCGCTGCCGGTGTTCAGGTCGGAGAGGTTGACCAGCTCGCAGTCCTGGACGTTGGAGCGGTTGGTGTAGTCGGTGATCGCCGTCCGGCAGGAGTGGAAGTCGGCGGCGGAGTAATAGCCGGGGTAGTTGTACTTGCTGTAGCCGGTCCCGCCGGTGCCGGTTCCGGAGCCCGCGCTCATGTGGTTGATCACGGTGTCGGCGACCACCTTCACGCCTGCGGCGTGACACGCGTTGATCATGGAGATGAACGCGTTCCGGTCACCCAGGCGACCGGCGATCCGGTACGAGACCGGCTGGTACGACGTCCACCACTGGCTGCCCTGAATGTGCTCCTGCGGGGGCGAGACCTGGACGTATCCGTATCCGAGCGGGCCGAGACGGTTGGTGCACTCCCGGGCGACCGAGGCGAACGACCACTCGAACATCACGGCCGTGACGTCCCTGCTGCCGGGCGGCGCCGCGAGCGCGTCCGGGCCGTTGATGACCGAGCTGATGCCGAAACCGCCGAGTCCGACGGCGAGCGTGGTGGCGGCGAGGGCGGTGGCGAGACGACTGCGACGACGGGCCATGGGGGATCTCCTGCGGGGGATGGGGGATGTCTTGCTGCAACAGGAGTGAAACTTTCTGAAAATCTTTGCGACAAAAATAGGGGCCGGTCACTGTCTCGTCAAGACGGTGACCGGCCCCCGGAGCGAGCGACTCAGGAGCGTTTGTCCTTCCGGGCCTGCTTCCGCGCGTTCGTGGCCCGGGTGGAGGCGGCGCGTTTGCGCAGGTCCGGTGAGCTCGGGCGGCGATCGGTGCGCTGCGGGGCGACTTTCTTCTGCTTCGCCTTCTGCTTCGCCTTCTGCGGCTTCTGCCGCGGTTGCGGGGCCGGCGGGGGTTCCGCCTTCAGCCGTTCCGCCTCGTACGCCTCGGCGCTCGCCTTCGCCAGGGCGGCGAGCTGCTGGCTCACGGCCGCGAGCAGAGTCTCGAACACCTCGGCCTTCGCCCGGCGGCGAGCGTTCTGCGCGTGCGCCTTGCCCCGGCCGCCGGCCTCCTCGACCCGTCCGGCGGCCCGTCGCCGGTACGCCTTCACGTACTTGTTCCGCGCCCGCCGCACCCGGTTGTGCAGCTCGATCAGGGCGTCCTCGTCCAGCGAGGCGATCCGTTCCGGGTCGCTCTCGCGGACCAGGGCCAGTTCGGTTTCGGTCAGTGATCCCAGCAGCGCGTCCATGCCAGGACGCTAGGAGCGGTTTCGCCCGGTCCGCCTCATCCGCCAGGGGTGAGATAGCCGAGAAGCGCCTTCTTGAGCTCCGCCGACGAGCGCGGCGCGTTCCGGCTCGCCGGCGGCCACGATGGACGGCATCGCCGCCGCGCCGCGCGATCCTGGTGCCGGCCCTGATGAGACTGGCCGGCCGGGCGA
Source organism: Actinoplanes sp. NPDC023936 (assembly GCF_040639325.1). Taxonomy (NCBI): domain Bacteria; kingdom Bacillati; phylum Actinomycetota; class Actinomycetes; order Micromonosporales; family Micromonosporaceae; genus Actinoplanes; species Actinoplanes sp. NPDC023936. The sequence continues at coordinate 26,648 of NZ_JBEZZR010000049.1, read as the reverse complement.
ACTGGTGGCGGATCTCCGTCCCGGGATGCGGATCCCGGCGTTCACAGTACGGTCGGGGGAGTGGATACCGCGCGACAGCGTTTCGTCGGTGGGATGCGGGTCGGCGCAGGTCTGGCCGCTGCGGGGTTCGTGCTGGCGATCACGTTCGGGGCTACGGCTCATGACCAGGGCTGGAGCCCGCTCGCCGCCATCGTGGCCTCGGTGCTCATCTTCTCCGGGTCGGCGCAGTTCGCGCTGCTCGCGGCGCTGGCCGGCGGCGGAGGGGTCGGGCCGGCTATCGGCGCGGCGCTTCTGATCAACGGGCGGTTCCTGCCGATGGGGCTCGCGATCGGGCCGAGTCTGTCCGGCGGGCGGTTCCGGCGAGCTCTCCAAGGTCAGGCCGTCGTGGACGGGTCGTGGGTGGCCGCGCATCTGGGCGGTGGCCGGTTCGACCGCTGGCGGCTGTTCGGCGCGACGATCGTGCAGTGGCCGGCGTGGGTGGCCGGCACGGTGCTCGGGGTGCTCGCCGCGCCCTCGCCCGGCCTGGTCGAACAGCTCGGGCTGGACGTGGTGTTCCCGGCGTTCTTCCTGGTCCTGCTCCTGGACGAGCTCCGCGCCGAACACCAGGCCCACCGGTCGGCTCGCGGCGGCCCGGCCTCGGCTCGCGGCGGCTCGCGGCTTGCTCATGGGGCGCTGTTCGCGGCGGTGATCGGTGGGGCGGTGGCGGCCGGGATGCTCTGGTGGGTGCCGGCCGGGGTCGCGCTGGTCGGAGCCACGGTGGGCGCCCTGGTCGGGCTGCGCAGCCGGGTCTCCGCCGCAGATGCCGCGGGTGCCACAGATGCGGCGGGTGCCGCGGGTACCACAGATGCGGCGGGTGCCGCCGGTGGGGCGCGTGCCGACGGTACGGCGCGTGCGGCCGCTGCGGCGGATGCGGCGGGTGCGGCGGATGCCGAGATCGGGGAGGCGCGGCCGTGACGTTGTGGCTGGCGATTCTTGCTGTGGCGGCGGGCAGCTTCGCGGTGAAAGCGGCTGGCCCGGCCCTGCTCGGTGACCGGGAGCTGCCGTGGTGGAGCGTCGGAGTGATCGCGCTTCTCGCGCCCGCTCTGCTCGCCGGGCTGGTCGTCGTGGAGGTCCTGGGGCGGCGCTGGGCCGACCTGGACTGGACGGTTCTCGCCGCGCTGGCGGCGGTGGTCGGCGCTCGCCTGCTGAAGGTTCCGCTGCTGCTCGCCGTGCTGCTCGGCGTGCTGGTGGCGGCCGGCCTGCGCGCGCTGACCGGTGGATCATAAAACCTATTGGATCTATAGGCAATGTGCGCTTACGGACATTGACGACGCTGGTGTGAAACATCGACGATCGCGACCATGTTGCGAAGACTCGCCGCCTCCACCGCGGCCGCCGTCCTCCTCGTCACCGCCTGGAACGCTCCCGCATATGCCGACGCTCTGCCTGCCGTGCCGCCGACGGCCACCCCGATCGGCGACATCGCCGGGTACCCGCGCCAGAACGTGCTCCCGGTCTGGCCGGACAACCCGGACGACGCGTCGATCCCGATCGGCGTGATTCCGTACGACGAGATCGCGCCGAAGATCAACGCCCTGCAGAAGGCGAGCAACCGGGTCTCCGCCCGGGTGGCCGGCACGTCGGCCGGCGGATACGACCTGTACGTGGTCACCGTGACCGCACCGGAGTCGCGCGCCGAGGCCCAGCGGCAGGAACGCTGGAAGCGCCTGATCGAGGACGACCCGGTCCGGGCCCGCACCGACAGGCAGCTGCTGCGCGACTACAAGACCCCGCTCTTCGTCAACGCCAACATCCACGGCAACGAGTGGGAGGGCACCGACGCCGCGCTGCGGGTCATCGAGGAGTACGCGACGAGCACGGATCCGGCGGTCGCCACGCTGCTGCGGCGCAACCGGCTGGTCTTCAACATCACGGCCAACCCGGACGGCCGGGTCGCCGGGACCCGGGCCAACGGCAACGGGTACGACCTGAACCGTGACCTGACCATCGTGAGCCAGCCGGAGACGAACCTGATCCGCGAGCTCGCTGTCGACGTCAAGCCGATCATCACGCTGGACCTGCACGGGTACGTCAGCCCGACGCTGCTGCACCCGAGCACGCCGCCGCACAACGTCAACAACGAGTACGACCTGTTCATCAAGCACGCGCTGCCCAACGCGCTCGGCATCGAGCAGGGTCTCAAGGACCTCGGGTACCCGGAGACGCAGAGCGCGCGGATCCCGTTCCGGGACGACGAGCCGGGCGTCTGGGACGACTTCCCGCCGATCTACGTGCCGTCGTTCTCGCTGCTGCAGTCGAGCATCCCGTACACCATCGAGGCGCCGCTGAACCCGCGCGGCAACCTCACCCCGCAGGAGCGGGTGCGGCGCTCCGGGATCAACACCGACGTGCACGAGGTGGCGATCAAGAAGTCGCTGGAGTACATCCAGGCGAACCGCGACCAGGTCATCCACGACCAGGCCGAGGTGTACCGCCGGGGCTGGGCCGGCGAGCCGCTGCGGGACATCCCGGACGGCTACGTGCCCGGCTGGGGTCCGGAGGACGACTACCGCACCGAGTTCCCCCGCTCGTACGTGATCCCGGCCGGGGACCGCCAGCACTCCGAGGCCGCTGCGGCGCGACTCGTCGACCTGCTGATCGGCAGCGGCGGCCGGGTCTGGCGGGCGGCCACGACTTTCCGGGCGGGCGGGAAGACGTACCCGGCGGGCTCCTATGTCATTGATCTTCACCAGCCGAAACGTGGCATCGTGAACTCGCTGCTGGAGCCGGGCGCCGACATCACCGACCGGGTCTCCGATCTCTATGCCGGGCCGGCCGGCTGGAGCCAGGGCCTGACCTGGGGCGCCACCGTGGACACGCTCTGGAACGACCTGCCCCGGGTGAGGCTGCATCGCGTCTACGACGGGGTGGTCCGCGGTGACCTGCCGGCCGGCCGCGCCGACTACCGGCTGGACATCCAGGACGCCACCGACTTGCGCGCGGTCAACGACCTGCTGGACGCCGGCGCGCGGGTCTACCGGCTGACCGACGGCTCGGTGGTCGTCCCGCAGTCCTACCGGCGGCTGGTCACGGCCGAGGCCGCCGAGCACCGGGTCACCTTCGACAGGGCGCCGAAACGCTGGTCCGGCACGCTGCTCGACGAGGTCGTGGTCGGATACGTCGGCGGGGTCGAGGTCCGGGACACTCTCGCGGACACCGGCTTCGAGGCCCGCGCTGTCACTCCGGCGACGCTCGCGACGAGCCTGACCGCGGATGTCGACGTGCTGCTGGTGGCGAGCACGCTGAACCCGGCCGTGCTGACCGCGGAGAACAGGGCGGCGCTCGACGCGTACCTGGCACGGGGTGGGGGTGTGGTCGGGGTGGACAGCGCCGGCCCCGCGTTCGGCACCGCGGCCGGGCTGATCAGCGTCACCGCGCATTCCGGGCCGAGCCTGGCCAGCGGTGTGGTGAACGTGGTGAACAACGGCGGGCCGGTCAGCTCCGGTGCGATTCCGCACTCGTTCATCGCGCAGCCGGTCTGGTACACCGGGCTCGGCGCCGGCGTGACGGTCGAGCAGTCGTACGCCGCGGACCCGCTGCTGGCGGGCTGGTGGGCGCCGGCCGCGAACGGCTCGGGCAGCCAGGCCGAGGCGGCCGGCCAGGCGGCGATCGTGCGCAGCACCACAGCGGCCGGCAACGGCGTCGTCCTGATCGGCACCGACCCGATCTGGCGGCTGCACGCCAAGGGCCTGCAGTCCCAGCTCGGACGTGCCCTGTTGTGGGCGTCGGAGAGCTGAGTCCTACGGTAGAGGGACGTCCGGCGTGGCCGGGCGTCCCTCGCGCGCCGGATGCGGTCCGGATTATTTGCTGGTAGACAATTATCGTGCCGGACGATTACTTCACGATCATGCGGGCGGCCGCGCCCGGCGTGATCACGGTCGCGCTCACCGGCGACCTCGACATCGGAGCTCGCGACGAGATCCGCGAGGCGCTGCTGGCTGCCGCCGGCGACGCCGACGGGTCGCGGCTCGTCGTGGACCTGCGCGGGGTGCGCTTCATCGACTCGGAGGCGGTCAGCGCCATCCTGGAGGGGTACCTCGCCGCCGAGGAGGCCGGGATCGGGTTCCGGCTCGCCGGGGCGGTCGGCATCGTGCGGCGGGTCTTCGACGTGATCGGCCTCCAGTACCTCTTCGAAAAGTAGTTCATATACACAGCGCCATCGGAATGTAACGATGGGGCGTGACCGATCTGGCCCTGGCGGGCGCCGTGGCGGCGTACGCCATCGCGCTCCTGGTCGTCCTGCTTGTGATCTTTCCCCTGCGGAGCCTCTGGGACAGCCGGGTCGTGCGGCGGTTCCCCGAGGTCAGCATCGATCCCTACTACGTGATCGCGGTGGCGAACCCGGCGTGGGACCGCCCGCTCTACGCCGCGGTCGCGTCCGCACTCCTGGTCGACGGGCTGATCAGCATCGACGCCGAGGGCCTGGTGACGGTGACCGAACGCGGCAGCGACCCGGCGAACAAGCCGGCGCATCCGCTCGAGGCGGCCGTGCTGGAGTGGCTCGCCGCGGCCGGGGAGCCGGTGGCGCTGTCGCAGATCCGGAGCGCGCACGACATGGACCGGCAGCGTGAGGAGTTCGTGCGGGAACAGGTTGCGCGGCTGCCTCGCTGGGCCCGCAGGAAGGCCGACCTCCTCAGGCTGATCTCGATGGTGACGGTGGTGTCGCTCACCGTCTTCTGGGGCCTCCAACTCACCTACTTCGGCGCGCTCCACCCGACCAGGGTGTGGGAGGGCTTCGTCTTGTTCATCCCGTTCCTGGTGATATGGCTGCTGTTCCTCGTCCCGCTCGGATGGATTCTCTACAAGCTCTGGCCGAAGCGCCGGTACCGCTTCCAGGAGTACTGCGCGAAGCAGCCGCCGCCGCCGGCCGTCACGCGGCTCAGCGCCACCCAGACGAGTGCGCTGGCGAGCAGCTGGGCGTACCAGACCGAGGCCGAGAAGCAGCAGGCCGCCGAGCAGCAGCGGATGGCCTACTGGGAGACCGGCAGCGACACCATCTAGATCAGGGAGTCAGCGATGGGCATCCGGGAATTCGTCCGACGCCGGTCGGCACTGCGCGGGTTCGCGTCCTGGGACCGGCCGGAGTCGATGGCCGGTGACCGGGCCGAGCAGGGGATCGCGTACCTGACCCGCACGCTCGGCCGGTGGCATCCGGACACCGTGGAGGCCCGGCACAAGCTGCGGTGGTGGCTGGCGAAGGAGGGCGACCCGGCCGCGGCGCGCCGGCTCGCCGAGGAGGAGGTGACCGCCCGGACGGCGGAGTTCGGCGCCGACCACCCGGACACCCTGGCCGCCCGCCGCGAGCTGATCCAGATCACCGCCAAGGCGGTCGGATCCCCTGCGGCGATCACCGAGGCGCGGGCGCTCAGCGAGGACATGCGCCGGGTGCTGGGTCCGACCCATCCGGACACCCTTCTGGTACGGCGTCAGATGGGCTACCTCCTGCGGGACAACGGGGACATGGAGGCAGCGATCCAGCTGTTCACCGACATGCTCCACGAGCTGGAGGCGCTGCAACCGGCTCGGCTCGAGGACCTGCGAGAAGTCTGGTACGCCCTCGCGATCATCCTGGAGCGGAACGGCGAGCTCGAACAGGCCCTCGTCTACGTGGACCGGGAACTCGAGGCCGAGCGGATGACCATCTACAGGCAGGACGAGAACATCGGCCAGCCGAACCTGAAGCACATGCAGGCCTGGCGCGACCGGCTTCGCAGCGAGATCGCGCAGGAGATGATGCGGCGCGGGCGCTAGGGCAGCGGCGGGGTTGTGCCGGCGCGGGCGGTTTCGGATCTTGGAGCGGTGGGGGCGGGCTGGTGCTCAGTGCTCTCGGAACGGGCGTCCGGCAGCACTGGCGACCAGCTCGTCGTGCCCGGCTGGCTGTGAGTGTTCTCGCCGGCGGCTCGGGGCAGCACTGAGCGCCAGCCGGGCCACGCCTTTCCACGATCCACACCAGCGGGGGACAGCACTCACGACCAGCCGGACCAGCCGGTCCGGCTGGTCGTGAGTGCTGACCCCGCTGGTTAATTAATGAAGCCGCCTACCTGCGGAAACGTGGGTGTGGCTGTCGGTGGCCAGTCGCCAGGCCGTCCCTCTGGGCCGTTAGGTCTTCGTTGAGGTCCGATTTCCGTTACCTCGAGGGCTCGGGATGTCACCTCGCGGCAGCCGGGGAGGCCGGGCTTGATCACATGTCTGAGCTACGGTCGGGCGGCGCGAGCCGTAGGGCAGAGCGGTTATCCGGGCTTGATCACATGCGCGAGCTACGGCCGGGCGATGCGAGCCGTAGGTGAGAGCGGTTATCCGGGCTTGATCACATGTGTGGGCTACGGCTGGGACCTTGGGTTCCAAGATCGGCGGGGCGGGAGGTGTCAGGTGCGAGATGCCAGCCGCAGGACGCCAGCGCTGGGTCGGCGGGGCACGCGGGCCCAGGCGGCCCGGCTGGTTGCCAGTGCTCGCCGCAGCGCTCCACGGTCACCGACGACCGACCGTGACACGCGGCCGCATCGGCGCACTACCGGGCGGCCCCCGGTGAACGTTTGCGGCCAAACGCGCCAGTTCAGTACTTGAGGTATTGGCGCGTTGCCTTGGCGACTTTCTCCACGAGTTTTATCCCGGCCTCCTGCGACTTGTTGTCGTGCGAGAGCACCGCCACCGACACGTCGACGTCGTCCGACGTGACCCGCCCGATCGTGTTGACCACCCACTTCCCGCCGTCCGCGTCCCGGGTGTCCCAGCCGTTCTTCACTGTCGCGGTCTCCCTCTCCGCGGCAATGCTCGGCACGCCCCAGTCCTGCTCCTCGTCCACCCCGGTCATCAGGTCAAAAGCGGTCTTCTGGGACTCCTCGTCGAGAGGGCCCTCGGCGGAGTCGAAAGCGGTCAGCAGCTTCACCTGGTCAGCGGCCGTGGTCCGGGTCAGTCCCCAGTGCACGTCGACCGTGGTCGCGGTCAGCCCGAGCCGCTTGTTGCACTTGGTGACCGCCGCCTTCCCGCCGATCCGCTGAAACAGCGACGTCGTGGCGTTGTTGTCGCTGACCTGGATCATCGGCTTCGCCAGGTTCATCTCCTTGGCGGTCGGCTCCCGGTCCGCGTCCTGCGCCTTGAGCAGCATGCAGGCGAGGATGTCCGCCTTCACGATGCTCGCGGTGTCGTATTTCGTGGCGCCCCGGTACGCGTACGTCTCCCCGGTCTTCGCGTCGAGCACCGCGACCGAGAACTCGGCGCCGCCGGTCGGCACCTTCTTCAGCGCCGCGTCCAGCTGCTTGACCCGCTTGGCCCGCTCGGCCGCGGCCAGCTCCTCAGGGCTCGGCCCGGTGGGCGACGGCGAGGCGACAACCGCCTCCCCGGCGGAGTCGGATGACGAGTCCAGACCGACATAGATCAGCCCGCCGCCGGCCAGGACCACGGTCGCCGCAATCGCGGGAATCAGGTAGCTCCGCACCCGAGCATCCTGCCTAACTCAGCAAACTGCCAGTTTCCCGGGGGCCGAGCGCGGTAATTGCCCTGCTGTGATCAGCCAAGACATCTGCCCCGCCGAGCCCTGGGCGGTGCGCGAGACCCGGCTCGACACCAGCCTCCTCGCGCAGACCGAGTCGGTGCTCGCGCTCGCCAACGGGTACCTCGGCATGCGCGGCAACCTCGACGAGGGTGAGCCGCACGAGATCTCCGGAACCTACCTGAACTCCTTCTACGAGGATCGTCCGCTGCCGTACCCGGAGGGTGGTTTCGGCTATCCCGAACAGGGACAGACCGTCGTCAACGTGACGGACGGCAAGCTGATCCGGTTGATGGTCGACGACGAGCAGTTCCACGTCGGCAGCGGCGTGCTGCACTCCCACGAGCGCGTTCTCGACCTGCGCGCCGGCATGCTGCACCGCTCCGTCGACTGGGAGTCACCGGCCGGGCGGCGGGTGCGGATCACCAGCCGGCGACTGGTTTCGTTCACCCAGCGGGCGGTCGCCGCGATCTGCTACGAGGTCGAGGCCGTCGACCAGCAGGTCCGGATCACCGTGCAGTCCGGGCTGGCCGCCAACGAGGAGCAGGCGAAAGTCTCGGACGACCCGCGCGTCGCCGCCGCCCTCAACAACCCGCTGCTCGCCGTCGAGCAGGACCGCGAGCAGCACGGCGCGGTGCTGCTGCATCGCACCCGCTCCAGCGGGCTGCTGCTGGCCGCCGGCATGGACCACGTGATCACCTGCCCGTCCGGTTACCAGGAGGAGACCGACGTCCGCCCCGATTGGGCGCGCACCACGGTGGTCACCCTCCTGCCGCCCGGCGGGCGCCTGCGCATCATCAAATTCCTGGGGTACGGGTGGAGCACGTCCCGTTCCACCGAGGCGCTCCGCGACCAGATCGCCGCGGCGCTGAACACGGCACGGTACTGCGGCTGGGACGGGCTGGTCGCCGAGCAGCGGGATTATCTCGACGACTTCTGGGACGCGGCCGACGTGGAGATCGAGGGAGACCCGACGCTCCAGCAGGCCGTCCGCTTCGGACTGTTCCACGTGCTGCAGGCCGGCGCCCGCGCCGAGGGCCGGCCGATCCCCGGCAAGGGCCTGACCGGTCCCGGGTACGACGGGCACGCGTTCTGGGACACCGAGGGATTCGTGCTTCCGCTGCTCATGTACACCGCGCCACGGGCCGCCGCGGACGCGCTGCGCTGGCGGCACTCGATCCTGCCGCACGCGCGGGACCGGGCGGCGACCCTGGGCCTGTCCGGCGCGGCCTACCCGTGGCGCACCATCGGCGGTGAGGAGTGCTCGGCGTACTGGCCGGCCGGCACCGCAGCGCTGCACCTCAACGCGGTGGTGGCCCGCGCCGTCGAGGAATACCGGCTGATCACCGGAACCGAGCTGGACTTCGGCCCGGAGATCCTGGTGGAGACCGCGCGGCTCTGGGCGTCGCACGGTCATCACGACGCGTCCGGCGCCTGGCACGTCGACGGTGTGACAGGCCCCGACGAGTACAGCGCGGTCGCCGACGACAACGTCTTCACGAACCTGATGGCCGCCCGGAACCTGCGTGCCGCTGCCGACGCGTGCACCCGCGACCCCGCTGCCGCCGAGCGTCTCGGTGTCCGGCCGGACGAGCCGGAGACGTGGCTGGCCTGCGCGAACGCGGTGCACATCCCGTACGACGAGCGGCTCGGCGTGCACCCGCAGTCGGAGGGCTTCACCCGGTACGCGCCCTGGCACTTCCCGTCTTCTCGGGTCGACCAGCCGCTGATGATGACGGCGCCGTACTTCCAGCTCTACCGCCGTCAGGTGTGCAAGCAGGCCGACCTGGTGCTCGCCATGCACTGGTGCGGCGGCGACTTCACGCCCGAGCAGAAGGCCCGCAACGTCGACTACTACGAGCGGATCACCGTACGGGACTCGTCGCTCTCCGCCTGCACCCAGGCGGTGATGTGCGCCGACGTCGGCCACCTGGAGCTCGCCCACGACTACGCCTGGGAAGCCGCCATGGTGGACCTGCGCGACCTGCACGGCAACACCCGCGACGGGTTGCACATCGCCTCGCTGGCTGGCGCGTGGTCGGCGATCGTCGAGGGCTTCGGCGGCCTGCGCTCGCACTCGGCGGTGCCCGCCCTGGCGCCCCGGCTGCCGTCCGGCATCACCCGGTTGCGTTTCAACCTGCGGCACAGCGGTGTGCGCCTGCTCGTCGAGGCCGATCACGAGACCGCCCGGGTCAGCCTGCGCGACGGCGAGGGCGCCACGCTGCCGATCCTGCTCTACGGCGAGGAGGTCGACGTCACGGCGGAGAAGCCGGTGACGCGTCCGGTCGTACCCCTGGAGCCGTTGCTGCCGCCGCCGCAGCAACCACCGGGGTATGCGCCGCGGAGCGGCGGCGAAGGGTCTTAGCTCATCGGCCGGTGTTGCCCGCCGATGGAGCCCGCCGATGGTGCCTGCGCACCACCGGCGGGCGGCCGGATCAGACGAAGCCGCGATCCCACTTCTGGTTGAGGCCGGTGCCGCAGGTCCAGATGTTCAGTTTCGCGCCGTCGTTGCGGTTGCTGTTCGGAATGTCGACGCACTTGCCGGACGCCGGGTTCTTCAAGGTTCCGTCGCCCTGGAGGACGAACTTCTGCGAGGGCCCGTTGTGGCAGGTCCACGTCTGCACGATGGTGCCGTTGGGGGCCAGGCCACCGCCCTTGACGTCCATGCACTTGTTGTTGAAGCTCAGGACGTCGTCGCGGTGCATCCACTGCTGCGCGGGCCGCTTGTCGCAGGGCTGCATCTCCAGTTGCAGGCCCGCGTCGAACGTCGTGCCCGGCACGGTGATGCACTTCTGGTTCAGCCTGCTGACGAACGACAGGTCCCAGATGTTCGACTTCCAGGTGACGCTGCCGTCGCTGTTGCTGTAGAGCACGACGTGGCCGTCGTCCTGGATGAACAGCGTGCTGGGGCCGCTGGTGTGAGTCCCGGACGCCCAGACCGCGGTGCCGTCGGCCCGGCGCACGACGAGATTGCCGTCACGCTGGTTGATGAACCGGACGCCGTTGGTGGTGGCGGTGGCCCAGATCGCCCGGCCACCCTTCGAGATCACGAAGTTGCCGTCGCTCTGCATCCGGGCCGTGTGGCCGACGAGCGACTGGATCAGCTTCGCCTCACCGAGCTCCTGCCCCGGCAGCAGCCGGGTGTTGGTGGGGTACCACTGCTGGTTGGCGCCGTTGTTGACGTCGTACGTGATGGTCTGGGCGCCGGTGACCTTGCTGGCGTTGAGCACGGTGATCGCGCGCTGGGCGAGGACGTTCGTCCAGACGTAGCTGTCGCTCACCTTGGTGTAGGTGAAGAACTCGTCCTCCGCGTTCTTGCAGGTGGCGACCGTGAACCGGGTGCCGTTGGCCGCGGTGTCCGTCTCCAGGCCGACGCACTTGGCGCGGTCCTGAGCGTTGATGATGCGGTACCGGGCCGGGTTGGAGTTGTACACCCGCACCGCCGTCCAGCGCTGCTTGTTGTCCTCGGCGCAGTCCGCCTGCACCAGGACCGCGCCGCTCGCGAGGCTGCCGGCCTCGGTGGCCAGGCACTTGTCGGAGTTCAGGTTGCGCCACTGCCAGGACATCGCGCCGGGCCGGTTGTCGGCGTCGGGCGCGACCTGGTTGCGGCCGGCCAGCAGGAAGTGGGAGACGGCTGCCGGGTCGTTGCCGAGCAGGGCGTGGGTGGCGGCGGTGACGAGGTTGTCCTTACCGTTCGCGGCCGCGTCGTTCTTGATTTTGAGGGCGCTGGCGCGGTCCGCGGCCTCGGCTGCGAGCCGCTCGCGGGTGGTGTCCTTTTCGTTGGCATCGGCCATACCGCTCGCGATGAACGCGCGCCAGACGCCGGGTTCGCTGCTGCGCAGCGCGCCCAGGGCCGCCGCGCGGATTTCGACTTGGCGCGGGTTGGCGTCGACGAGTTCCCAGATCCAGCGGATGAAGTTGTCGTCGGTCATGGCAAGTTTGCCCTCGTCGGCGACGACGCCGATGAGGGCGGCGGCGGCGATCATTTCGCCGCGGCGCTTGATCCGCGCGGCCTCTTCCAGGCTCTCCTTCTCGGCCTCCGCGATGGCGTCGCGGAGGTCCTCATCCGCCGCGGCGACGACGCCGGAGACCAGGAACTCGTGCTGGGCGGCGGCGTCACCGTCGATGGCGGTGTTGGCGGCGGCCTTGACCTTGGGCCCGGTGGCCTTGCGCCAGATCTCGACGATCACGTCACGCTCGGAGTAGAGGAGCAGGCGCCCCTCGGTGTCGAGAGCGACCCCGGCGGCGGCGTAGGCGGACCTCTTGAGCTCGCGGGCCTGGCGGGCGGCGAGCTCGTCGCTGATCTTCTTGGTGTCGTCGGCGACCTTCGCCTCGAAGATGCCGTGCAGGATGAACTCCTTGCAGACGGCGTCGACGATCTTGATGTCGGCGGAGAGCGTGAGCTCGGCGGCAGCCCGGACCACCGGGTAGTTGGCCGAGTGCTGCCAGATCAGGAAGACGAAGTTGCGGTCGCTCTGACCGAGCCACTCGGGAGGCGGCTCGATGCCGATCTCGCGGGCGGCGAGGACCTTGTCCTCCATCTCGGTGGGCTCATCGGCGGCGGCAGCGGCAGCGGCCCGGGCCGCGGTGGTCCCGCCTGGCGCGGCCGCCGGCTCTGACGGCGCCGGATCCACCGCCTCGGACCGCGTTCCGGACTTCGCTCCGGACTTCGCGTCGGACGACGTCGTCGCGGGCGTCGGAGGAGCGGGAGTGGGCTGGGCGGAAGCCGGTTCGGCCATCGACATCGCGAGTGTGGTGGCCGTGACCGTGGCCAGCAATCCGGATAGGACGGTGCGGTGCCTGGTGCGTGTTGTCATGAAGTCCCCGTGGTTGGTGGAAATCGCTTCTGCGGCCTGAGCTGGTCATCCAGCGGCAGGGCGGCATGCGAGACAGCCGCTCCGGGTTTGCGGCTTCCCGTGCGGCTGACGACACGTAACCATGCGACTACCCGAGCGTCAAGATCTATCTGACAAATTCTCAGAGTTCCCCTTCGATACGCGAATTGTTCGACGTCGAACCGCCGGTGAGGGCCGTCGCGGGGTGGCGGCGGCCCCTGCCTCCATGTTAGAAAGTTGGCAGATTTGGTTTGATCAATCCACCCCGGCTCTTTTTCGCGCATTCCCGCGCGCCTTTTTGTGGTGGCCGGAAATTTCGTCGGTGGTTGCAGTCCTACGGGGGATGGTGCAATTGAATACGCGTGTGCGGACTAGGTCCGCAGCGATGGCGGCTGCGTTGGTGCTGGTGCCCGGCGTGGTCGCCGGCGCTGTGGCGGTGCCGGCGGCGCCCGTCTGGGCTGTCGTGGCGGTGGCGGAGTTCGATGAGTACTTCGACCAGAACGAGGAAGACCTTCTTTACGTACGCTATCTGGCACTCTATGATCCGCGCGCGTTGGTACGGACGGCTGCGTGGAATGCGCTGACCAGCAAGAATGTCCCGACCGCGGTGGATCGTTTCCTGAATTCGGGAATGAAATTCGCGGTCGACCGGGCGAAGATGCTGTCCGCTCGGAATGAGGATTTCGCGCGCCGGGTTCTGGCCACGCACACGGTGGAGTATTCGCCGGAGGTGCATGCGGCTGCGCAGGCCGCGTTGAGCCGGGGTACTGCGGCGCTGGAAGTGTTCGCCCGGACCGGTTACGCGGCGGCGAAGGAACGCGACCGGCTGGCCCGGGAGGCCGAGGGCGAGCAGGCGGCCGCGTTGTCGGACGCGGACCGTGATTTCGTCGTGCGTCTGCGGGACACCGACCCGGGACCCCAGGTGCGGGCGGCGGCCGGCCTGGCCGCGCGTCCTGAGGCGACGGACGCGGATGTCGTGGAGTTCTACGCCTACGACTGGGCTGCCGCGGCTGCCGTCGATCTGGAGACCGAGCGGACTCAGCGGGCGAACAGCGACATGGTGTGGCGGTCCGGTCTGGAGGGTTTGATCGCGGACGCGCAGGCGGCGCAGCAGGCGGCGCTCGAGGCGGAGGGCGAGGCGAAGGAACTGGCGCGGGAGACCGCGTTGCGGGCGTGGGACCTGGTCGGCGACCGGGCCCGGCCGGCCACGTCGGCGTGGGATGGCGCGGTTCTGGTCGCGCAGCAGCAGGCGGCGAACTGGCAGCAGGTGGCGGTGGCCGCCGGCGAGGCGTCGTCGAATCCGAACTGGGACGCGATCGCCGATGCCGCTCTGGACAACGAGCAGCACTGGCAGACCACCCGCGACACCGCCGCGAAGCAGGCCGCGTATTGGGCGCAGATCCACGCGATGGTCCTGGCCGGCGAGCTGGTCCTGCAGTCCTGAGCCACTCCCTCTTCTTATGGATGGATCCCCGTGAATACACGCACGTCTTCGTTACGTCTGTGGCTGGTGATGCTGCTGGCCCTCGTGGTCGCTGCCGCCGGTCTGCACGCGCCGCCCGCCGTGGCCGCGCCCGCACCGGTGGCCGAGGTGCAGGAAGAACCCCCGATCCCGGTTCCGCCTCTGGTGACCCAGGAGTGGAACGGCTCCACGGGTGTGGTGACCAGCAATGAGCGCTGGGTGCGCTCGGTCACCGATCTGGCGGAGTTGACCGAGGAGCCGGAGGTTCGTGACGCCGCGCTCAAGATCCTCGCGACCGGTGACGCGGCGGCGATCCGGCGCTGGGCACTCAACGACATGCCGGTGATCGAAGAGCAGGTGCGTGAGCGTAAGCGCCTGGAGGCGGCGGACCGGCTGGCGAAGGTGAAGGCGCTGGTCGGCACGGGTGTGCCGGGCGGCTACTTCGACACCGAGGTGCGGCGGGTCTATGCCGGCACCGATGAGGACCGGTGGGCGTTCCTGGCCTACGGCGCGGATATCGCCCGTGCCCGGGACGAGAAGAAGGTGGGGGACGAGCGGGAGCGTGCCGCGGCGTTGCGGGAGCGGCTGCGGGTGTTCGCCGCGGCAGCGCCGGCCGGTACCCAGGTCAAGACCGCCGCTGAGCAGGCCCTTGCCGGTGACGACAAGGCGGTGTCCGCGTTCTTCGCGACCGGGTATGCGGCAGCCGCGAAGGCCGACGCCGCTGCCCGGGAGAAGCATCTGGCGGATCTGGAGGCGCGCAACAAGGCCCTCGAGGAGTTGTCGGATCTGGCGAAGCGGGCTGAGCGGGCGTCGCAGGCGCGGGCACAGATGATGGTCGCGCACGGCAATGGGGTACGGGCGTTGCAGCGTTCCGCCAACGCGATGGGCGGGGCGGCGAACGCGGCGCGTAACAGTCAGCGGATCCTGGCCGGTGGCGGGACTGTCGCGAGCAAGGCCGGTTCGCTCGCGATCGAGAAGCAGATCATCGCTGACCAGCTGTCGGTGGCGCAGCTCGCGGTGCAGCAGGCGCAGGCCGCCGCGGCGGCGTCGCAGGTGGCGGCGCAAACCCTGGACGAGACCGGTTTGACGTACGGGATCGAGTGGTCGGCGATCACGGTCGGCATGCGGGAGGCGGCGGTCGCTGCCGTCGGCGCGATCACCACCGCCGGGCACGCGGTGGATGCCACCATCGCCACCAACGCGGCGCAGGGGTCGCAGGCGCAGGCTGAGGCGCACGCCCGGCAGGCGGAGAAGTGGCGTCAGCACGCCGCCGACCACGCGGCTGCGGCGGCGAAGCTTGCTGCGGCGGCGAAGAAGCAGGCGGACGCGGCGAAGACGGCGGCGGCGCGGACGAAGACGGCCAAGGAGCAGGCGCAGGCCGCGGAGGCCAAGGCGTGGGCTGAGGCGGAGAAGACCCGTCAGCAGCGGCAGGCCGCCGAGGCGCAGGCAGCCGAGGCGGAGCGGCAGCGGAAGATCGCCGAGGCGGAGCGCGTCCAGGCGGAGAAACACCGCGCGGAGGCGGAGAAGCAGGAGGCGATCGCCAGCAACGCACGCGCCGCGGCCGACGCGCAGGCGGCCGTCGCTGATCAGGCGTGGCAGAAGTCCGATGCCGCCGACCAGGCCGCCTCGAACGCCAACAATCGTGCCTGGCAGCAGGAGGCGACCGCCCGCGACGCCCGGGATCAGGCGATGGCCGCCGAACGTGAGGAGCAGACGGCCAAGGCGAAGGCGCAGGCGCTGCGGGCAGCCGCCGCGCACGCCGAGACCGAGGCGGAGAAGCAGGAGGCGCAGGCGCAGGCCGACGAGGCGGACCGGCAGGCCGGGATCGCCGCCACCGCGGCCCGTTCGGCACGCGCGTCGGCGAACACCGCTACCGGCGCTGCCGCGAACGCCCGCGCTGCCGCCAAGCAGGCTGAGTACGCCGCGGAGCGGGCTTGGGCCGCGGCGGAGAAGGCACAGGCAGCCGCCTCCGCGGCAGACGCGGCGGCGGACGAGGCCGAGTCGCTTTCCCGGGCCGTGCACGCCGCGCGGGTGCGGGCCGACGCGAAGGCCGCCGAGGCGACCGCGCAGCAGGTCAAGGCCGCCGAGGCGGCGAGCAAGGCACAGAGTCTCGCCGTGCAGGCCGCCGACGAGGCGGTGAAGTCGTTGTGGGCGGCCGACCGTACGAAGGCGGAGGCGCAGGCCGCCGGCACCGAGGCGGTGGCGGCCAGTGAACAGGCTGAGACCGCGGTCCGCGCGGCGGCTGCGGCAGCGCAGTCGGCGGCCGGGATCGCCCAGCCGGCGAACACCGCGATCGCCTTGGTCAGCCCGTTCACCGGCGCCGACATCGACGCCGACTTCGTGGCACAGGTAGCCGCACAAGCACTAGTCATCGGAACCGAGCAGGCCACCGCCGCGCAGGCCCGCGCGGCCGAGGCACTCGCCGCGGCCGAGGCGGCCGAGGCCGCCGCCGAACACGCGGCCGATCAGGTACGGCCGGCGTACCTGTCGGCAGCCCAAGCCGCTCGCTCCGCGGCCGACGCGGCCGAGTCCGCCGCGCAGGCCCGGCAAGCTGCGGCGCAGGCCGCCGCCGACGCGGCAGCCGCACGAACGGCCGCCGCCAGCGCCGCCCGCGCCGACGCCCAGGCCCGCGCGGATGCCGCCGCGGCACGGCAGGCCGCCAACGAGGCCGCCAACGATGCCGCGATCGCCGGACGCAGCGCCCAGCAGGCCCGCGACGACGCGGATGCCGCCGACCGGGCCGCCACGAAGGCGGAGAGTGACGCCGCCGCGGCACGCGCCGCGGCCACCGCAGCCGAGGCGGCCGCGACCCAGGCGCGGCAAGCCGCCGACAGCGCGCAACAGCACGCTGACAGCGCCGCCGCCGCAGCGGACCAGGCATTGCAGCATGCGACCGAGGCACAGAAAGCCGCCGAGCGTGCCGAGGAGGCCGAACGGGAACGCGCCGCGCAGGAACTCGCCGACGCCATCGCCAACATCCCTCCCGAGGCGACCGGGGACGACCTCACGCAGTACCTCACCCCTGAAGAGCTGGCACAACTGCGCCAGGCTGAGCAAGAAGCCGGGATGAGCGTCCTGGACTTCATCAAGGCCGAGGCCGAGGATCTGTTCTGGGACCTGTCCGGCGCCGGGGACCTGGTCTCCTGCGTCCGAGACGGCAACGTCGTGGCTTGTCTGTGGACCCTGGTCGGCCTGCTCGGCGTCGTCAAGATGGCCAGAGCCACTTACAAGCTGGGCAAACTCGTCCCCAAGCTGCTCACCTTCCTGGACCGGATCAAGGACGCGAAGAAACGGCGCGACGCGCTACGCGAACTCGCCAGACGCAAGAAGAAGCTCAAGGACGACGAAGACTCGTGTCCCGTCCGGACGCCGAACAGCTTCCTGCCCGGCACTCCGGTTCTGCTGGCCGACGGCACCACTGTCGCCATCGAACAGGTAAAGGTCGGCGACCGGGTTCTGGCAACCGATCCCATTGCCGGAGTCACCCTCGGTAAGCCGGTCACCGCCGTCATCGTCGGCGCCGGCCAGAAGAGCCTCGTCGACGTCACGATCGACATCGACGGCGCCCGGGGCGACAAAACCGCCACCGTCACGGCGACCGACAATCACCCCTTCTGGGTTCCGGCCCTCAACGACTGGATCGACGCGGGCCGGTTGTCGCAGCATCAATGGCTGCGAACCAGCGCCGGAACATACGCCCAGATCTCGGCGATCAGCCATCACACAGCGAGCACACGGGTCCACAACCTCACCGTCGCCGACCTGCACACGTACTATGTGGCCGCCGGCGACCAGCCGGTTCTCGTCCACAACGAGAACTGCGGCGAGACCGACCACCTCGGTGACGACTACGAGGTGACCAAGGGCCCGGGTGTCTACACGATTCACCTGAAGGACGGCCGGAAATACGTCGGGTCTTCGCACACCAATATGCGGGAACGTGTCAACGACTCGCTGTTGAACTCGAACCATGCGGTCTCCCGGGCCAAATATAAACGTGACGACATCCAGAACGTGACTTGGACGGATTACCCGTTCGTCTCTCCCCGCAGAGGTAGCCGGCTCGACACCCGGACCGGTGAGCAGAACCTGATGGATGAGTTTCTGGAGGGCGGGACAACCTTGGTGAATCAGAAATACCCGGAAGTTCCGATGCCGCACCACGTTCCGGACTACGTCGGGAAGTTCAAGGAAAGAGGGCAGCTCCCGTACGCTAAAATCGGGAAGAAGTATCTGCCCCCTCATCTTCAGTAATGACAATACTCGGGAGCTAAAATGGGAACCTGGAATCCGGGGCCATTCGGCAGCGATGCCGCCGCCGATCTACTCGATCTCGCTGCTGCTGAAGACCCGGGTGCCCGAGGGGAATTCATTCGTGAAATGCTGAACGACGGCCTTCGGTTGGCTGCGGGGGAGGACGTCGATCTGTTTCCCGAGGATGTCGTCGCGGCGGCTAATCTGGTGGCGATCAGCGTGCCGGGCGGTCTTGAGCGATTAGTGGTGGAGGGGGAGCAGACGGCCCGGCTCACCAACTCGGTGATTCCCGATGTCGATCCTTCACTTGCTGCGTTGGCGCTTGAGTCGTTGCGTGCGATGGCGGTTCCGGGCAATGATTGGTATGACACATACTTCGACAGCGACAACCCGGAACCGGAGGCTGTTGACGCCTTTCGTGCGGCAGTCGGGGTGCTCCAAGAATTTCGGTGAAGCCGGCACCTGACGGCTCACGACGTGGCGCTGGCGCGGGACGAGGGCACACCGAAGCCCGCGCCAGCGGTACGGCGGCACACCGGAGCCGTGCGTGGGCGTTCATCCCTGCCCTGGCAGGGGTGAGCGCCCACGATGGTGTTGCGTGTGCGCTCACCTATCTTCAGCCGCCGCCTCGTCCCGTGAATCCCGTGTGGTCGATGATGATCGGCGGAGGGAAGTAATCGGCGTGGAGTTCGTCACCTACGGCGGAGAGAAGCCTCAAGGGTGCCCCGAGGCCATCTGGGATGATCTGTGCCGCGTGGGCCTGCCGAGGGTGGGCCTGAACATCTTCACGCCCTCGCCCGGCCCTGCGCCGGGTTCGGCAGAGGTCGACGGGATCGTCCTCGGCTGTTCCCGGGAGAACGTCGAGTTGTATGTGGAATTCGTGTCGGGCAACGTGTGTCTCCGCTGGCCCCAAGAATCCGGCCCAGCGGTGGTGAACAGCTCCCTGGGTGCATTCCGCGAGTCGCTGCTCGAGATGGATGTCCGGTATCCCTTCTACCCGGCCGATCGAGATCTGGACATGGCATGGGAGGCGGCGGAGGAACTTCGCCGAATCCTGGTGCGTATCGACAGTGTCGCGACCGCGGATCCGGACGGTTATTGGTCGTCATTTCTCGATGACGTCGCGGTCGGCGACTATGCCGCGGATGCCGGCGGAGACGATGCGGTGACCGGCTACCGTGGCGATCATGACCGCTGAGGACGTCAGCCTGCGCCCCGCCCCCGACGCTCTGATCATCGGTGGCTCGCTGGTTGCTCTCGCCGGCTATCTGCTGCCGTGGTTTCGCCTGCAGGACGGCTACGCGTGGTCGTTCTCCGGGTGGACCTACGCCTCGCTGAGCACCGGCGGCGGCTGGACCCTCGTCACCTTCGGCTGGCTGGCGGTCGCGCTGATCGCCGGGCTCTGGGCGAGGTCGTCGCAGGGTGCGGCGGTCACCGCGCTGACCTGCGCGATCGGCGGCATGATGTTCGCGCTGCTGGTGGTGGCGGTCAGTTTCGCGCAGTTCCCGGAGCAGGGCAGCTCGAACTGGGTGGGTGAGATCCCGTTCGATGTGGGGCTGCCGGTGATGGCTCTGGGCTTCGGGCTGCTGGTGGCCGGTGGGGTCCGCGCGGTCGTCCGGGCCGGCCGCTGACCGCTGCGATCTTCGTACCGAACAGAGGGGGATGTCGGTGAACGATCTGCCGTTCGGGCGGCCCGGCCGGTTCTGGCGTGGCAACCTGCACACCCACTCGGACCGCTCCGACGGCGCTCTGCCCCCGGCGGAGGTGGCCCGCCGTTACCGGGACGCCGGCTACGACTTCCTGGCGATCACCGACCACTTCCGGGAGAGGTACGGGTTTCCGCTCACCGACACCCGGTCGTTGCGGGTCCCCGGCTTCACCACGTTGCTCGGCGCCGAGCTGCATCCGCCACGCACCGAGTTCTCGTCGGAGTGGCACATCCTCGCGGTCGGGCTGCCGCTCGGTTTCGCCCCGCCGGAGCCGGACGAGAACGCCACCGACCTGGCGCGCCGGGCCCGGGACGCCGGTGCGTTCGTGGGCATCGCGCATCCGGCGGCGTCCCTGCTCACCGAGGCCGACACGGCACAACTGGACGCGGCGCACGCCGTCGAGGTCTACAACGCGCTGTCGGCACGGGAGGACCGCGGTGACAGCTGGCATCTGACCGACGTCCTGCTCAATCGGGGGCGGCTGCTGACCGCGTACGCCGCCGATGACGCACATTTCCAGCCGCAGGACCCGCCGGGGGGCAGGGCCTGGGTGCAGGTCCGCGCCGATGAGCTCACCCCGGAGGCGCTGCTGGGAGCGCTCAAGGCGGGCCACTACTACTCGAGCACCGGTCCGGAGATCCACGACGTCCGGCTCGACGACGGCGTGCTGCACGTGCGCTGCTCGCCGGCGAGCAAGGTGATGATCACGGGCGGCGATCCCGGCGTACGCCTGGTTGAGGGTCTGTCGTTGACCGAGTGCTCGCTGCCGATCGCGATGTTCCGGCGCGGCTGGTGCCGGGTCACCGTCGAGGACGCGGCGGGACAGCGGGCGTGGACCAACCCCATCCGATGGGCGTGATTCGCCTAGATTGATCACCGGCACACTGTCCGACGGGGAAGGAAGTACGCCTCATGCTCTGGCCCGCGCTCCGGGTGCACGCCGACGGAGAACTCACACCCGACCAGGTCCAGCAGGTGCTCGACATCCTGGACCTCGACCCGGTGCCGCTGACCGAGGGCCCCGGCGCCTGGATGAGCATCGCGCACGGTTCCCGCGCCGGCGGCGACGGCACCCGCCTGGTCCTTGACCTCGGCTACCAGGAGGACGTCGGCTGGGCCTTCATGCTGCTGTTCGAGGGGAAGCAGCCGGCCACCGAGACCGTCGAGGAATACCGGGTGCGGCTGCGGGAGCTGGTGGACCGGTTCGGCCTCCGCATCATCAGCGTCGAACCAGCCATGACCGCCGACGAAGTCCTCGTCATGCCGGAGCCCGGCCCTGACGTTCCCGAGTCCGGCGTCGGGTACTCCTGGGATCTCCCGTACCAGGAATTGGATCACCTCTGGAACCACCTGGGCCTGCGCCACACCGCCCCGGACGAGGTGAAGGCGGTCAAGCTCCGGGAGCTGACCCGGACTCCGGTGTGGAGGGTCGCGCCGGAGCGCCTGCGACGGCAGGTCGCAGAGTTCCTCGACGGCGTCGGCCCGGCCCGCTGACGGGGGATCGGTGAGCGAGGAATCTGTTGTGCCGGCGTCCCCCGAACCCGGACTGGCGCCTGCCCCAGCACCGGACTCGCCGGAGCGAGCCGTGCAGCAGGAGATCGGCGAACGGCTGCTGACCGACGACGGCCGGATCACGAACACACCGCAAGCCAAGACCATCGCCATCGAGGCGCTGGCGGAGCGGATGAGCTCGCCGACTCCCGCTCTGGTCCGCGCGGCCTTCGGTCTGGACGTCGGCACCGACATGGCGCACCACCTGGGCGACGGTGACTACATACTGGTGCCTTTCAATCCCAGGTACCCATCGATGGGCGCCAACCTCCGGCACGTCGGCGAGCTGGACCCGGCCGGACTCCGTGACGGGATCCGGATGGACGACCCGCGTGCCGAGGTCCTGGTCCGCCAGATCGCGGTCAGCGAGTTGATGGGCGCTTGGGCGTACGGCTCCAACAACAACGTCCGTGTCCTCGCGATCCAGGAGGTCACCAGGGACGAGTTCGGTCTGACCGGCGTCCTCGACTGGCACTTGGACAGCGAGAGACGTAAGGCGCTCCGTATCGAACTGGGCACCAACCGCGACACCCTGCGGGACTTCGTGCGTACCCAGTACGAGATGACCCAGGAGGTCCTGGCCGATCGCGGTATCACCGAGGTGGTCGCCTACCGGACGATGTCCTGGCGCGAGGACGAGGTGAAGCCGGATTGGGTCGGCCGCTTGAACGTCGGTGACGCCTTCGCGATCCCGCAGCGCCCGCTGTCCAGCTGGGCGCTGGATCGCCAGGTCGTCGAGGACTGGGTGAACCAGCGCGGCGGCCACGCGGTGATCCTGGTCGATCGCAAACCCGCCCGGGACGTGCTGGCGCTCCCGCTGACCGGCATGGGGTTCCTCGATCAGAAGGAATTCGTCGCGCTGAGCGGCGACGGCGTGGTCACGCTGGACGGCGTCTACTCCGGCCCGCCCGCCGTGCAGGCCGAGCAGACCGCGGCGAGCAGTGTCAGCCTCGGCGCGCCGGCGCTGGGGGAGACCGCCACGATGCAGCCGCCGGCCGTGCGGTCCGGCGAGCAGCAGTGGCAGCCCCTGACGGTCACGGCCGAACTGAACCCCGACCATCCCCTCGACAACCAGATCCAAAAGATCCTCGACGGTACGGAGACAGCCCCGCACTGGTGGCCCCGCGACGACTCCGGTTACGCCGTCACCAAACACGATCTCGACGTGCTCGGCATCCGTCCGGTCCAGGTGAAATGGCTGGTCACCGGTGAGGCGCCGCTTGGCATGACGCCCGAGCTCTACCGGCAGTTCGGCACCGAGATGCTCGACGCGCTGCGGCAGGACGGCATCGACCCGTCCCAGGTGGACATCCGGCTCAAGGGCACCGGCGCCAACTTCTTCTCCGGCGAGCACAAGACCCTGCCGCGCCGGGAGGAACTGGCCGCCAACCCGGAGGCTGCCGACCGGCTGCGGTCCTGGCTCGGCGACGACGGGAACGGTCCGCTGCGCCGGCCCTACGACGCCATGTGGCGTCTCGGGCTGGAATCCGCACCGAGCGACTTCGACCTCGACATCAACAGCACCGCGCTGGTCCGGGCGGCCCGCGAGAACTGGCGGGCCAACCATTCCGAGCGGTATCCGGGCGACTTCATGGGCGGCCACGGGTACCTGGATCCGAAGGCGCTGGAAGGCGCCAGCCCCGCACTGGTCCAGTGGGCGAAGCAGTGGGAGAACCGGCTGGGCCGTCCGGTCTCGCTGGGCGTGTTCGAGTCGAGCGGGCCGTTCAACGCGACGGTGCTCGGTCAGACCCTCTCCGCCCATTTCCGCGAGAGCGACTGGGTCATCCACCGTCCGGACCGGCCGCGGGCCTGGGAGAACCCCCGATCCCGCGTCACCGAGCCGGCCCCGACCCCGACCCCGGCCCCGGCCGCGGCCGCCGGCACGGTTCAGCGGCCGGCGGCCAGGGTCCGTGAGGCGGCGGAGAAACTGGCCCGCCAGCGTGCCGCCGAGCAGGGATCCGGCATCAGCCGCAACCGTCACCAGCCGCCTCAGCAGCGCCAGACCCGGCCGGACGGCCCCACCTTGACCTAGTACATCGAGGTACCGGTACTCGTCGAGTTTCGCGGCAGCGGGCGGGTCCGGCGAGATCAGTGGCTGCTGGTAGCGAGCCGGATCCCGAAGCCGGTGATCACAGTCCCGGTGACGCGGTCCAGCAGCCGGCGAGCCGTGGGACGTCGCAGCACCGTACGCAGCCGGCGTGCCAGGACGACCAGCACGGCCGACCAGGCGGTGCCGAGAAGGATGTGCACGCAGGCCAGGAGTACGCCGAAGGTGAACGGGGAAGCGCCGGAGGGGATGAACTGCGGCAGGAGCGCGACGTAGAACACGCCCACCTTCGGGTTCAGCAAGTTCGTCAGCACGCCGCGGCGCCACCCGGGGTAGAAGTCGTTGCCGGTCGCCGTGGGTTCGTCGATCAGTGCGTCCGACGGGTCTGGCCGGCGGCGGCGAGTGGCCCACACCATGCTCAGCCCCATCCAGATCAGATAGCAGGCGCCGGCCCATCGCAGCACCTCGTAGGCAAGGTGCGAAGCCGTCAGCAACGCGGTGACACCGGCGGAGGTGAGCACACCCCAGGTGAGGGTTCCGGTCTGGATGCCGAGAACGACTCCCCAGGCGCGGCGGGCTTCGCCGAGGGCCGCGGTGCGCAGGATGAGAGCCGTGTCCATCCCGGGAGTCATCGTGAGCAGTCCCACGACGATGACAAAGGACCAAAGAGCGCTCAGGGCCGTCACGATGATCAACCTATCGCGTGGGCCGGTCGCATGTACCTGGAGGGCGACGAGAGCGACACGGCGTAGCCGACTCACCCGGGAACGTGGTGAACAGGCTGGTAAAGGCGTGATCGTCCTGTCCGATCCCGTTGCACTCGCTGCTCACCGTGCCGTCCGGGCAGTCTCCGTCGCAGACGGAAACTGTCGTCGATCGCGGTCGTGCCCGCCCAGGTCGGCGTGCACGACCTGGCCGCGTCCGCCAGCACGAACGCCACCGTGAAGTCCGCCTGCCCGGTGGCCTCGGCGATCGTCGTGACGTCCGCGTTCCCGCTGCCGACGTCGAGGTGGGGCAGCACGGGCGCGCCGCCCGCCGGCACGGTGGACTAACGGCCGGCCCGGTAGCTCAGGACCACGACGCCGCTCGGCAGCGGGGTCGTGCCGGTCAGCGTGAAGCCGTGCGGGTCGAAGCCGGTCGCGGCGAGCGGGATGCCGGCGCCGGCGACCACCGGGTTCAGCTTGATGACCAGCTCGTCGACCAGCGGCATCAGCTCGCCGGCCAGGCTGCCGCCGCCGCACAGCCAGATGTCCAGCCCCGGCTCCTCCTTCAGCTTGGCCACGAACGTCCGGGGATCGTCGCCGACGACCTCCACGGCCGGGTCCGGCGATGCGGACAGGGTCCGCGAGAAGACGATCTGGCGCAGGTGCGCGTACGGATTGGTGAGCCCGGCGGCGGCCCCCGGCTCGTAGGTGCCCCGGCCCATCAGCACGGTGTCGAAGACCTGGTTGGGCCCCTCGATGCCCATCGCCGCGTGGGCCTGGGTGGGCAGGGTCTCGGGGTAGTGCTCCTTCATGAACGCCGGGACGTCGTCCTGCATCACGAGGAAGTCCCACGATCCGTCCGGCGCGGCGATGAAACCGTCGATGGTGCTGGCGACGAAGTACACGAGCTTTCGCATTTGACCTCATTCTTTCCGCTTACCACTACGGCTGTCGTGGTGGAGACTACAGCACCTGTAGTGGTTGCTGCTACCGTGTCCGCCATGCCCAGAAATCCCGACCGGCGCCGCGCGCTCGCCGACGCCGGCCTGCGGGTGCTCGCCGAGGCCGGCGCCCGCGGCCTGACCCACCGAGCCGTCGACACCGAGGCCGGCGTGCCGGTCGGCACCGCCTCCAACTACTTCCGCTCCCGGGACGCGCTGCTCGGCGCGCTCGGCGAGCGGATCATGGAGCGGTTCGCGCCGGACCCGGCCGTGGTCGCCGCGATGAGCGCCCGCGAACCCAGCCGGGAGCTCTTCGCCGACTACCTGCGCTACATCGTGGAGCGGACCACCCGGGAGCCGGAGCTGACCCGGGCGCTCATCGAGTTGCGGCTGGAAGCCGCCCGCCGGCCCGGCCTGGCCGCGATCCTCGGCGAGACGCTGCGCCAGGGGTACCGGGACGACGTGGCCTTCCACGCGACGACCGGCCTGCCCGGCGGCCCGTTCGAGATCGCCCTGCTGCACTACGCCGTGGACGGCCTGCTCCTCGACATGCTGACCACGTCCATCGACGCCGGTGTTGATCCGGACGAGGCCGTCACCGCGTTCGCCGCGCGGCTGGTGGGATGATGCGGGGATGGAAATTCTGCCGGGACGCGGCACGCCGCTGGTGCGCATAGGCGAGAGCAGGGAAGTCGTCGAGTGCAAACTCGGCACACCCGTCCACCCTGGCCGGCTCGATCGGGCGATCTACGAGACCACGCCGATGCTCGTGCTCTCCTACAGCGATGTGGACACCGTCGAGCTGGTGGAGGTCGCCTACACCGGCGACGGCGGTGAGGAGGCCTGGTTCGACGGCGTGCAGCTGACCTTCCGCTTCCTCGACGACGTGGTTGCCGAACTGGCCGAGCGCGGCCATCGATACGAGCTGACCGACGCCGGGTACCGTTTCGAGCCGGGCTTCGCCCTGTTCTCGATGGGCTCCCGTAGCGCCCGTGACCTCGACCCGGACGCCGGCGACGACGACCCCCGGATCATCTGCGAAGGGGTGTCGGTGGCCCCCTACGAGTACTTCGCCGAGCGCTGACCGGCCAGCAGGGCGGCCGTCGCCCGATCGGCCGGGTTGCCGAGGGCGGCGCCGTGCCGGATCGCCCGTACCCTCATCTCGCGCATCCCGGACCGCGCCGCCAGACGCCGCAAGGCGTCGATCCATGCCGGTGTGTCCCGATGGCCGTGCCGCACGCCCAGGCGGCACTGCGCGTCGAGGATGTGCGCGTCCAGCCAGACATAGGTGTCGGCCAGCCGGTTCGACCGGGTGCGCGCCTCGCTGAACAGCGCGAACGCCTGCTCGGTGTCGCCGGGTTTGACGCGTCGTTTGAACGGTTCAGGCGCTCAGGCGGGCTCAGGCGACGCCAGCCCTCAAGCCCTAGCCCATCCACGCCACGCCCCCAAGCCCCAGCCCTCGCAGCCGCCGTCCCAGCCCTCAGTCGCCAGCCCTCACCCGTAGCCGTAGCACGTTCCTGGCCCTTGGAGTCAATCAGTGGTTGCAACACTCGATTGATCAGGGGTTTTGATGGGGAAGATGGTGCCTCGTGGGGTGCAGGTGCGGTTCTGGGAGCA
>NZ_JBEZZR010000048.1:0-59139 GCF_040639325.1 Actinoplanes sp. NPDC023936 | reverse complement strand
ACACCCCCGCCCCCCCCCCCCGGGGGGTGGCGGGGGCCCCAAACCCCCCCGGCCCCCGCGGGGCTGTTTCCCCCCCCCCCCCACACCGGCGACAAGGGGCGCGATGCCCGCGAGCCGAAGGCGAGCCATTTACACAGTGACGAAATCGATCAGCCGCTCCATCGAGTTGATCAGCGGGGTCTCGACGTCCTTGTAGGTGTGCACCGACCCGAGGATCCGGCGCCACATGTCGGCCGGCTCGCGCACGCCCACGGCCTCGCAGACGCCCTCCTTCCACGGACGACCCGGCGGGATCACCGGCCAGGCCCGCAGACCCACCCGCTCCGGCTTCACCGCCTGCCAGATGTCGATGTAGGGGTGGCCGGTGACCAGCACGTCCGGGTCCTTCACCGCGGACACGATCCGGCTCTCCTTGGAACCCGGCACCAGGTGGTCGACGAGCACGCCCAGCCTGCGCCGCGGGCCGGGCCGGAACGCGGCGACCGCGGCGGCCAGGTCGTCGATGCCGTCCAGCGGCTCCACCACGACGCCCTCGATCCGCAGGTCGTCACCCCAGATCCGCTCGACGAGCGCGGCGTCGTGGATGCCCTCCACCCAGATCCGGCTCGCCTTCGCGACCTGCGCCTTGACGCCCGCCACCGCGATCGAGCCGGAAGCCGTGACACGTCGTTGTTGTTTCTGCACGGCGACCGGCCTGCGCAGCGTCACCGCGACACCGTCCAGCAGGAACGCCCCCGGCGTCAGCGGGAAGTTGCGACGCTTCCCGAAGCGGTCCTCCAGCACCACGGCGCCGAGCTCCCAGCCGACCACCGCTCCGCAGAACCCCGAATCGGCGTCCTCGACGACCAGATCCGGCTCCGCGTCCACCTCCGGTATCGGCTTGCGGCGGCGCCGGCCACCCGCGAGCACATCCTCCCCATACATGTCCCGCACGGTAACCCGCGATCACGAACACACCAGCGGTGACGCTCCGAGCCGAGACAACCTTCCGTGCCGGCACGTACCCTTGCTCGCATGTCACCCGTAGCTGGGGCGGCCATTCGCACCGCCCGCCGGTCCACCAGGTTCGTGACCTGGGTGCGCGCCTGGCGCGCCGGCATCGTGCCGTTCGACGAGATCGCCGACGAGATCGCCGACGGCGAGGAACACCTGGTCGCGGACGCTCCCGGCACCTGGACCGACGTTCCTCTCGCACAGGCGCTGCCGGCCCTCGCGAAACTGCATCCCGACGACATCCGCCTCGTCCTGCCGGTGCCCGGCGACCCGCGCGGCCTGCCCGGACCGGGCGAGCTGACCAGCGCCGCGCTGCTCGCCGGCGAGGTGGTGATGACACCCGAGTTCGGGGTGGTGCCCGAGGTCCGCCGGCACACGTCCGGGTCCGGGGTGGAGTTCGAAACGGTGCTGTGGCGGTTCATACCGGCGCCCGAGCACCGCCCGGTCTTCCAGATGGGCGCCGCCGAGGCCGAGGCGGAGCTGACCGCCGCGCTCGGCGAGGCCACCGCGCAGCTCACCCGGCTCGACGTCGCCCAGTGGAAACCGGAGCTGGCCGGCGCGCTGCAGGCGCTGCGCCGCCCGGAGAGCACCGCGACCCTGCCGCCCGGCTTCGACCCCCGCTCCCGTCGCCTGTTCGCCCGCGCCAGCGTGCTCGACCAGGTGCTGGCGCTCGCCGAGACGAACGCGCCGGGCGGCGCGGTGAACGGTTTCGAGGCCCAGGCCCGCGACGCGGCGCTGCGGCCCTTGACGGCGGCCTGCCGGCAGGCGCTGGTGGCGGCCTGCAACTCGCCGCTCCGGCCGTAACATGCCGGACCGGCACGCGCACTGCACGTTCTGCGGCGCCCGCTTCACCCCCGCCACGATCCCCGCGCCGGGTCCGGTCGCCGAGTCCGGCCCTCCCGCCGGCGCCGGTCCCGCTGCCGGCTCCGGTTCCGCTGCCGGGTCTGGTTCCGTTGCCGGGTCCGGTTCCGTTGCCGGGTCCGGTTCCGTTGCCGGGTCCGGTTCCGTTGCCGGGTCCGGTTCCGTTGCCGGGTCCGCGCCGGGCCGGCCGCGTCGCTGCACCGCGTGCGGCGAGACGACCTACCGCAATCCCAGTCCGGTCGCCGTCGCGGTCCAGCCGGTCGGCGCCGGCCTGCTCGTGGTGCGACGCGGCCTGCCGCCGGCCGAGGGCCGGCTCGCCCTGCCGGGCGGCTTCATCGAGCTGGGCGAGACCTGGCAGGCCGCCGCGGTGCGCGAGCTGAGCGAGGAGACCGGCGTGGTTCAAGAGCCTTCCCTGGTACGCCTTTTCGACACCATCAGCGCCCCGGACGGCACGATCCTCATCTTCGGCCTGTTCCCGCCCCTGATCGGCGCCGCCGCCCTGCCGCCGCCCCCTCCGACCGGGGAGACGCTCAGTCGCGAGGTGCTCTACGGCCCGACCGAGCTGGGATTCAGCATCCACACGGCGATAGCCGAACGCTTCTTCACCCAGCACCGCTGACCACTCCAGCGCGCCCGGCCGCCCATTCCGCGCCGCCGCTCACCCCGAGCCGTAGCCAGCGCAGGCAAAGCCGCGCCATAACCTGCACGCGCTACGGCTCAGATCCGCCAGCCGTAGCCAGCGCAGGCAAAACCGCCCCGCAACCTGCCTGGACTACGGCTCCCGGAAGCCAGCCGTAGCCCACACAGGCAAAACGGCGCTTCAACCTGCACTGGCTACGGCTCAGACCCGCCAGCCGTAGCCGACGCAGGCAAACCGCCCCGGAACCTGCCTGGACTACGGCTCGCGCTCGGGGCACGCCCGCTCGGGGCACGCCCGCTCGGGGCACGCCCGCTCGGGGCACGCCCGCTCGGGGCACACCCGCTCGGGGCACACCCGCTCGGGGCACGCCTGCTCGGGCGGGTCAGTCGATCAGGCCGGCCTCGTGCAGGCGGGTCAGGAGGAGCTTGATCGCCGGGGCGCAGCGGGCCTCGTCCGCCGACGTGAACCACGCCAGCTCGGCTATCTCGTTGGCCGGGGCCGGCTCGCCCGGCACGTCGGCGATGAACGTGACCAGGCGGACCCGGGTGCCCGGCGGCCGGTTGTGTGCCGGGGCCTCGATCGTGGCGAACGGCCGCAGCCACGCCGGGTCGACCGGGATGCCGACCTCTTCGAACGCCTCCCGGGCGGCCGCCTCGGCGTGCGTCTCCCCCGGCTCCGGTTTGCCGCCGGGCAGGTAGAACGCGTCCGAGCCGTGCGCGCGCACGACCAGGACGCGCCGGTCCCGGACGCAGACCCACGCCGCCGCCACGACTCCGGCGAAGACCGTCATGCGAGCAGGACCCGTCATGCGAGCAGGAAGGACGCGCCGGCCTCGAAGCGGGCCAGGTCGGCCAGGGTGGCGTGCACCGAGTGGGTGCTGCCTTCCGGGAGCGCGTCGAGCGGGTGGAACCCGGCGTCGGTGGTCTCGTCGGTCTCCCGGAGCAGCTCACCGGACCACTCATCGACCCGGACCGCGAGCGAGATGTGCTGGTACCGGTGCCCGTACACGTTCGTGGACACGTGCCCGCCGGAGTAGACGGCGAACGGTGTGATCCGGTGCGCGGTCAGCCCGGTCTCCTCGAAGACCTCGCGGATCGCGCAGTCGTGCAGTGTCTGGCCGAGCTCCATGGTCCCGGCCGGCAGCGCCCACCGGCCGTTGTCGCTCCGCTTGATCAGCAGCACCCGGCCGCCGGAGTCACGCAGGACGGCACGGGCGCCGACGGTCATCAGCACCCGTTCCGGTCCGGCGATCTCCCGCAGTTGTCCCAGGTAGGACTCCTCCCACGCGGGCACTCAGATCTCGTCGATCAGATCGGCGACGGAGTTCACGATGCGCGACGGCCGGTACGGGTACGTCTCGCTCTCCATCCGGCTGCTGATCCCGGTGAGCACCAGGATCGTCTCCAGCCCGGCTTCGAGGCCGCACAGCACGTCGGTGTCCATCCGGTCGCCGATCATCGTGGTGGTCTCGCTGTGCGCGCCGATCGCGTTCAGCGCCGAGCGCATCATCATCGGGTTCGGCTTGCCGACGAAGTACGGCTTCACACCCGTCGCCTTGGATATCATCGCGGCGACCGAGCCGGCGGCCGGGAGCAGGCCCTCGTTGGACGGGCCGGTGGCGTCCGGGTTCGTACAGATGAACTTGGCGCCGCCGTTGATCAGGCGGATCGCCTTGGTGATCGCCTCGAAGCTGTAGGTGCGGGTCTCGCCGAGCACCACGTAGTCCGGCTCGAACTCGGTGAGCACGTAACCGGAGGCGTGCATCGCGGTGGTCAGCCCGGCTTCGCCGATCACGTAAGCGGTGCCGCCGGGCCGCTGGTCGGAGAGGAACTGCGCGGTCGCCAGCGCCGCCGTCCAGATCGACTGCTCGGGCACGTCGAAACCCATCCGGACGAGCCGGGCCTGAAGGTCACGAGGCGTGTAGATCGAGTTGTTCGTGAGGATCAGGAACGGCTTGCCGGACTCCTTCATCCGGTTCACGAACTCGGGCGCGCCGGGCACCGGCACACCCTCGTGGACGAGCACGCCGTCCATGTCGGTGAGCCAGCTCTCGGTGGGCTTGCGGTCCGTCATGAGGGGGCTCCTCGTCGCTGTGGGGGCGGGCAGCAGTCGGTGGGACAGAGGTCCCAGGTCGGGAGCGTACCGAGCGTCGTGTGTGACGCTCCGGCGGTACGCTCCTGGACCAGCTCGCGGACCATCGCGACGAATCGGGGGTGGGTTCCGGGGGTAGTGGCACGCGCGTACCCGAGGCCGAGCCGGGCCGCGGTGTCCTTGGCCTCGTTGTCGAGGTCCCAGATCACTTCGAGGTGGTCGGAGACGAAACCGATCGGGCTGACCACCACGTCGGTGACGCCTTTCTCGGCGAGCGACTCCAGGTGGTCGTTGATGTCCGGCTCCAGCCACGGGATCTGCGGCGGTCCGGAACGGCTCTGCCAGACCAGGTCGTACTCCAGGTCGGCGGCGGCCGCGGCGTGCACGAGCCGGGCCGTCTCCTCCAGTTGGGCGTTGTAGCGGCCGCCTGTCGGCCCGGCCGTCTTCGCCATGCTGACCGGGATGGAGTGTGCGGTGAAGACCAGCCGGGTGGTGGCACGCCGCGACGCGTCGAGGGTCGCGAGGGCGGTGCGGACCGACTCGATGTTCGGCTCGATGAAACCGGGGTGGTCGTGGAACTGCCGCAGCTTCAGGATCTTGGGGGCGCCCGGCCCGACGGCCTTGCGGGCGGCCGCGATGTCCTCCCAATACTGCTTGCAGGAGGAATAGCCGCCGTACGCGCTGGTGGCGAACCCGAGAGCGGTCTCCACACCGTCGTCGCGCATCTGCGCCACGGTGTCGGCCAGCATCGGCTGCCAGTTGCGGTTGCCCCAGTAGAGCGGCAGGTCGATGCCGTGCCGGCCGAACTCGTCACCGAGGGCGGCGAGCAGGTCACGGCATTGCTGGTTGATCGGTGAGACCCCGCCGAAGTGCATGTAGTGCTCGTACACCTCGGCGAGGCGCTCATCCGGAACTCCGCGCCCGCGCACCACGTTGCGCAGGAACGGCATCACGTCATCGGGCTTCTCAGGCCCGCCGAAGGAGAGCAGGACGAAGGCGTCGTATACCACCCGCCCATCCTGCCACCGGTTCACGCACCGAGCGCGTGGTAACCCCCGTCGACGTGTACAACCTCACCCGTGGTGGCCGGGAACCAGTCGGAGAGCAGCGCGCAGATGGCCCGCGCGGTCGGCTCCGGGTCGCCCAGGTCCCAGCCGAGCGGCGCGCGCTCGGCCCACGCCTCCTCGAACTGCTCGAACCCGGGGATGGACTTGGCGGCCATCGTGCGCAGCGGGCCGGCCGAGACCAGGTTGCTGCGGATGCCCTGCTTGCCCAGGTGCAGCGCGAGGTAGCGGTTCGCCGACTCCAGGCCGGCCTTCGCCACGCCCATCCAGTCGTAGACCGGCCACGCCTTGGTCGCGTCGAAGGTCAGGCCGACGACCGAGCCACCCCGGCTCATCAGCGGCAGCGCCGCCATGGCGAGCGACTTGTACGAGAACGTGGAGATCTGCAGCGCCGTTGCCACGTCCTCCCACGGCGCGTCCAGGAACCCGCCGCCGAGGCAGCTCTGCGGCGCGAAGCCGATCGAGTGCAGCACGCCGTCCAGCCCGTCGACGTGCTCGCGGACCTTGTCGGCCAGGCCGCCGAGGTGCTCCGGGTTCGTCACGTCGAGCTCGATCACCGGGGCCGGTTCGGGCAGCCGCTTGGCGATCCGCTCGACGAGCGAGAGCCGGCCGAAGCCGGTCAGCACCACTGTGGCGCCGGCCTCCTGCGCGACCTTCGCCGCCGAGAACGCGATCGAGGCGTCGGTGATGACACCCGTGATGAGCAGCCGCTTACCGGCCAGAAGTCCAGACACGAAATTCTCTCCTGACGAACTGAAAAAAGTCAGTGGCCCATTCCGAGGCCACCGTCGACCGGCAGCACGGCGCCCGAGATGTACGCCGCGCCGTCGCTGGCCAGGAAGGTCACCGCGGCGGCGACCTCGTCCACGCTCGCGAGGCGCCCGGCCGGGACGGACTTGATGATCTCCGCCTTACGGGAATCCGGCAGCACGGCCGTCATCTCGGTCTCGATGAAACCGGGCGCCACCACGTTCGCGGTGATGTTGCGGGTGCCCAGCTCGCGGGTGATGCTGCGGGCCATGCCGACCAGGCCGGCCTTGCTCGCCGCGTAGTTCACCTGACCGGGGCCGCCGTACAGGCCCACGACCGAGGAAATGAAGATCATCCGGCCCCACTTGGCGCGCAGCATCTTGCCGCTGGCCCGCTTCGCGACCCGGAACGAGCCCTTGAGGTTGGTGTCGATGACACGCTCGAACTGCTCCTCGCTCATCCGCAGCAGCAGCGTGTCATCGGTGATGCCGGCGTTCGCCACCAGGACCTCGACCGGGCCCAGCTCGTTCTCGACGAACGTGAACGCGGCGTCGACGGCCTCCGGATCGGTGATGTCGCACTGCACACCCAACAGGCCCTCGGGCGCGCCCGACCCGCGATGAGTCACGGCGACCCGGTCGCCCTGCTTCGCGAAAGCCTGGGCGATGGCCAGGCCGATGCCGCGGTTTCCTCCGGTCACCAGAACGGTCCGAGCCACAACCCCACCCCTTCGACACGTGGTCATAACCTGCTGGGAATGGAGACTAACGGCCCTTCCGCGCACAGCGGCGTGACGGGGCCGCTGACTTACCTAACGTTCAAGCAGGAGATTCCCAGGCCACCGGCCTCGCGTCGATGGTTCGGATACGCGTTGCCGCTGCTCCTGCTCGCCCTGGCCGGCATCGGCTGGGCCGCCGGCAGCTACCTCGCGGCCACCCGGGAACTGCCGGTGGCGCTGGATGTCCTGCTCGCGATCGGCTCGGTGCTGCCGGCCGCTGTGGCGTACCGCAGACCGGTCCTGGCCTGGCGGATCGCCCTCGTGATGATGTTCGCCGGAGTGATCGACGCTGGTCCGGCGCAGTCCTGGCCCTGGAACACGGTGCAGGTCGCCGGCACGCTGTTCGTGATGATCCGGCTCGCCGCCACCAGCGAGTCGGTCGTCACCGTCTGGGCGACCACGCTCACCCTGGTCCCGGTTTTCCTCTTCGCGCCGGACGCCAACGCCTGGGGCGCCGCCGTGCTGATCGTCGCCGTGGCCGCGATCGGCGACATCATCTCCCGCCGCCGCCGCACCCGCGAGCTGCTCGCGGAGCAGAGCGAGCTGAACGAACGGGAGCGGGCCAAGCGCGCGGTGCTGGAGGAACGCGCCCGGATCGCGCGGGAGATGCACGACGTGGTGGCGCACCACATGTCGATGATCGCGGTGCAGGCGGAGACCGCGCCGTACCGGGTGACGGATCTGCCGGAATCCGCGAAACAGGAACTCACCACGATCGCGGCGGCCGCCCGGGAGGCGATGACCGACATGCGACGCCTGCTCGGCGTGCTCCGCGCCGACCAGCAGGAGACACTGACAACCCCACAGCCGGGGTACGCCCAGATCACCGATCTCGTGTCCACCGCGAAACGCGCGGGACTGCCCGTCGACGACGAGTTGCCGGAGCTGCCGGATCTCCCCGAGGCGGTGGGCCTGGCCGCGTACCGGATCGTGCAGGAAGCTCTCGCCAACGCGGCGCGGCACGCGCCCGGCGGCCCGGTGCGTCTCGAAGCTCGCGCCGACCGGTCCCGGCTGGAGTTGCGCGTGCGGAACGAGCTGACGCAGGAGCCGGACGACAGCCACACCGGCGGCCACGGCCTGGTCGGGATGCGCGAACGCGTCGCGCTGCTCGGCGGGGAGCTGACCGCCGGACCCGACGGCCACGGCGGCTACCAGGTGATCGCAACGATGCCCCGGGAGACACGATGATCAAGGTGTTGATCGCCGACGACCAGGCGATGGTCCGGCAGGGCTTCGGCGCGCTGCTCGCGGCCCAGCCCGACCTGCTCGTCGTCGGCGACGCCGCGAACGGCGCCGACGCGGTGGCCGCCGCACGCCGGCTCAACCCGGACGTGGTGCTGATGGACGTCCGGATGCCGGTGATGGACGGGCTGGAAGCCACCCGGCGGCTCGTCGGCGGGCCGAAGGTGCTGATTCTCACCACGTTCGATCTCGACGACTACGTCTACGAGGCGCTGCGGGCCGGCGCCAGCGGGTTCCTGCTCAAGGACGCGCCCGCTGACGACCTGGTCACCGCGGTCCGGGTGGTGGCGTCCGGTGAGGCCCTGCTGGCCCCGTCGGTGACCCGGCGGCTGATCGCCGAGTTCGCCGCCCGCCCGGCGCGGAACAAGCCGCGGCCGGTCGAGCTGAACGCCCTCACCCCGCGCGAGACCGACGTGCTGCGGCTGATCGCCCGGGGCCGCTCCAACCAGGAGATCGCCGCTGACCTGGTGGTCGCCGAGCAGACCGTGAAGACCCACATCGGGAAGATCCTCGGGAAACTGGGGCTGCGGGACCGGGCCCAGGCGGTCGTGCTCGCCTACGAGACCGGGCTGGTCGCCGCCGGGGAATAGTCAGGTCGGGTGACCCGATTTCTTTAAGTGGCGCTTAAGGAGTACGCTCCCAGGCGGTTCCCAGGCCAGAACGAGCTATGGAGGTGATCGCTGTGCGAGATAGCGATCCTCCTAGTCGTGGCCGGGACGCTCGTCAGCGTTTCTGACCGCTGACCAGACGCTTTCCCACCCCGCACCCACCGGTCCCGCCGTTTCCCGGCCGGCCGGCTGCGTCGTGTGCGCCACGACGCCGGGTGCCGGGCTCGGCCGCGACGTGACATGCGCGTTACCCCCGCCTCGCACAGTCACCAGCGGAAGTGTGGTGTTTCCCGTGAAGAACCTCGTCGCGCCCCTCGGTTTCACCCTGCTGTCGGCATGGGTGGTCATGCTCTTCGTGCTCGCGCACAACTCTTAGTCCTCAGGCAGCCGGGCCTCAGGCAGCCGGAACTCAGGGCAGCCGGGACGTCCACAGCAGGCTGAGGCCCGCGCCGATCAGGCCGAGCAGCAGGCCTGTCGCCGCGTACCACTGGGTCACCTCGCGTGGCTCGGTCCGGTGGCCGATCGAGCTGCCCATGTCCTCATAGACCTGTTTCAGCTCGCTGACCGACGCGGCCTCGTAGAAGTGGCCCTTGGTGTTGTCCGCCAGCTCCTGCAGCGACAGCCGGTCCACCGGCACCTGCTGCACCGAGCCACGGATGTCCACCACACCGGTGTCGGTGCCGAACGCGATCGTGGAGACCGGCACGTTCGCCGAGGACGCCGCGGTGGCCGCGTCCTCGATCGACCGCCCGGACGTCCGGTACCCGTCGGAGAGCAGCACGATCCGGGCCGGCGGAGCGCCGTCCGCGCCGTCCGACGGCACCGAGCGGATCGCGTCCAGCGAGGTGAACACGGCCTCACCCGTCGCCGTCGCCTCGGCCAGCGTCAGACCGTCGATCGCGGTGATCACCGCGGACCGGTCCTTGGTCGGCGAGACCAGCACGTTCGCCGCCTTGGCGAACGAGACCAGGCCCAGGTTGTAGGTGGGCGGCAACTCGTTCACGAACGCTTTCGCCGCCTCCTGCGCCGCCTCGATCCGGCTCGGCGCCACGTCGTCGGCCTGCATCGAGAGCGACACGTCGATGGCGAGCATGACGGTGGCGCGTTCCAGCGGCTGCTCGGTGTCGACCGACGGGCGGGCGGTCGCCGCCGCGAGCGCGCCGAGCATCAGCAGGAACGCGGCGGCCGACACGTGCCGGCGCCAGCCCAGGCCTCGCGGCGCCAGGGTGCGCAGCAGGTCGACGTTGGTGAAGCGCATCGCGTAGTTGCGCTTGCGGAACTGCCGCCAGACGTACAGGCCGGCCATGGCGAGAACCGGCAGCAGCGTCAGCAGCCACCACGGCTCCAGGAAACGGATCATCGTGTGGTCCCTCGGGTACGGGCGTGGCGCTGAG
The DNA here is from genome assembly GCF_040639325.1 of Actinoplanes sp. NPDC023936. Classification (NCBI taxonomy): domain Bacteria; kingdom Bacillati; phylum Actinomycetota; class Actinomycetes; order Micromonosporales; family Micromonosporaceae; genus Actinoplanes; species Actinoplanes sp. NPDC023936. The sequence goes on along the minus strand of NZ_JBEZZR010000048.1, from coordinate 48,718 downwards.
CGGCCACGAAGCGGACCATGTCGAGCAGCCAGTCGGTGTCGGTGCGCAGCCGCAGGTGGGCGGCGCCGGCGGCACGCAGGGCACGGGCGATCGCGGCCCGCTGCTCCCCGGCCGCCTCCGCGTACCGCTGGCGCAGTTTGGGGTCGGCGGTCTGCACCTCGTGCAGCGCGCCGGTCTCCGGGTCGGCCAGGGTCAGCACCCCGACGTCCGGCAGTTCCAGCTCGCGCGGATCGACCACCTCGATCGCCAGCACGTCGTGGCGGACGCCCAGCTTGCGCATCGAGCGCGCCCAGCCCTCGACCGGCGCCAGGAAGTCGGAGATCACCACGGCCACGCCACGGCGGCGTGGCGGCCGGTTCAGCATCTCGATCAGCTCGCCCAGGTCGGCACGCCCGGGCCGGATCTTGGTCTTGGCGATCGCCCGCAGCAGGCCCTGCGCCTCCTTGCGGCCCGGCCGCGCCGGCATCCGGACCATCGGCGGGCCGGGCGCGGGGCTGGGCGCCGCCGCCGCCTTCCGGCGCCACCAATTGCCGCTCAGACCCTTCTCCGGTACGCCCGGACCGGTACCCACCACCGCGCCGATCCGATTGCCACCTCGTGCGGTGAGGTGCGTTATCGCCGTCGCCGCGGCGATCACCAGATCACTCTTGAGCCACCGCGCGGTCCCGAAGTCCAGGCTGGCCGACAGGTCGATCGCCATCCACGTCTCGAGTTCCCGGTCGGCCACCGTGCGGCGCACGTGCGGCGTCGTGGTGCGCGCCGTGACCGGCCAGTCCATCCGGCGCACGTCGTCGCCCGGCCGGTACTCCCGGGACTCGCCGGCCTCGGTGCCCGGACCGGGCAGCAGGCCGACGTAGTCGCCCTGGAGCAGGCCGTCGAGCTTGCGGGTGACGAGCAGTTGCAGGCGGCCGAGGACGGCCTCGGCCCGCGCCGACTCGTCCGGCGTGACGGGCGACAGGCCGGGGGACGTCATGGCTGTCCGTGCCAGCCCGGGCCGCCGGCCTGCGGATAGTGCTGGCGGTTGTCGAACGCGGCCGCCGGGACGCCGCTGATCGGCTGCGCCGGCGGGGCGCCCTGCCCGTTCGGCCCGGTGTGCGGCTGACCCTGGTACGGCTGGCCCTGGTACGGCTGGCCCTGATGCGGCTGGCCCTGACCCGGCTGGCCCTGACCCGGCTGGCCCTGATGCGGTGACGTGCCCTGCCGGGACGCGACCGACGGCATCGGCACGGTCTGCATGATCCGGGCGACGATGTGGTCGGCCGGGATGTCGTCGGCGAGCGCGTCGTAGCTGAGCACCAGGCGGTGCCGCAGGATGTCCGGCGCGATGTCCTGCAGGTCCTGGGGCAGCGCGTAGTCACGGCCGCGGAGCAGGGCGAGCGCCCGGGTGGCCCGGACGATGCCGAGCGAGGCGCGCGGGCTCGCACCGTACTGAATCAGCTGGGCCACGTCGGGCATGCCGTGCTGCGCCGGCGCGCGGGTCGCCAGCACCAGGCGGACCGTGTAGTCGACCAGCGCGTTGTGCACGAACACCTGGTCGGCGCGCTGCTGCAGGGCGAGCAGGTCGGCCGGGGTGAAGACCTGTTTCGGCTCCGGCGCGCTCACGCCCATCCGGTAGACGATCTCCCGTTCCTCGGTGTCCGTCGGGTAGCCCACCAGGATCTTCATCAGGAAGCGGTCGCGCTGCGCCTCGGGCAGCGGGTAGACGCCCTCCTGCTCGATCGGGTTCTGCGTCGCCATCACCAGGAACGGGTCGGGCACCGCGTGGCTCTTGCCGCCGATCGACACCTGGTGCTCGGCCATCACCTCGAGCAGGGCGGACTGCACCTTGGCCGGCGCCCGGTTGATCTCGTCGGCGAGCAGGAAGTTGACGAAGACCGGGCCGAGCTCGACGTCGAACCGCTCGCTCGACTGCCGGTAGATCCGGGTGCCGACGATGTCCGCCGGGACCAGGTCGGGCGTGAACTGCACCCGGGAGAACGTGCCGCCGACCACCTTGGCCAGGGTCTCCACGGCAAGCGTCTTCGCCACGCCGGGAACGCCCTCCAGCAGGCAGTGACCGCGGGCCAGCAGGGCCACGAACATCCGCTCGACCATCCGGTCCTGGCCGACGATGACCCTCTTCACCTCGAACATGGCCCGCTCGAGCTGCGACGCGTCCTGCGCCGGGGGCACGACCGACGGCGCTGGCGCGCCGGGCATGGCCCGCTCGAGTTGCGACGCGTCCTGCGCGGGCGGAACCGGCACGGACGCCGGTGACCCGGCGTCGGGACTGGTCTCGGTCTCGGGCGTGCTCGGCTGCGCCACCGGTCCTCCACAAGCGGTCGTGATCGCCGGCGTGGATGCCGACGCTCAAGACTTACACGACAGACAACACCACACGGCTGGGAGGTTCCTAAGAAAGTCCCGGCCGCGCGCACACCAGCCTATGCATCGGGGGTGTCACCTCGCAGTCATCATCCGCCGCAGCGCAAGAGGCCGGATGTGTTGATCTTTCTGCGCGATCCGCTGGATCGGGCACGGTCACCGGGTGGATACGCGCGGAAATGAAGCGTGTAGCATTTCCCTTGTCGCCGGGCGGCTTCCCCCGTGGCCGCCCGGCGCTATAACTCCCATCCGTTAGGTTCTCCGGAATGGTCGAGGTTCTTTCACCACAGTGTTCCGCCAAAGGTTGCCGTGCGGCCGCCCTCTGGCAGCTCCGCTGGAACAACCCGAAAATCCACACCCCGGATTACCGGAAAACGTGGCTGGCCTGCGCTGATCATCGATCCACGCTCGGTTCTTTTCTCGATGCGCGGGGCTTCCTGCGCGAGGTCACGCCCTTCACAGCGGCGGGAAATGCGCCCATCTCCTAGGCTTCAGGTGTGAGCGAGCCGCCCCGCAGCGTCGTCAATGCCCCCGAAGTCAATGCCCTCGAACCGTGGCCCGACACGGTGGAGTGGCGCCCGGTCTCCCCCAAACTGATCATCGTTCAGCTGATCGGGCTGGCCGCCTGGGTCGCCGTCCTGGTCGCCGGCCTCAGCGTCGCCTACTTCTTCGGCCGCCACTCCGGCTGGCTGATCGGGATCGGCGCGGTGCTGCTGCTCGGCGCCTGGCGCGCGGTGATCGAGGCACGCGCGGTGAGCGCCTGGGGGTACGCCGAGCGCGACAACGACCTGCTGGTCCGGCACGGTCTGCTGGTCCGGCACCTGTCGATCGTGCCGTACGCGCGGATGCAGTTCGTCGACGTCACGGCCGGGCCGCTGGAGCGCGCGTTCGGGCTGGCCACCGTGCAGCTGCACACCGCGTCGGCGGCCAGCGACGCCCGGGTGCCCGGGCTGCCGCCGGAAGAGGCGTCCCGGCTGCGCGACCGGCTGACCGCCCTGGGCGAGGACCGGGCCGAGGGCCTGTGAGCAGCGCCGGCCTCCCGCCCTCCGTCCCGCCGGCCTGGCCGCAGGGCACCCCGCCGCCGGGATACCCGCCGGTGGAGCCCGACCCCGGCGCCGGCATGGAGAAACGGCAGCGGCTGCATCCGCTCAGCCCGCTGCTCAACGGCGCCAAGAGCATCGTGGTGATCGTCGCCGCGCTCTCCTGGCAGACGCTCAACCAGCTCGGACCCACCCACTTCGCCATGATCGTGGCCGCGCTGGCGGTCGGCGTGGTGATCTTCTCGGTGGTCGGCTGGTGGAACACCGGGTACCAGGTGATCGGCCGGGAACTGCGGATCACCGACGGGCTGATCTGGCGGCGCAACCGAGCCATCCCGCTGGACCGGCTGCAGGCCGTGGAGCTGCGGCGGCCGCTGCTGGCCCAGCTCACCGGGCTCGCCGAGCTGCGACTCGAAGTGGTCGGCGGCGCCAAGACCGAGGCGCCCCTGGCGTACCTCACCGTCCGGGAAGCGGCAGCGCTCCGGGAACGGCTGCTGGCGCTCTCCGGCCGTACCCACAAGGGAAGCGCAATCGGCGCCGGCCCGGCGGCCGGGGTCGTCGCCGCGCCACCCGCCGAGGCCCCCCTCTATCGCGTCCGCAACCGCGACCTGCTGATCAGCCAGCTGCTGACGCCGCAGGCGTTCTTCCTGCCGATCGGCGTCGCCTGGGTGATCACCCAGTTCGCGATGGAGCACTCCTGGTCGTTCATCGGCATCGCCAGCACCGTCACCGCGATGGCCGGTGTGCTGCTGCAGCCGATCCGGCGGGTGCTCGGCGACTGGGACTTCCGGCTCAGCCGCGACCACGACCGGCGGCTGGTCCTGCACTACGGGCTCACCGAGACGCGCAACCAGGTGGTGCCGCCGAACCGCGTGCAGACCGTGCGGGTGATCTGGCCGTTCCTGTGGCGGCAGGCCCGCTGGCTGAACCTGCGGCTGGACATCGCCGGATACAGCGGGCCCGAGCCCGGTGACGACAAGACCTCCGACCGGTTGATGCCGGTCGGCGACATCCAGACCGCCCGGGCGCTGGTCGCCGAAGTGCTGCCCGGCGTCGACCTGGCCACCATCGCCACCTCGCCGCCACCGCTGCGGGCCCGCTGGCTGCACCCGATCGGCCTGCGGTTCTACGGCGCCGGGCTGAGCCCGGACGTCTTCGTCACCCGGCAGGGGCGGGTCACCCGGGAGCTGAGCCTGGTGCCGTACGCGCGGATGCAGAGCGTGCGGGTCGTCCAGGGCCCGCTGCAACGGCGGCTGGGACTGGCCACCGTCTACGCGGACACGGCCGGCGGGCGGTCCGGCGTGGCACACGACCGGGACCTCGCCGAAGCGTGGGCCCTCGCCGAACAGCTGGCGACGCGGGCCCGCGCGGCCCGTGCTCGCCGGCCCTAGCTCTTGCGACAGGCCCTAAGCTGTGCGGATGGAGTTTCCGGAGTTCGCACCCGGGATGAGCGCCCGGGTCGAGTTGACGGTCACCGACGCTGACACCGCGCAGGCCGTCGGCTCCGGCGACGTGCCGGTGCTCGGCACACCCCGCGTCCTCGCCCTCGCCGAAGCCGCCACGGTGGCCGCCACCGCCCGGCAGATCCCCGGCGGCATCACCACCGTCGGCAGCCGGGCAGTGATCGAGCACCGGGCGCCGACACCGCTCGGGCGGCGGGTCGTCGCGCACGCGAGGCTGACCAAGGTGGACGGCCGGAAGCTGCTGTTCGACGTGACTGTCCACGACGGTGCGCTGCTGGTCGCGGAGGTGCGGGTGGAACGGATCTTGCTGGACCGGCGGGAGTTCATCGCGCGGGCGATGGAGCGCTGAGCGGCTTCTGCCGGGCGTCGTCTGGGCGGGGTCGTTGTGGGGCGGGCGTCGCTGTGGGGGCGGGCGTCGCTGTGAGGGCCGGCGTCGCTGTTAGCGCGGGCGCCGCAGTGGGTGCGGGCGTCGCTGTGGGGGCGGGTGTCAGTCCCAGCGGGCGGCGAGCTCGGCCTCGGTGGGCATGGCTGTTGCGCCGCCCTGGCGCTCGCAGACCAGACCGGCTACGCCGAGGGCGAACCGGACGTGCCGCTCCCAGTCGTCCCGTGACGCCGGGCGTCCTTCCGCGAGCAGGCGGCTGATCAGCGCGCCCATCACCGAGTCGCCGGCGCCGGTCGCGTCCACGGCGGATACCTTCGGGGCGGGGAGCATCACCCCGCCGGCTGATGCTTCGCTGGCTGATGCTTCGCTGGCTGCTGTGGCCACGTGGGCGCCCTTTGAGCCGCAGGTCACGACTACCGCGCCGGCACCGAGCGCGAGGATGCGCTCGGCGGCGGCTGCCGGGTCCGGCTCGCGGTAGAGCACCAGGGCGTCGGCCGAGCTGAGCTTCACCAGGTCGGCGGTGGCGAAGAACTCCTCGACCAGTTCGCGCAGCGCGTCCACGGCGGCGTCGTCCGGCAGCAGGGTGGGCCGCACGTTGGGATCGAACACCTTCACCGGCCCGGCCACGTCCCAGGCCGCCCGGGCCGCCGACCGGAACGGCTCCCGCAGCAGGCAGATCGACCCGGCGTAGAGCACGTCCGCGCGGGCCACCCGGCCGAGGTCGAGGTCGCCGGGTCCGAGCAGCGCGTAGGAGGGCGGCTCACCGTAGAACGTGAACGTCGGCTCGGCCCCCTCGAACGTGGTGACGGCCAGCGTCGTCGGGACGGCGACCCGCCTGATCCCCCGGCCGCCGACTCCGGCCTCGGCCAGCAGCGCGGCGATCCGGTCGCCGAGCACGTCGGTGCCGAGCGACCCGGCGAACTCGACGTCGCCGCCGAGCCGGGACACCGCCACCGCCACGTTCAGCGGCGCGCCACCGATCGCCTGACGGTAGATCAGCTCCCGGCCGGCTTCCGCCTCGAGCAGATCGATCAGCGCCTCACCCATCACCATCGCGTAACCCACATCGACACCCTCTCAGAATTGAGGTGACCTTGGGGCGGCGGGATCGGCAGCCCGCGTGCCGACATCCGGGACGCCTGGGGGCCGGCATCCCAGTCTCGGCGGCGCGGCGTTCGGGGCCATGAGCGCACGCAGAACCGTTGCGCGTGAGCTGGTCGCCGCTCCGGGGGCCGTGGGCGCACATTGAAGCGTTGCGCGTGAGCTGGTCGCCCCTCCGGGGGCCGTGGGCGCACGCAGAACCGTTGCGCGTGAGCTGGTCGCCGCTTCGGGGGCCGTGGGCGCACCCGATCCAGACTTGCGTGCGCTCACCGCCCGCGAGCGGAGCGGCCACGGGCGGTTGATCGTTCGGGACTCCGCCGGCCGCCAGCTGGTCCGGCTGGCGCGCGGGGTCCACAAAACGCCAGCCGTAGACCAGAGCGGCTACCCGAGCTTGATCACATGCCCGCGCTACGGCCCGGCGACGCCAGCCGTAGACCAGAACGGCTACCCGAGCTTGATCACATGCCTGAGCTACGGCCGGGCCACGCCAGCCGTAGACCAGAGCGGCTACCCGAGCTTGATCACATGTGTGGGCTACGGCCGGGACGGCGCGTTCCAAGATCGCCGAGGCGGGAGATGCCAAGTACGGACCCTGCTGGTTGATTTTAGCCAGCGGGATCAGCGCGACGACCAGCCGGACCAGCACTCACGACCGGCCGGACCAGCTGGTAGTCAGTGCGGTCCTCGGCGGGTGTGGATCGTGGAAAAGCGTGGCCGGGCTGGCGCTCAGTGCTGTCCCGACCGGCCGGCGAGAACACTGACAACCAGCCGAGGACGACGAGCTGGTCACCAGTGCTGCCGGACGCCCGTTTCCAGAGCACTCAGCGCCAGCCCGCCCCCACCGCTCCACGATCGAAAAACGGACGCCGCCACCGCGCGTCCTAACCGGGGCGACGGCTCGTCGATCAGCCAGCAAGGTCAGCACGACTGGCCGGCCGAGCGGGCCGGACTGGTCCTCCGGGTCGTCGAGTGCGCCCTCCGACAGCACTGCGGACCAGCTGGACCAGCTGGCCGCCAGTGCAGTTGGAAACCGTCGGTTTGGTACGCGGTGAGGGCTTAGTCCCAATTATGGGGGTGACTTTGGGAGGATTTGGGGATGAATCTACGAGTGCTACTCCTCGCTATGCCGCTGACTCTGGCGGCCTGCACCAGCGCCATGGCCACCCCCGGCGTCACCGGCATGATGAAGACCAGTGCCACCGCCGCAGTTCCGGACACCGCTCCCGGCTTCATCCCGGGACCCGTCACGTCGGGGACGTTCAAGAAGTGGGCGGAAGGCGCCACGGCCGTCACCTACGACACCACCGCCGTGCCGGTCGGGGCCACCGCCGAGGTGACCGTCGCGGAGAGCGTCAGCGGGGTGCGGGTCACGGCCGCCGTCAACGGGCTGGTTCCGGGCCGGGCCTACGGGGCTCACCTGCACACCAACTCGTGCACCGCGGATCCGGCCGAGGCGGGGCCGCACTACCAGAACCGGATCGACCCGGGCGCCGGGCCGGGCAAGCCGTCGTCGGATCCGGAGTACGCGAACCCGGAGAACGAGATCTGGCTCGACTTCACCGCCGACGAGGAGGGGGCGGGCACGGCCAGCAGCGTGCAGAAGTGGCGGTTCGACGAGAAGCGGCCGCCGTGGTCGTTCGTCCTGCACGAGCGGACCACCACGCACACCGGGCACGGCGAGGCCGGCACGGCGGGCGCCCGGCTGGCCTGCCTGACGCGGGACCCGATGCCGGTCTACACGGAGCGGGCCGGGCGGGGATAGCCCTCAAAAGGGCCGGGATAGCCCTCAAAAGCACTCAGGCCGGGCCGGGATCGAACCGGCCCGGACTGATCACAAACGGTCTTCTGCGATGCCATCGAGGTGGGACGGCCAGGACCGTTCCGGGGGGAACCGGCGAGCGCGTAGCCCGTACCCGGGGAAGAAGCGCGACCGACCGCGCCTGCCGGGCGCACCGCCGGGGTTGTACCGTCGGGGCAGCGAGAACGGAGGCATCCTCAGATGGCCGAGCAAGCCAAGACGGAGTCGCACGACCCGGATTTCCCGGAGGCGTTTCTGCAGTTCATGCGCAGTGGCTGGCGGGAGGACCCGCTCGCGGTGGCGCCACTGCCGGAGGTGCCGAACCATGCGAAGCGGCGGGCGGCGCTCTCCGAGGCGTTCCCGGGCGAGACACTGATCATCCCGAGTGGCAACGAGAAGGTGCGGGCCAACGACACCGACTACGCGTTCCGGCCGGGGAGTGACTTCTTCTACCTGACCGGCGACCGCGACCCGGACAGTGTGCTGGTGATGCGGCCGAGCGGGTCGGGGCACGACGCGATCCTGTTCACCCGGGAGCGCAACTCGAAGGAGACCGACCGGTTCTTCCGGGACCGCAACGGTGAGCTGTGGATCGGCCGCACGCACACGCTCGGCGAGAAGTCGACGGAGCTGGGGCTGGACACCGCGTCGCTGGGTCACCTCGGTCCGGTGCTGGCGAACTCGGCGCCGGGGCGGACCCGGGTGCTGCGCGGCCTCGACGCGAACGTGGACCGCGCGGTGCTCGCCTACGAGCCGAACCGGGACAAGCCGCGCGACCGCGAGCTGGCCTGGGTGATCTCGGAGCTGAAGCTGGTCAAGGACGAGTGGGAGATCGCGCAGCTGCAGGCCGCGATCGACGCGACAGTGCGCGGCTTCGAGGACGTGGCACGGATCCTGCCGGCCGACCGCCCGGTGAAGGAGCGGCTGCTGGAGGGCGTGTTCGGGCTGCGCGCCCGGCACGACGGCAACGACGTGGGCTACAGCTCGATCGTCGGCTCCGGGCCGCACGCGACGATCCTGCACTGGGTGCGCAACACCGGTGTGACGACGCCGGGTGAGCTGCTGCTGATGGACATGGGCGTGGAGGGCGACAACCTCTACACCGCCGACGTGACCCGGACCGTGCCGGTGAACGGCTCGTTCACCCCGCTGCAGCGCCAGGTCTACGACATCGTGCACGCCTCGCAGCAGGCCGGCATGGACGCCATCCGGCCGGGCGTGAAGTTCAAGGACGTGCACCAGACCTGCATGCGGGTGCTCGCCGAGGGGCTGTCCGACCTGGGTCTGCTGCCGGTCAGCGTGGACGAGGCGATGGGCGAGAAGAGCACCGTCTACCGGCGGTGGACGCTGCACGGTTTCGGTCACATGCTCGGCATCGACGTGCACGACTGCGCGCACGCCCGGAAGGAGAACTACCGGGACGGCGAGCTCAAGGAAGGCTATGTGCTGACCGTCGAGCCGGGGCTGTACTTCCAGGCCGAGGACGAGCTGGTCCCGGCCGAGCTGCGCGGCGTCGGCGTGCGGATCGAGGACGACGTGCTGGTCACCGCGGACGGCTGCCGGAACCTGTCGGCCGGCCTGCCGCGCTCGTCCGGTGAGGTCGAGCAGTGGCTGGCGTCGCAGCGCGAGGCGGGGCCCCGGCTGCCCGGCTGATGTGATCCATGTGACGTGTCGCTCTGAAAAGAAGCTGGGCAGCATAGGAGCATGACGTCTCTGGAGCCCGCCGTCAGGCTGCGTGCCTACGGCGGGCTTCGCATGTGGCGGGGCGACACCGAGGTGGACATCGGCCCGCCACGGCAGCGGGTGCTGCTCGCCGCGCTCCTCGCCGCCCGTGGCGGTGTGGTCGGGGTCGCCGACCTGATCGACCTGATCTGGGGCGCCGAGCCCTCGCAGAGCGCGGTGAACCAGCTGCACCGGCTGGTCGGGCAGGTCCGCCGGCTGTTCGAGCCGGACCTGCCGAGCCGCACGCCCGGCCGATGGGTGCACCCGGCCGGCGAGGGATACCGGCTGCTGGTGGACGCCCGGACCTGCGATCTGCTCGCGGTCCGCGAACAGTCCCCGGAGCGGGCACTGCGCACGGTGCAGGAGCCGCCCTTCGCCGGTCTCGACCCCGAGGTGCTGGAACACCCGCTGTTCGGGGCGCTCGCGCGGGAGCGGATCCAGATCGCCGTGACGGCGGCCGAGACCGCGACGCCGGACTGTCTGCCGCTTCTCCAGCGGATCGCCGCGTCCGCGCCCCTGCACGAGGTGCTGCACGCCCGCATCATCCGGCTGCTGGCGGCGGCCGGGCGCGGCGCCGAGGCCCTGGTGCTCTTCGACGACATGCGGCACCGGCTCGCCGAGGAACTGGGCGCCGATCCGGGTCCGGAGTTGCGGGCCGCCCACCTGGAAGCGCTGGAACCCGGCCCGGCGGACAGCCACCGGCCGGTGCAGCTTCCTCGCCGGGTGTCCGGCTTCGTGCCCCGCCACGACCTGACCGCGGCGCTCGACGCCCAGGCCAGCAGCGCGGCGATCGTGATCCTCAGCGGCATGGGCGGTGTCGGGAAGACCGCCGTCGCGGTGGACTGGGCGCACCGGCTCGCCCCGCGCTTCCCGGACGGGCAGCTCTACCTCAACCTGCGCGGCTTCGACCCGAGCGGCCGGCTCATCGACCCGGTCGACGCGCTGAACACGCTGCTCGAATCGGTCGGCGTCTCGCTCGCCTCGCTCGGCGGCGCCGGTCTGGACGCGCGGGCCGCCCGGTTCCGGTCCGCCCTCGCCGACCGCCGGATGATCGTGCTGCTGGACAACGCCCGCGACTCCGAGCAGGTCCGTCCCCTGCTGCCCGGCGCGCCCGGCTGCCTGGTCGTGGTGACCAGCCGCAACCGGCTGACCGGCCTGGTCGCCCGGGAGGGCGCGCGGCCGGTGCTGGTCGGCCGGCTCGGTGACGCGGCCGCCCGCGAGCTGCTGGCCAAGCGGATCGGTGAGCCGCGGCTCGCCGCCGAGCCGGCGGCGAGCCGGGACCTGGTGCGGTTCTGCGCGGGACTTCCGCTCGCGCTGGCGATCGCGGCGGCGCACGCGGCGGTACGTCCGGAGCTGCGGCTCAGTGACTTCGCCGAGGACCTGGAGCTGGACGCGTTGTCGACCGGCGAGTCCTCGGACGACGACGTGCGGTCCGCGTTCTCCTGGTCGTACGAGGCGCTCAGCCCGGCGGCGGCCCGGCTGTTCCGGCTGCTCGCGGTCCACCCCGGGCCGGAGATCTCGATCGCGGCGGCGGCCAGCATCTCCGGCGCCGGGCCCAAGACGCGGTCGCTGCTCGCGGAGTTGAGCGCGGCCAACATGCTGACCGAGACGGACGGTCGCCGCTACACGATGCACGACCTGCTGCACGCGTACGCCGACGAGCTGCTGGAGGCGTCCGACGAGCGGCAGGAGGCGGAGAAACGGCTGGTCGAGCACTATGTGCGGAGCACCCGGCACTCGTACCTGGTGTTCGGGCGGCCGCAGGTCACCTACCTCGGCCCGCCGTCGGCCGGCATGACGATCGAGCGGCCGGCCGACTTCGCCGCCGCGCTGGAGTGGTACCTCCGGGAGAAGTCCACGCTGCGTGCGGTGATCGACCTGGCGCTCACCCGGCGCTGGCATCGCGAGGCCATCGAGATGGTGCTCGACCTGCGGGCCTCCCGCAGCTCGGTGGTGGAGCCGCCGGCCGATTCCGCCGAGCAGTCCGAGCGGGCGCTGAAAGCCGCGCAGGCGCTCGGCGAGCCGGTTCTAGAAGCTGCGATGCTCCGGGAGACCTCGATCGGCCTGCGCTCCGCCGACCCGGCGCTCTTCCGCACCCGCCTGGAAAAAGCCCTGCGACTGTACGAGGAGAGCGGCGACCTGGGCGGACAGGCGATGGTGTGGCGCAACATGGCCTGGTCCGTTGACTCGACGGCATCGGAACGCCTGTTGAACGCGAAGCAGGCGGTGGACCTGGCCGAGCTGTGCGGCGAGCCGAGCGTGCTGGTCTTCGCGCTCTCCGCGCTCGTCTCCGAGCTGCGGGCACAGGGCGACCTGGCCACCGCCGCCGACGTCGCGCTGGAGGGCCACGAGCTGGCCGTGCAGGCCGACATCATCGACATGTCCGCGCAGACGGCCGGGACCCTGGCCGAGATCCACCTGGCCCGCGGCGACCACGAGGCGGCGGTGCGGTTCGCCGGGATCGCCCTGGACCTCACCCCGCCGGCCGAGATCTTCACGCCGTTCCACGCGAACGCGATCCTCGCCGAGGCGACGCTGGCCCTCGGTGACGTGGCCCGCGCCGCCGCCGTCGTGGCCACGTTCCGGCAGCTCACCGCGCAGCACTCAGACATCTACCGGGTGGTGTGGGGTGACGCGTCGGTGGACGCCGTGATCGCCCGTGTGGAGGCTTGTGCATCGGCGATGCACTGAACGTGCACTGCGCTCCGGTTTTCTCATCCTCGACAGGGCTTGCCTCCCTGCCGGATACGAGGAGAGGAAAACCGCTATGGGCTACCCCGAACCCGTGCTGGAGCCGGCCGCCCAGGCGTTCGTCGAGGCGACCGCGCACCCCCCGTACCTGCCCGATCTGGGCCCGATCGAGGGCCGCCGGGTGGTCGCGGCCACCCAGGCCGGCGACGTGCCCCGCCCGGACGCGGACGTCGCGGACCTGCGGATCACCGGGGGCCCGACCGGCGAGGTGCGGATCCGGATCTACCGCCCGGCCGGCGTGGTCGGCCAGCTGCCGGTGCTGCTCTACACGCACGGCGCGGGCTGGGTCTTCGGTGACTCCGGCACCCACGACCGGCTGGTCCGGGAGCTGACCGTCCGGTCCGGCGCGGCCACCGTCTTCGTCGAGTACGACCGCTCGCCCGAGGTGCGGTACCCGGTGGCGCTGGAGCAGGTCTACGCCGCGCTGGAGTGGATCGCCACCCACGGCGTCGACCATGAGCTGGACGCCACCCGGATCGCTGTCGCCGGCGACTCGGTCGGCGGGAACATGACCGCGGCGCTGACCATCCTGGCGAAGCAGCGCTCCGGGCCGGAGATCCTCGCCCAGCTGCTCTACTACCCGGTCACCGACGCGTCGTTCGACACCGACTCGTACCACCGGTTCGCCGAGAACTACTGGCTGCGCCGGGACGCGATGGTGTGGTTCTGGGACCAGTACACGACCGACCCCGCCGCCCGTGCCGAGATCACCGCGTCGCCGCTGCGGGCCAGCACGGAGGAGCTGAGCGGGCTGCCGCCGGCGCTGGTCATCGTCGCGGAGGCGGACGTGCTGCGGGACGAGGGCGAGGCCTACGCGGCGAAGCTGCGGGCGGCCGGCGTGCCGGTGACGGCCGTGCGGTACCAGGGCATCATCCACGACTTCGCGATGCTGAACGCGCTGCGCGACACCCGGGCCGCGGTGGCCGCCACGGCCCAGGGCGGCGAGTTCCTGCGCGCCGCCCTGGCGAAGAACTAGGACCTACGGCTGGTAGTCGGAGATGGTCCAGCACTCGGCGCCGTCGGGGCCGTCGGTGACGTTGATGCTCACCTTGACCGGGTGACCGTCGGCCGCGTCGTACTCGGTGGCCACCTCGGCGCCGTCCTCGGCCGCGGTCTGCGCCATCGTGACGAGCTGGGCGAGGGTCGGCACCTCGATCTCCTCGCCCTCCTGCCCGGTGACCGGTCCGAGATCCACTTCGGCCGACGAGGACGGGGACGCGGCGGGTGCGCCGACCCGCTCGGCCGCGGACACGGCACCGCCGCTCACTGTCGCCCGATAGGTGCCGAGCGGCGCGGCCGGGTCGCAGCCGCGGGTCAGGACGTACGAGTAGGCGGCCGGCTCGGTCCACGCCGGCGCGCTGCCGACCGGCGCCGCCGCCGAGGACCGCGCCGGGTCGGAGAACGAGGGCTCCTTCTCGTCGGATGTGCATCCGCCGGCCAGAGCCACCAGGACCACCGCGTACAGGGCACGCTGAAGCCGCACCAGAAACCTCCGCTTTCCGGCCACCGACCACGGCGGACCATCGCGCGGAGAAATCTAACCCATCAGGGTTGATCGCTGACGAACACGGCGACCGAGCGTCCCGGCACGAGCAGCCGGGAATCCTCGGCGCGGGCCGCGCGCAGGACCGGGTCGGCCGATGCGATCAGCTCGGGGTGCGGCCGGAGCCCGGTCAGGCCGGGCACGTGCTCGGTGACGTCGTCCGCGGTGGCGTTGAAGACCACCACGATCGTGCTCCAGCGGGGGTCCAGGCCGGTCCCGTCGAGACACATCACGATCACGCCGGGGGTCTCCGCCGGGCCGCCGCGCGGGAACGTGAGGCGGCGCTGCACCTCGTCCGCGGTGGGCAGGCCGAAGACCGGCGACGAGCGGCGGATCCGGAGCAGCTCCCGGTACCGCTCGGCGGCCAGGGTGATCGCGTCCGGCGGCGGGATCAGGGCCGGATCGCCCAGCAGCGGCCGGCCGAACTCCCACTTGTCCCCGTTGTCGGAATACGGGGGCAGGCCCAGGCCGAAACCGTTGCCCGTGCCGGGATCCCAGCGGATCTGGTTGAACCAGTCACCGGAGTTGAACGAGTTGCGGTCCAGCGATTTCGACCGCAACCGCTCACTGCCGAGGGCCACGAACCCGGCGCCCTGGCTGAGAACGACGAGCGACAGCGCCAGCACCTGCATCCGCGCCCGATCGAGCGGCGACGTGTCGCGGGGCAGCTTGAACGCCATCGCGTCGTAGAGGATCTCGTTGTCGTGGGCGTCCACATAGTTGACGGCCTCACCGGGATCGTGCGCGTACCCGCTCGGCGAGCCGTTGTAGTCGATCTGCGAGCCGCTGCGCTCGACGCCGGTGTGCGTGACGAAGCGGTAGGACGCGAGCGCTCCGGAGAGCCCGACCTTGATCTGATCGTGCAGCCACAGTGGCGTGTCCCGGCCGAGCCCGGTGGCGAACCCCCGCACCCCGGGATCGTCGCCGAACGACCCACCGCCCCGGACCGCGTCCCGCAGCCGGTCGTTGAACGTCCCGACACCCGTCCCGGCCATGTTGACCTGGGTGGCCTGGGCGAACCGGGCGTCGTACGCGACCTCCCCGAAGTTCCACCCCTCGCCGTACAGACAGATGTCCCGCCCGTGCTCGCCGAGCCGGTCCAGGGCGATCCGCGCCTCCAGGATGTTGGCCCGCGGGTGGTGTCCCATCAGGTCGAATCTGAATCCGTCGATCTTGTACTGGACGGCCCAGGTCAGCAGCGAGTCGATGACCAGCTTGCTCATCATCATGTGCTCGGTCGCGGTGTTCGGGCAGCAGGTCGACTCGGCGGTGCTGCCGTCGGCGAGCAGCCGGTGGTAGTACCCCGGTACGAGCCGGTCGAGCACGCTGAACCGGTCGAGCCCGTCGGCCATCGTGTGGTTGTAGACCACGTCGAGGACCACGCGCAGACCCGCCGCGTTGAGCGCCGCCACCGCCGAGCGCAGCTCCAGGATCCGCGCCGGACCGGCCGGGTCGGTGGCGTAACCACCCTCCGGCGTCGTCCAGTGCCACGGGTCGTAACCCCAGTTGTAACCGTCGGAGTCGGCCACCGCCATGACCGCGCGCTGCTGCTCCTCCGAGTCCGGCGGGAACGACGCCAGGTCGCAGGCCGGCACCGCCTGGTCGGCGCGGCGGTCCGGGACCGTGGCGAAGTCGTTCACCGGCAGCAGGTGCACGTGGGTGAGCCCGGCGTCGGCGAGCGACCGCAGGTGCCGCATGCCGTCCGAGCCGGCCCGGGCGAAGGCGAGGAACGTCCCGCGCTCGCCGGCCGGCACCGAGGCGTCGAAGATCGAGAAGTCGCGGACCGAGACCTCGGCGATCTGCATCCGGGCCGGCGGGACGGCCGGCGGCTTCGCCAGGTCGTCCCAGCCGGGCGGCCGCAGCGCCGGGTCGGCGAGGTCGACCAGCTGGCTGTGCGTGGAGTCGGTGGCGAGCGAGATCGAGTAGGGATCGGTGACGCTCGTCGTGACGACCCGCTGCGCGGCCGGATGCCAGAGCTCCACCCGGTACCGGTAGTAGCGGCCGAGCCACTTGCGTTTGCCCACGATCGACCAGACGCCGGTCACCGGGTCCCGGTCCATCGGCAGGATCCGCGGCTCGTCGGCGGGCTCGCGGAACAGCTCCAGGCTCACCGTGATCGCCGTCGGCGCCCAGACGGCGAGCTGCGGCCGCTGCTCGTCGTCGAACGTGAGACCCAGGTCGGCCTCGGCCGCCTCGGCGTAGACGTCGTCCAGGACACCGGCGAGCTGCACGGCGGTCAGCGCCACCACCTCGCCGGCGGCGTCCCGCCCGGTCACCAGCAGCCGCTCGCGCAGCAGGTCACCGAGGGCGGCGTCGCTCATCTCCCGCAGGGCGAAGGCGCGGTAGGCGCGCAGGTGCGGAAAGCGCCGGCTCTGCGCCTGGAAAAGACCACCGGGCCGGGGTACGAGGGTCAGGTCGTTCAGTGACAGCGTGACCGCCCGGGACGCGAACCAGTCCGGCAGCGCGATCGTCCCCCGGTCGACGAAGACCGCGAGGGCGCGGGCCGGGTCCAGCTCCGGGCCGAGGGTGCCCAGGTCGGGGCGGACCGGGGCGGCGACTCCGGCGAGCACCCACAGCTCGCGGGCGACGGTCAGGTCGAGGCGCTGGTCGTCGGGTAGGTCCTTGAGCTCGCCGCGGTGCAGGACGAACCGGAGGCCGACGGCGTCGGGACGGACCGGGACCTCGAAGACCGCGCCGAACGCGTCGAAGCGGGTGGGGAGCATGGGCGTACCCCACGGGGTCTTCGATTTTGTCGGGACGCCCTCCCAGCAGTGCAGGCCCCACCCGCTGTAGTCGCCGTCCGGTCGCCGGTAGTGGATGACGGCGGTGTGTTCCAGGGTCGGCTCCGGCAGGGGCGCTTCCTGCACGCGGCGCTCGTTCGCGATGAGCCAGATCTCCGACTTCTCGGAGATGTCGACCCAGCGGTCGACCTCCACGTCCTTGGCGCCGTGCCGATGCACGACCAGGAAGCCGACCTCACGCGCGTTCTCCGCGAGCCGCACCCAGGCGAACCGGCCGTAGGAGTCCTCGCCGGCGAACGGCACACCGGCCGGGTAGATCGTCTCCTCGGCCACGTCGCCCCAGGCGTGCAGCGCCCAGTCCGTGTAGTCGCCGTCCGGCCGGTGGTAGTGCACGAGAAGCCATTGCGGACGGGTACGTCCCTCAACGGGCGGCGCGGTCGCAGTGATCTCGATCGTCGTCACCGGACCATGGTCGCACCGCTTCGCTCACCGCGTGGCTGTCTCACCACGCGGCTGTCTCAGCGTGTGGCGATGACAGTGGTGATCAGCGGGCCG
Organism: Actinoplanes sp. NPDC023936; assembly: GCF_040639325.1. Classification (NCBI taxonomy): domain Bacteria; kingdom Bacillati; phylum Actinomycetota; class Actinomycetes; order Micromonosporales; family Micromonosporaceae; genus Actinoplanes; species Actinoplanes sp. NPDC023936. Next base: position 31,258 of record NZ_JBEZZR010000048.1, on the reverse strand, counting down.
TCGGCGCCGGTGCGGATCAGGTAGCGGTACCGCTCGCCGGGCACCACGCTCCCCTGGTCGTCCAGGTACTCCCACTCGACCGACACCAGCGTCAGCGCGGCCGAGAGCCGCTGCACGGCGAGCAGTTGCGCGTGCGCCGCGACGATCCGGTTCTCCCGGTACGCGGGCGCCGCGCCCAGGAACGACAGCGCCACCGCTGCCGGTGAGCTGAACGTGAAGCTGTACGAGTCGGACACGACCAGGCCCGGCAGCGCGTGGCAGCGGGCGATCGCCGCGACATCGCCCGTCGTGAGGGCCGTGCCGTAGCGACCGAAGAAGTCGCTGAGCTCGTCGGTTTCCGCCGGTGCCGTCATGGGGGCGCGTATGCCCATCTATCGACGACACCAAACCCCGCGCGGGCTGAGAGGATCAGCCAGGTGTACCCCGCTTGCGAGGGCTAGCAAGACGGACGTACGGTTTACCTGAAGACGTGAACCGAGAGTTAGGCATACCTAACCCGAAGGTCGCCCTTTCGGTGCGAAAGACTTGACTTCCAGTCGCTGGGTGTGAAGGAGATGACGGTGGCCAGCCTCGACACCTTTGGTGCGAAGAGCGAGCTGCGCGTCGGAGACGCGAGCTACGAGATTTTCACGATCGACAAGGTGAAGGGGCACGAACGCCTGCCCTACTCCTTGAAGATCCTCCTGGAGAACCTGCTGCGCACTGAGGACGGCGCGAACATCACCGCCGACCACATCAACGCGCTCGGCAGCTGGGACCAGAACGCCGACCCGAGTGTCGAGATTCAGTTCACCCCGGCACGGGTGCTGATGCAGGACTTCACCGGTGTTCCCTGTGTGGTCGACCTCGCCACCATGCGGGAGGCGGTCAAGGACCTCGGCGGCGACCCCACCAAGGTCAACCCCCTCGCCCCGGCCGAGCTGGTCATCGACCACTCGGTCATCGCCGACCTGTTCGGCCGCGCGGACGCGTTCCAGCGCAACGTCGAGCTGGAGTACCAGCGCAACCGCGAGCGCTACCAGTTCCTGCGCTGGGGCCAGACCGCGTTCAACGAGTTCAAGGTCGTCCCGCCGGGCACCGGCATCGTGCACCAGGTCAACATCGAGTACCTGGCCCGCACGATCATGGAGCGCAACGGCCAGGCGTACCCGGACACCGTGGTCGGCACCGACTCGCACACCACGATGGTCAACGGCCTCGGCGTGCTGGGCTGGGGCGTCGGCGGCATCGAGGCCGAGGCCGCGATGCTCGGCCAGCCGGTCAGCATGCTGATCCCGCGGGTCGTCGGCTTCAAGCTGTTCGGCGAGGCGCCGGCCGGCACCACCGCGACCGACCTCGTCCTCACGATCACCGAGATGCTCCGCAAGCACGGCGTGGTCAGCAAGTTCGTCGAGTTCTACGGTCCCGGCGTGAGCGCCGTCCCGCTGGCGAACCGGGCCACCATCGGCAACATGTCGCCGGAGTACGGCTCGACCGTCGCGATCTTCCCGATCGACGAGCAGACCATCGAGTACCTGAAGCTCACCGGCCGCTCCGCCAAGGAGGTCGCGCTGGTCGAGGCGTACGCGAAGCGGCAGGGCCTCTGGCTCGACCCGAACGCCGAGCCGGACTACTCGGAGAAGCTCGAGCTCGACCTGTCGACGATCGTCCCGTCGCTGGCCGGCCCGAAGCGCCCGCAGGACCGGGTCCCGCTGAGCACCGCGAAGCCGATGTTCCGCGACGCCCTCAAGAACTACGTCCAGCCGCAGGGCCACGCGGACGAGGCCAGCGACGAGTCCTTCCCGGCCAGTGACTCGCCGGCCAACGGGGTCGACGACCCGGCCGACAAGCCGCACGTCTTCAGCGCGGCGGCCGGCGCCAACGGCCGTCCCTCCAAGCCCACCCGGGTCAAGGGCGCCGACGGCCAGGAGTACGAGCTCGACCACGGCGCCGTCGTCATCGCCGCCATCACGTCCTGCACCAACACCTCGAACCCGCAGGTCATGATCGGTGCGGCGCTGCTCGCGAAGAAGGCCGTCGAGCGTGGCCTGACCCGCAAGCCGTGGGTCAAGACCACGCTGGCGCCGGGTTCCAAGGTGGTCTCCGACTACTACGACCGGGCCGGCCTCACGCCGTACCTGGACAAGATCGGTTTCAACCTGGTCGGCTACGGCTGCACCACCTGCATCGGCAACTCCGGCCCGCTGCCCGAGGAGATCTCCGCGGCGATCAACGAGGCCGACCTGACCGCGGTCTCGGTCCTCTCCGGCAACCGGAACTTCGAGGGCCGGATCAACCCGGACGTCAAGATGAACTACCTGGCGTCCCCGCCGCTGGTCGTGGCGTACGCCCTGGCCGGCTCGATGGACATCGACATCACCACCGAGCCGCTCGGCACGGGCTCGGACGGCAAGCCGGTGTACCTCAACGACATCTGGCCGTCCGCCAAGGAGATCGACGACACCATCGCGCAGGCGATCGGCGCCGAGGGCTTCAGCACCGCGTACCAGGACGTCTTCGCCGGCGACGAGCAGTGGCAGTCGCTGCCCACCCCGACCGGTGACACGTTCGCCTGGGCCGGAGACTCCACCTACGTGCGCAAGCCCCCGTACTTCGAGGGCATGTCCGCCGACCCCACCCCGGTGAACGACATCAGCGGCGCCCGCGTCCTGGCGAAGCTCGGCGACTCGGTCACCACCGACCACATCTCGCCGGCCAGCTCGATCAAGGCGGACTCCCCGGCCGGCAAGTACCTCGCCGAGCACGGCGTCCCGCGCGCCGAGTTCAACAGCTACGGCTCGCGCCGCGGCAACCACGAGGTCATGATCCGCGGCACGTTCGCGAACATCCGGCTCCGCAACCAGCTGGTCCCGGGCGTCGAAGGCGGCTTCACTGTCAACCACCTGACCGGCGAGCAGACCACGATCTACGACGCCTCGGTCGCCTACCAGGAGGCCGGCATCCCGCTGGTCATCCTGGCCGGCAAGGAGTACGGCTCCGGCTCGTCCCGTGACTGGGCGGCCAAGGGCACCATGCTCCTCGGTGTCCGCGCCGTCATCGCCGAGAGCTACGAGCGCATCCACCGATCCAACCTGATCGGCATGGGCGTGCTGCCGCTGCAGTTCCCGCAGGGCCAGACCGCCGAGTCGCTCGGGCTCACCGGCACCGAGACCTTCTCGTTCAGCGGTGTCACCGAGCTCAACAACGGCACCACCCCGCGCACCGTGAAGGTCACCACGGACACCGGCGTCGAGTTCGACGCGGTCGTCCGGATCGACACTCCCGGTGAGGCGGACTACTACCGCAACGGCGGCATCCTGCAGTACGTGCTGCGCAAGATGCTCCGTAGCTGATCTCCCCGTTTCGGACAGCCCCGTCTCAGTTCGCTTTCGGACAGCCCCGCCTCAGTTCGCTGAGGCGGGGCTTCGCCGTTCCGCCTCCTCGGCTGCCGCGATCGCCTCCAGGTTCCGGCCGACCCGCTCCAGGAACACCGCGTGCCGCCGCAGATCCATGGCGAGCTGCTCCTGAGCGGTCCGCCGGCGGTGGGCCACGCACTCCGCGCTCAACTCGACCGCGTCCGCCCAGCGCCCCAGCTCCGACAGCCGGTCGGCGTGCTCGCTCAGCGACTGCCCGAGACGTTCCTCCGCGTTCTCGTCGCGCCCGCCCGACCGCCCGTCGCGCCCGCCCGGCCGCCCGGCCAGGGTTCGCCACATCGCCAGCGCACGCTCGCTGATCACCAGGGCCTCGGTGTGCTCCCCCGCCTCGGCGAGCCCGGCCGCGAGATCCGACATCCCCTGCGCCAGCACCGGTTCCGGGTGCGCCTCCACGATGCCGGTGGCCTCCCGCTCCGCTTCCAGAGCCTCGGCGAGCCGCCCCGCGCGCACCAGCCGGGTCGCATACGTCACCAGCGCCGTGGCCAGCAGCTGCGCCCGCTCCGGCTCCGCGCGCGCCAGCCCGGCGGCCTCCTCGGCGAGCGCCAGGGCCTCGTCCTGCCGGTCCAGCGCGGCGAGATAGCTCGACTGCTTGTCCAGCGCCCGCACCAGGACGGGCTCCGCGGCCCGCACCCGCTGCGCCACCAGCTCCCGCAGCATCCGCACCGCCGTGTCGCCGCGCTCGGCGGCCCCCGCCGCGTCCCCGTCCCGGAACATGCGCGCGGCCGCTTCGGCCGTCTCCACGGCCCGGCGGGTGCCGAGACCGCCGCCGTCAATGGCTGCCTGCCGTAGTTTCTGAATCCAGCCCACCATAGAAATCTAAAAACACCGATCAACTGGCCGCCACCGGGGGTCCTCCGCGCCGCAAGATCAAATTCATCTCGCAGCGGGGTGGGGGTTCAGACCGTCGCTCCCGCCGAGGGCCCGGCGTTCCTCGCTGGCCGCTGGCGCGCCCAAAACGCGAGCACACACCGGGCGACGTGCGTGAGCGCTTGCGCCCTCCTCCTATCAGTCCCGCCATCGTGTCGAGTTAGGGCGCGCCCCAAACCCGAATTCCACACGCCGGCCATGTCCCGCCCGTGCGTGTCGACTTCAGGCGCGCTCCGCACCCCAACTCCACACGCCGGCCATGTCCCGCCCGTGCGTGTCGACTTCAGGCGCGCTCCGCGCCTCAACTCCACACGCCGGCCATGTCCCGCCCGTGCGTGTTGACTTCGGGCGCGCTCCGCACCCCGACTCCACACGCAGGCGGTGTCCCACCCTGCGTGGGGAGTTGGGGTGCCGCCTTGCGCGCGGCATGGCGGGGAACACGCAGGTGGGAGTCTCCGAAATCGGCCTCGGGTGAATAGGCTTCGGGAATGGATGACAAGACTGTGCTGAGCCGGATCCACGGCTTGGTCGAGGAGGAGCACGAGCTCCGCCAGCAGCTGAGCTCGGGCAAGATCTCCTCCGACGAGGAGCACGCCCGGCTGAAGAACCTTGAGGAAGCGCTGGACCAGTGCTGGGACCTGCTGCGCCGGCGGCGGGCGGCCCGCACGGCCGGGAACGACCCGGACGCCGAGCAGGCGCACGCCGTCAGCGAGGTGGAGAACTACCTCCAGTGACGCGGCCCCGGTCGCGGCCGCCGTGTACGCGGCGGCCGCGGGCCGGGAACCGGACGCCGGGCGGGCATCAGTGCAGGCCCGCCTCGTAGAGCAGCCGCTCGATCAGCGACTCCGGGTCGATGTCGAGCCCACGGGAGCGGAACCACGCGGCCACGTTGTTGACGTCCCGGGCGATGAACTCGCCGCCCCGCGGATTGGCGATCACGTCGACGATCTGCGGGAGGTCGATCAGCACGAGCCGTCCCCGGTGGACGAGCGTGTTGTAGGGCGACAGGTCCCCATGCGCCACCTGGGCACGTGCCAGCACGGACAACGCATCGGTCATCTGACGCCACAGGTCGGCCAGTTCGTCACGCTCGGCCCGTACCTGTGCCAGCCGTGGCGCCGCTTCCCCGGTCTCCCAGTCACCGACGAACTCCAGCATCACCTCGGTCCCGATGAGCTGGACCGGGTACGGCACGCAGACCAGCCCGCTCTCCTGGCCGATCTGCCAGAGGCGGCCGAGCGCGTCGAATTCGGCGGCCGCCCACTGCCCGGCGATCATCTCCTTGCCGAACGCGGTGCGGTTCGTCATGGCGCGCATCTCCCGGGAGCGCCGCACCCGGCGGCCTTCCAGGTAGCCGGCGTCGCGGTGGAACAGCCGGTGCTCGCCGTCCCGGTACCGCTTGGCGGCGATCATCGACGTCGCGCCGGTGGTGGGGTTGAACCGGCGAACCAGGAAGACGTCGGCTTCCTTGCCGGTTTTCAGGATGCCGAGCTCGGTGTCGACCGCGCCGTACTCGGTGAGCACCCAGTCGGGACGGGGCAGCGGACCGTGCAGAGCGCCGTCCCAGGTGGACCAGCGGTCGCCGATCTCAGGCAGGTCGGGATCTTCTTGCAGGACCGGCTCGAGCCGGCCGCGCTTCAGGAAGTCTGGTTCGTCGTCGTCGAACTTGCGGCGCCCACGCCGCATCGAGTGCTCGCGCACTGGAGGGTCTCCTCGGAGAAAGAAGGGAACTGGGAAAGCTGGACAGCAGGCATCACAAAGACAGCCATGGAGTCCACCCCCTTCTCTCTCGTAGGACCCGGGCACTTCCTCGGACCGGGCATAGGAAAGCAGCCGCCGAGCGGGCCGCGCAACCTATTTAATTCAGCGGCTCGCCATGATCGCCGAGATCCCCTGGATCACGTTGCCGACCACCTTCGTCGGGGCGAACCGGTTGTCCACCCACTCCCGCCCGCGATGCAGCCACACGCTCGGCAGCCCCATCGCGGCCGCGCCGCCGATGTCCGCCTCCGGGCTGTCGCCGACGATCCACGCTCCGGCGAGCCGCATCCGGACCCGCTGGGCGGCGAGCGCGAAGATCCGCGGGTTGGGTTTGCTCACCCCGCACTGCTCCGAGATCACCCAGTCGGCGACATAGCGATCCAGGCCGGTACGCCGGATCCGCGCCTCCTGTTGCTCGGCCGGCCCGTTCGTGACGACGACCGGGATCAGTCCCGCGTCACCGGCGATCTCGAGCGCGCAGCCCACCATCGGATCGAGGCGCTCGAACACCTGCGGCCCCGCGTTCAGCTCGTCGACCAGATCGATGGCCGGCACTCGTAGCTGGTAGCGGTCCTTGATCAGATCGGCCAGGTCCCATCGCGAGGTCAGTCCGTCGGCGTCCACCGAGACCAGCCACTCCAGATCCTCGTGCGGCGCGGCGATCTCGTCCAGAAAGCCTTTCGCCCACAGACGGAAGGCACCGCCGCGATCAAGCAGGGTGTCGTCCAGAGCGAGGAAGACTAGAGGCACGCGGGCACTTTACGGGAGACGCCACAGAACCGAACAGTCCAGGAGTGTTAACAAAGCCCTGGCAGGATGACGAAATTCGCATCATCCGTTCAGGGGACGGCCCGGCTTAGGAAGCCGTACGTACGGATTGCAAGACCGCACCGCCCCGTGACACGATCAGCCCGTGCCAAGGGTGAGTCAGGACCAGCTAGACGCACGTCGCCACGAGATTCTGAGCGCGGCTCGCGCCTGTTTCGCCAGGTTCGGCTACGAGGGGGCCACGGTCCGCCGCCTGGAAGAGGCGACGGGCATGTCCCGCGGAGCAATTTTCCACCATTTTCGCGACAAGGAATCGCTGTTCCTGGCCGTGGCCGAGGACGACGCCGCCACGATGGTGGAGACGGTCACCCGGAACGGCCTCGTCCAGGTGATGCGCGACCTCCTCGAACGCGCCGGCAACAGCGAGGGTGACACGGCCGGCTGGCTCGGCACCCAGCTGGAGGTGGCGCACCGGCTGCGGACCGATCCGGCATTCGCGAAACGCTGGTCCGAGCGGTCCGCCGCGATCGCCGACGCCACCCGGGAGCGGCTGGAGCGTCAGCGGGATGCCGGGGTGCTCCGTCAAGACGTACCCGTGGAAGTGTTGACCCAGTTCCTGGAGCTTGCTTACGACGGCCTGGTGCTGCACCTGGCCACCGGCCGCCCACCCGGTGAGCTCGCGCGGGTGCTGGACCTGGTCGAGGAAGCCGTCCGCCGGCACTGAGGACATTCAGCCGGGTGGCAGGATCGGGGTATGGATCTCGGACTGGCCGATCGCGTCTACATCCTCACCGGAGCCTCACGCGGGCTCGGCTTCGCCACCGCGCAGGCCCTCGTCGCCGACGGCGCCAAGGTGGTGATCTCGTCGCGGGACCCGGAGCGGGTCGCCGACGCTGTCGCTGACCTGGGCGGGTCCGAGCATGCCGCCGGTGTGGCCGCCGACCTCAGCGACCCGGCCACCCCGCGCGACCTCGTGGACCTGGCGACGGAACGGTTCGGGCGGGTCGACGGCGCGCTCGTCTCGGTCGGCGGGCCGACGCCGGGCACCGCCGCGAGCCTGACCGACGACCAGTGGCGGGACGCGTTCGACACGGTGTTCCTCGGTTCCGTCCGGGCGGCCCGCACGTTCGCCTCGGCGATGCCCGAGGGCGGCGCGATCGGGCTGGTCCTCTCCACCTCGGTGAAGACGCCGCTGGCCGGACTGGGACTCTCCAACGGCCTGCGCCCGGGGCTGGCGATGGCCGCGAAGGACATGGCCGACGAGTACGGCCCGCGAGGTATCCGGGTGCTCAGCATCCTGCCGGGCCGGTTCATGACCGACCGCAGCCGTGAGCTGTTCGCCGCCGCCGACGACCCGGCAGCGGCGACCGCCGAGGTGTCCGCGAGGATCCCGCTGCGCCGGATCGGCGAGCCCGCGGAGTACGGCCGGGTCGCCGCGTTCCTGCTCTCCCCCGCAGCGAGTTACGTGACGGGCGTGGCGGTGACCGTCGACGGCGGCTCCACCCGAACCCTGTGAAGCGCCCGACAGCGCGGCGGCCGAGCGCCGAGGAGGTCGCCGCGGCAGCCGGTCGGACCATTCCCGACCTGCTCGGACCCGGCCTGCGGGTGCTGTTCTCCGGCATCAACCCGAGCCTCTACTCGGCGGCGACCGGCCACCACTTCGCCCGCCCCGGCAACCGGTTCTGGCCCGCCCTGCACGGCGCCGGCTTCACCGACCGCCTGCTGCACCCCTCCGAGCAGCACCTCCTGCCGGCACTCGGGCTGGGTATCACCAACGTCGTCGCGCGGGCCACGGCCCGCGCCGACGAACTCTCGCCGGCCGAGCTCATCGAGGGCGGCAAGCTTTTGACCGATCGGGTACGGGACACCGCACCGCGTTACCTGGCAATCCTCGGCGTGACCGCGTACCGCGCCGCGTTCGGCCGCCCGAAGGCGAAGCTCGGCCCGCAGCCCGACGAGATCGGCGGGGTCCCGGTGTGGGTGCTGCCGAACCCGAGCGGCCTGAACGCCCATTTCCAGCTCCCGGCCCTGATCACTGAGTTCCGCCGGCTGAACGAGGCCACCGCCTAGAGATCACGGTCGTCGCCGGGCCGGGGCGGCAGCACCCGCTGCTCGTGGACGGCGGTCTCCCGCCGGAACCGATCAGCCGACGGATGCCACGCCTCGTCGATCGGTCCCATGACGCCGCCGCCGATGCCCTTGCCGCGGGCCCACCCGGCGAACCGCCAGAAGCCGTAGAGCAGCACCGCGACCACGACAGCGGTGATCAGCAGCCCGGTCACAGCTCGGGCACCCGCGCGGGAACGGTCAGCATCTCCACATCCTCCTCCGGATAGGCCGGTGAGGTGACAGCGAACTGGGTCCGGTACAGCTCCGAGTACAACCCGCCGGCCGTCATCAGCTCGGTGTGCCGCCCGCGCTCCACGATCCGCCCGTGGTCGAGCACCAGGATCTCGTCCGCGTCCCGGATCGTGGAGAGCCGGTGGGCGATCACCACGGCGGTCCGGCCGCGCAGCGCCGCGGCGAGCGCCCGCTGCACGGCCGCCTCGGACTCGCTGTCGAGGTGTGCGGTGGCCTCGTCGAGCACCACGATCGACGGCTGTTTCAGCAGGATCCGGGCGATCGCGATGCGCTGTTTCTCGCCGCCGGAGAACCGGTAGCCACGCTCACCCACCACCGTGTCGAGACCGTCCGGCAGGGCCCGCACCAGGTCGGCCACCTGTGCGCCCTCCAGCGCCGCCCACATCTGCTCCGCGGTGGCGCCGGGCGACGCGTACCGCAGGTTCTCGGCGATCGTCTCGTGGAACAGGTGCGAGTCCTGGGTGACGACGCCGATGGTGTCGCGCAGCGAGCCGAGCGTCGCGTCCCGCACGTCGACCCCGTCGATCAGCACCGCGCCGTCGCTGACGTCGTAGACCCGGGAGAGCAGCATCGACGTCGTCGACTTGCCGGCGCCGGACGGCCCGACCAGGGCGACCATGCGGCCGGGCTCGACGGTGAAGTCGACGCCGTCGAGGACGAGCTCGTTCTCCCGGCGGTCGAGCGCGGCGACGTCCTCCAGGGTGGCGAGCGAGACCTCGTCGGCGCTCGGGTACCGGAAGCGCACGTCACGGAACTCGATCCGCCCCGCCCCGGCCGGGATCGGCGTGGCGCCGGGTTTCTCCGCGATGCCGGGCGCCAGGTCGAGCACCTCGAAGACCCGGTCGAAGGAGACCAGCGCGCTCATCACGTCGACGCGGACGTTGCTGAGGGCGGTGAGCGGACCGTACAGCCGGGTGAGCAGCAGGGCCAGCGTCACGACGGTGCCGGCCGACACCTGCCCGCGAACCGCGAGCCAGCCGCCCAGCCCGTACGTCAGGGCCTGCGCGAGAGACGCCACCAGCAGCATCGCCACGAAGAACGTCCGCGAGAACATGGCCTGCTGCACGCCGATGTCGCGGACCCGCTCGGCGCGCTCACCGAACCGGGTCGCTTCCACGTCGGGACGGCCGAACAGCTTGACGAGCAGCGCGCCGGAGACGTTGAACCGCTCGGTCATCGTCGCGTTCATCTTGGCGTCGAGGTTGTAGGACTCCCGGGTGATCTCGGCGAGCCGGCTGCCGACCCGCCGCGCCGGGATGATGAAGACCGGCAGCAGCACCAGCGACAGCACGGTGATCTGCCAGGACAGCGTGAACATCACGGCGGCGGTCAGGACCAGCTGGATGACGTTGCTGAGCACCCCGGACAGCGTCGAGGTGAACGCCCGCTGCGCGCCCACCACGTCGTTGTTGAGGCGGCTGACAAGAGCGCCGGTCTGCGTACGCGTGAAGAACTGCAGTGGCATGCGCTGCACGTGGTCGAACACCCGGGTCCGCAGCGTGAGGATGATGCCCTCACCGATGCGTGCCGAGTACCACCTCTGGGCCAGCGAGAGCAGCGCGTCCGCGACGGCGAGTCCGGCGATCAGCAGGGCGAGCCGCACCACGGTGTCGGCCGCCTCGGGCCCGCCACCGGTGATCGCATTGATCACCTGGCCGGCGAGCAGCGGCGTGGCCACCCCGATGCCGGCCGCCACCACGACGGTCAGCAGGAAGACCGTGATGTCGCGCCGGTAGGGCCGGGCGAACCGTGTGATCCGGCGTGCCGTGCCGGGTTTGACCTGGTGTCGTTTCACCTGGTCGGAATTCTGGATCGAGCGCAGCATGGTCCAGCTGGGCATTGACATGCGTCACCTCCCGGGGCGTCGCTCGACGAGCAGCCCTGAGACTGCCACGTGGGTACGACATCACCCGGGAACGACAACCCGGGAGGTAAGGACGCTATTCCTGCCGCTGGATCACTCGCCGGCCCCCAGCAGATCGGCGAGGCGACGCGTCTGCGCCTCACGTTCCGCCCGGTCCTGCTCCGCGTACGACCGCTGGGGCGCGCCCGCGAGCAGAGCCTTGATCTCGGTGACCGCACCGCGATCCCCGGCGAGCACCGCGGCGGCCAGGTCGGACACCGCGGCATCCAGTTCGGCCCGTGGCACCACGGCGGTGGCCAGACCGATCCGGTCCGCCTCGTCCGCCGTGATCCGGCGACCGGTCACGCAGATCTCCAGCGCCCGGGACGGCCCGACCAGCTCGGTGAGCCGTTTCGTGCCGCCCAGGTCGGGCACCAGTCCGAGGGCCACCTCGGCCATCGAGAACCGCGCGTCGTCGCCGATGACACGCATGTCGCAGTTCAGCGCGAGCTGGAAGCCGGCGCCGATCGCATGTCCCTGAACAGCCGCGATTGTCACAATGGACGGACTGCGCAACCACGTGAACGCGGTCTGGAAGCCGGCAATCCGATCGGCACACTCGGCGGCGGACAACTGTGCCAACCGGCCCAGTGAAGAATCGCCGTCACCGCGTGCCACCGACAGATCCAGGCCCGCCGAAAAGGCGCGGCCCTCGGCTCGCACAATGACGACGCGTACGTCGCCCGGTAATTTTCGTGAAATGTTGCCGAGTTCCGTCCACATGGCCGGAGTCTGGGCATTGAGAACGGCGGGCCGGCACAACGTCACCGTCGCGACCGGCCCATCCTGTTCGTAGCGAACGCCTACTTCGTCGGTCACCGGCGCGGCGTTGCCGGTCGTCACGCCTTCTTGCGGCGGCGGGCGCCGCCACGCTGGCGCAACTGCACGCCCGATTCGGTGAGCACGCGGTGCACGAATCCGTAGGACCTTCCGGTGGATGCGGCCAGTGCCCGGATGCTCTCACCCGAGGTGTATCGCTTCACCAGGTCTTTGGCGAGCGACTGCCGCTCGCTACCGACGATTCGACGACCCTTCTCAGTACTGGTAGCTGTGCCAGTGGCTGCCATCTTGAATCCTCACGTCGCAGACAGTGCGGTCAGATACGGTCCCACCTATTACACCGTCTCCAACGATCATGCGCCAGGCATCTAGCGCTCGCGAACGTGCCCATTTATTACTGTCAGGAACTTGACGGTTACCACAGGCATCAATGTCAGACAGTTTGCTGCGGGCCGCCCGCGAGGCAATTCCGGTCCGCGCGTGATCGTCCGGCGCTCGCGCCAAGACCATCGATCACCTGCAGAAACACTCGATCGAGACGACCCCCAGGTGGGAGCCATGACCGCTCCGGAGGGTAAGTTGATCGCTCCGAAGGGTGACGGGCGAACGGGTCCGGCGCGACGCAAGCCGCGCCCGACCTGTTCACAAACGCCCGAACATCGCACTGTCTGTGTGGGCACCAGTTGACAACTGACGATGCGGTTGATCCTGGTGAAAAATCCAGAACGTGAACGCTCACGCCAGCTCGACGAGCTCCAGGAGGTCGTCGCTCCAGGCGTCCTCGTCGCCGTCCGGCAGCAGGATCGCCCGGTCCGGCTTGAGCGCCTGCACACAGCCGGCGTCGTGGGTGACCAGCACGATCGCGCCCGGATAGTTGGCGATGGCGTCGAGCACCTGCTCCCGGCTCACCGGGTCGAGGTTGTTCGTCGGCTCGTCGAGCAGCAGCACGTTCGCGCCGGAGCAGACGAGCGTGGCCAGGGCCAGCCGGGTCTTCTCGCCACCGGAGAGCACGCCGGCCGGCTTGTCGACGTCGTCACCGGAGAAGAGGAAGGCGCCCAGGATCTTCCGCAGCTCGGTGTCGGTCTGCTCGGAGGCGGCGCTGCGCATGTGATCGAGGATCGACCGATCCACGTCCAGCGTCTCGTGCTCCTGGGCGTAGTAGCCCAGCCGCAGGCCGTGACCCGGGCGCACCTCGCCGGTGTCCGGTTCCAGCAGGCCGCCGAGCATCCGCAGCAGCGTGGTCTTGCCGGCGCCGTTGAGGCCGAGGATGGCGACCCGGGAACCGCGGTCCACCGCCACGTCCACGTCCGTGAAGATCTCCAGCGATCCGTACGACTTCGAGAGGCCGGACGCGGTCAGCGGGGTCTTGCCGCACGGGGCCGGGCTCGGGAACCGGACCTTCGCCACCTTGTCCGACGCGCGGGTCTCTTCCAGGCCGCCGAGCAGTTTCTCGGCACGACGGGCCATGTTCTGCGCGGCGACCGTCTTCGTCGCCTTCGCCCGCATCTTGTCGGCCTGCGCCATCAGCGCGCCGGCCTTCTTCTCGGCGTTGGCCCGCTCCCGGCGGCGGCGGCGTTCGTCGGTCTCGCGCGCCTCCAGGTACGTCTTCCAGCCCATGTTGTACATGTCGACGACCGAGCGGTTCGCGTCCAGGTACCACACCTTGTTGACCGCGGCCTCGAGCAGCTCGACGTCGTGGCTGATCACGATGAGGCCGCCCTTGTGCTGCGCCATGTAGCCGCGCAGCCAGGCGATCGAGTCCTGGTCGAGGTGGTTGGTCGGCTCGTCGAGCAGCAGGATGCCCTTGCCGTTCTGCCCGGAGTTGGCGAACAGGATCCGGGCCAGCTCGATCCGGCGGCGCTGGCCACCGGAGAGCGTGCCGATGGTCTGCGCCAGCGCACGATCGGGCAGCCCCAGGTTCGCGCAGATCCGGGCGGCCTCGGCCTCGGCGCCGTACCCGCCCAGGGCGGAGAACTGGTCCTCCAGCTGGCCGTAACGCCGTACCAGCTTGTCGTCGGCGCTCTCCTCGAGTTCGACCTCGAGTTTCTGCATCTCGGCGAGAATGCTGTCCAGGCCGCGGGCGGAGAGGACGCGGTCGCGGCCGGTCACGTTCAGGTCGCCGGTCCGCGGGTCCTGCGGCAGGTATCCGATCTCGCTGGTCCGCTCGACGGTTCCCGCGTACGGAATCCCCTCGCCGGCCAGGACCTTCAGCGTGGTGGTCTTGCCTGCGCCGTTGCGGCCGACCAGGCCGATCCGGTCGCCGGGCTGCACCCGCAGCGTGGTCGGGGAGATCAGGATGCGCGCGCCGGCGCGGAGTTCGAGTCCGGTGGCGGTGATCATTGCAGTTCTCGCTCTCGGTGTTCGGGCTGACTCAGGGCGCAATAAAGCGCCGGCCTTCCGGGTGGAGGGTCGGCGCGGGGCAGGTCAGCCTTCGCAGAGCAGCACGCGGCCATACTACCGGGCTACCACGTGTGGCTCCCAACGAACCTTTTCAGCGCGACATCGAGCCCCGCACAGGCGGGCCATCGATCGGCGCCAGGCGCTGCCGGCCTCGTCTCGCTGAAAAGGTTCGCTCGATTAGTTCACAAGATCAACGGGTACCTGCCGGACAACCGTGGCGAAGGCAGGACGACATGGAACTCAATGAACGCGCCGACATCGACACCAGTCAGATCGAGGACGGGCGTCGCTCGGGCGGCGGCGGCATCGGCGGCTTGCCCATCGGTGGCGGCGGCCTGGCCGGCATCGTGGTCACCCTGGTCATCGCGCTGGTCGGCGGGTACTTCGGGATCAACACGATCGGCGGGGACGGCGGCAGCTCGTCCTCCGGCACGCCGCTGTCGGCGTGCACCGGCGACCAGAAGCTGCAGCAACTCGAGTGCCGCAACGGCCTCTACGTCACCTCGATCCAGGCGTACTGGCGCGACCAGCTGCCGGAATCGTTCGGCGAGCAGTACCAGCCGGCCGTGACGCACATCTTCGCCGACCGGGTCAGCACCGCGTGCGGCGCGGCGGACTCCGGCGTCGGACCGTTCTACTGTCCCGCCGACGACAAGGTCTACATCGATCTCAGCTTCTACCAGGTGCTGGCGAAGCAGCTCGGCGCGCCCGGCGAGTTCGCGCAGCCCTACGTGCTCGCCCACGAGTACGGCCACCACGTGCAGGACGTGCTCGGCACCGAGGCGGAGATGCGCCGCCGGCAGGAGCGCGACCCGTCCTCGCAGAACGAGGAGTCGGTGAAGCTGGAGCTCCAGGCCGACTGCTACGCCGGCGCGTGGGCGCACTCCGCGGCGAACACCACCGACAAGGACGGCGACAAGATCTTCACGAGCCTGACCGACCAGGACATCCAGGAAGGCATCCAGACAGCCGGGCAGATCGGTGACGACACGCTGCAGAAGAAGGGCGGCGGCGACGTCAACCCGGAGGAGTTCACCCACGGCTCGGCCGCGCAGCGCCAGCAGTGGTTCCGGGTCGGCTACGAATCCGGCGACCCGAAACAGTGCGACACGTTCAAGGCCGGCGCTGTCGGTTAAGGCGCTTCGATCAGAATCAGCTAAGGCTGGTTGATCACAATTGGCTAAGGCTCTTTGATCAGAATTGGCACGGCGCGAGCCGCGGCAACGGCGGACACCAGTACCGCATGCCGCGGCTCCGGTACATCCAGAAGCCGTCCGGCGCGCAACTCGGCGACCGGGGCCAGGTGCCGCAATGCCAGAATGGCGTCGACGGCCGAACGATCTCCTCCGGTAATGAGCGCGGCCAATGACCGTACCTGGGGAAGAAGAAGACGCTCGACGATGCCGGCGCCGTCCGCGGCCGCCGCTTTCGCCTGATTGTCCCGGCGGCGCGCGAAGCGCTGCTGGGACCAGCCACCCGCCGCGGTCCGCCCCTGCACGTAGTGCGTGTCCACCTTGGACGTGATCAGTTCCGGACCCTCAGCGATGCCGACCGCGACAGCGCCCTTCCGGGCGAGCAGCAGACCGAGCCGTCGCGGTGTCTGCGCTTGGAGAACCAGATCGGTCACCGTCGCGACCGGGCCGGCACCCGGGGGCACGCTCAGCGTCGCCGACGCACCGTCCGCGGCGATCAGGGTCAAACCCTCTTCCCGGTACGGGCCGTGGCGCGTCCCGAAATTCTCCAGCCACCGTGGCAGCCGTTCCGGAGCGACATCCACCCATTTCCCGCCGCCCGCGGCCGCTCGTTCACCCATTCTTGTCAGACTACGGCGCGTTCCCGCCGGGATCCGGGCGGACGGTCGGTGAGCCGTCGAGAGCAGCCCGCAGTTCCGGACGCCGGCGCCGTCGTTGGCGCCAGTGCGGCCGCTGACGCCGGTGACGCTGGCGCCGGTGCCGCTGACGCGGTGCCGCTGGCGCCGGTGCCGCTGGCGCCGGTGCCGGTGCCGGTGCCGTTCGCTGACGTCGCTGGCGCCGGTGCCGGTGCCGTCGCTGACGTCGCTGGCGCCGGTGCCGGTGCCGTCGCTGACGTCGCTGGCGCCGGTGCCGTCGCTGGCGCCGCGCAGGATGGCAGGATCGCAGGGCATGAGCGAACTCGCCGGAATCGTGATGGAACGCCTCACGTCCGAGTTCGAGGCGGCCCGTGATCCCGGGCGCGCGACGGGCATGGCCGCCTATATGCGCGACCAATTCCCGTTCATCGGATTGCCGGCCCCGATCCGCCGCGCCCGGGCCCGGGCCGCGCTGACCGGTCTGCGCGCACCCGATGCCGACGATCTGCGAGCGGTCGTGCTGGCCTGCTGGTCCCGGCCGGATCGAGAGTTCCAACAATTCGCCTGCGACTATCTGGCCGCCCATGTACGCGTGCCCGGCCCGCCGTTTCTCGACACGGTCGCCGAGCTGATCACGACGAAGTCGTGGTGGGACACGGTCGACACGCTCGCCACGCATGTCGTCGCCGGGCTGGTCCGGCGACATCCGCTGTTGACCGAACGCATGGACGAGTGGTCCCGTGCGGACGACATGTGGCTGGTGCGGACGGCGATCCTGTATCAGCTGCACTACGGCGAACTGACGGATACGTCGCGACTGTTCGGCTATTGCGAAGCCCAGGCCGGTCATCCCGATTTCTTCGTGCGCAAGGCGATCGGGTGGGCGCTGCGGCACTACGCACGGACCGACGCGGACGCGGTGCGCGCCTTTGTGGCAGCACACCGCGATCAGCTCTCCACCCTGTCGGTGCGAGAGGCCACCAAGCACCTCTGACCAGCAGGCCAGTCAACACAACGCCATTCGTCGCCACGTCAACATGACGAGACGAATCAAGTTGTCAACATGACGCCGCCCGTCAACACGTCTACGTGAAACCGCCGGTCAACACGTCAATACGACGCGGCCCGTCCAGATGTCAACGTGATGCCACCCATCAACACGACGCCATCCGTCAACACGACGCCACCCGTCAACACGACGCCACCCGTCAACATGATGGCGCTCGTCAAGATGTCGATCCTGTGCGACGCGTCAATGCGTCAACACATCGAGACGTTGCTACTTAGCCAATGGTCAACAGGCGCACGGCCAGAACCGCGATCACCAAGCTTGAGGTCAGTGCGGTGATCCGACGGCCTCGATCACCGGTGAGCACGCGTCCCACCAGCGAGCCGCCGCCGGCGATCAGCAGTTGCCAGCTGGCCGACGCGAGAAAGGCCCCCACCACGAACCACACACCACCTCCCGCGCCGCCGCTGCCCAGGACCAGCGCCGCGAAATAGATCACGGTGGCGGGGTTGAGCAGCGTGAGGGCCAGAACTCCCAGGTATGCCCGGAGAGCGGTCGTCGACCGTACCCGGGAAATGTCTTTGGGATCGGGGCCGGCGCGGAAGGCGCCTCGGGCGGTCCAGGCGGCCAGTGCCAGCAGCACCACGGCTCCGGCCCAGCGCAGCGGCACGGCGACCGGCGCGATCATTGTCGCCACGGCCGCGCCACCGGCCACCGCGATCAGCGCGTAGATGCCGTCGGCGGTGGCCGCGCCCAGTCCCGCGGCCGCGCCGATCCGCAGCGATGTGCGCGCGCTCAGCCCGGCGATCAGCACCCCGATCGCGCTGACCGGCACGGCGATCCCGTATCCGGCGACCACGCCGGCCAGGAACGCCCCGCTCATGGCCGCTGCCGGGACACCGCCGTTCCTCGGACGGCCGCCTGCTGCCGCCCGGCCCGATCGGCCGCAGCGACACAGACGTCGATCATCAGCGTGGTCACGCCGCCAGTCTCGGCATCCGCGCCTCGACTCGCTACCGAATTACGTCGCGCATCTTTTCGATTCCGGAACGTGACCGATAGGGTTCGATCATGGTCGCTGAACTGATTCTGGTGCGGCACGGGCAGAGCCTGGCCAACGTCGCCTTCCCCGCCGCGGACGCGGAGGACCTTCTGGAGACCGAGATCAGCGGACGGGACGCCGAGGTGCCGCTCACCCCGGCCGGCGAGGAGCAGGCCGCGGCGCTCGGTCAATGGCTCGCCGCGATGCCGGAGGAACGCCTGCCGCAGGTCGTGATCACGTCGCCGTACCTGCGGGCTCGGGAGACGTGGCGCATCGCGGCCGAGAAGTCCGGCTTCGACCTGCCCGAGCCGAGCACCGACGACCGGCTCGTCGACCGGCTGATGGGTGAGCTGGAGTTGCTGACCCGGGCGGCGGTCACGGCCCGCTATCCCGGCGAGGCGGCCCGGCGGGCGGAGGCCGGCGAGTACGAGTACGCGCCACCGGGCGGCGAGTCGTTCGCCGACATCCGGGTCCGCCTGTCGTCCTTTCTCGACGATCTGCACCGGGAACACGCCGGGAAGCGGGTCGTCGTGGTCGCCCACGACGCGGTCGTGCTGATGATGCGGGCCGTCATCGAGGACCTGGACTGGGACCGGGTGCTCGCGGTGGAGGCCGAGGCCGGCAGTGTCCGCAACGCGTCGATCAGCCGCTTCGTCGGCTCATCGGGCCGTCTCGTCCTGGACCGCTACAACGTGATCGATCACCTGCCGCCCGCCTAGTGATATAGACGCGTGTCTTGCAAAGGTATATTTGCAAACTTATCTTTGGACGATGCCCGCAAGCCTCGGCCCGCAGTCGCTGCGCGGACTGGCGCACCCGTTGCGCGTCCGCATCCTGCGCGTCCTCCGCGAACAGGGCGCCTCGACCGCGACCCGGCTGGCCGGAGACCTCGAGGAGAGCTCCGGCGCCACCAGTTACCACCTGAGGCAACTCGCGGCGTACGGCTTCGTCGAAGAGGAACCGCGGCGCGGCCCAGGCCGGGAACGCTGGTGGCGGGTGTCCACCCCGGACGACACCCCGTCCACCCTGCGGGCCGTCGCGGTCGCCGACTTCCAGCGCGTGCAGGACTTTCTGGCGGTGGCGAGCACCGTTCCCGACGAATGGGGCAGCAGTGTGACGATCGGCAACCGAACCCTGCGCCTCACCCCGGAACAGGCCGCTGAACTGCTCGGACGCATCGACCGCGTGCTCGCCGACTATCCGCCCGACCGGCCCGGCGAACCAGCGCCGACGGACAGCGGAAAGGTGGTGTTCCAATGGCAGTCCTTTCCGCAGGTCCGCTGAGACGCCCCTTCCCGAGGCCCGCGCCGACGAGCAACCGCCAGTTCGCCGTCCTCCTCGCCGCCGAGGGGATCTCGATGCTCGGCAGCCGGATCACCTTCGTGGCCCTGCCCTGGCTCGTCCTGACCAGCACCGATTCGGCCCTGCTCGCCGGGGTGGCCGGGTTCGCCGAGATGCTCCCCTACGTTCTCTCCGGCCTCATCGGCGGCCCGATCGTCGACCGGGTCGGCCCGCGTCCGACCGCCGTCGCGGCGGACACCGCCAGCGTGCTCGCGGTCGCCGGCATCCCGATCTTCGCGTACTACCACAACACCTCACTCAGCGTGCTGATCCTGCTGATCGCCCTGGCGGGCGCTCTGCGGGGGTTCGGCGACGCGGCCAAAAGAGCGCTTCTTCCCCGTACGATCGCCGCGGCCGGCGTCTCCACGGAACGCGGCACCACCCTCTACGACGGAGTCGCTCGCGCATCGACGCTGATCGGCCTACCGCTGGCCGGGCTGTTGATCGCGGCGCTCGGCCCGTCCACCGTGCTGCTCTTCGACGCGGCCACGTTCGGCGTCGCGGCGCTGCTCATCGGCGCCTTCGTTCGGGTCGGCGCCGCGGACGCGGCGGCCTGCGACGAACAGAGGGAACAGGGGTACGCGGCGGCGCTGCGCAACGGATTCCGGTACGTCCGCGCGGATCGGCTCATCCTCGGCGTGATGTCACTGCTCTTCGTCACGAACATGTTCGACCAGGCGTACGCCACCGTGTTCGTACCCGTATGGGTCCACGACGGCCCGCACGGACCCGCCGCTCTCGGCGTGGTCGGCACCGCGTTCGGCCTCGGCGCTGTCGCCGGCAACATCGTCTTCACGGTCTTCGCGACACGATTACCCCGGCGCCTGACGTTCGGGATCTGCTTCTTCCTCGGCGGGCCGGCTCAGTTGCTGGCCCTCGCGCTCACCGACAGGGTGTGGGTCGTGCTCGCGACGGCGGCGGTCTCCGGGGCGCTGATGTCCACGGTGAACCCGATCCTGCTGGCCGCCGTCTACCGCCGCATCCCGGTTCACATGCACGGCCGGGTGATCAGCGTGCTGATCTCCGTGTCCTGGGCGGGCATCCCGCTGGGCGGCGTGCTGGGCGGCTGGGCGACCGACGTGCTGGGCTTGCAGACGGCAGCGTTGCTGGCCGCGATCGGTTACCTGGCGGTGACAGCGGCCCCGTTCGTGTTCCCGGCGTGGCAGGCCCTGGACCGAACCGATCAGGTCCCCAAGGCCGTAGCCCCCGCCTAGTCTCCGTCGCGGCCCATCCCAGCGTCGCTCATCAGCCAAGATCCGGGCTCGGCCGAGCGGGGCGGCCCGGCTGGGCTCCGCAGGGCTCGGCTCGGCTCGCTCGGCCGAGCCGTAGCTCCGGCAGGAATGACGGCCTGGTGACCTGTCCCCGCTACGGCTCGCGAGCCCGAGCCGTAGCAGGCGCATGAAAACGAGCCCGGAAGCATGCACCCCCTACGGCTCGCGAACCCGAGCCGTAGCCAGTACATGAAAACCAGCCCGGAAACATGCACCCCCCACGGCTCGCCCACCCCAGCCGTAGCCAACACATGAAAACCAGCCCGGAAACATGCCCCCGCTACGGCTCGCACTCCCGAGCCGTAGCCAGCGCATGAACGACAAGCACCACACGGCGGGCGGCGGGCGGCGGGCGGCGGGCGGCGGGCGGCGGGCGGCATATTGGTCGCTGGGGGAAGGCTAGGGTCACCGAATGCTTCTCGCTCATGATGTGTCCGGCTCCGGGCCGGCGGTGCTCCTGCTGCACTCCACCGTCTGCGACCGCCGGATGTGGGATCCGCAGGTCCCGGCGTTGACCGCCGCCGGCCACCAGGTGGTCCGCTGTGACCTGCGCGGATGGGGTGACTCCCCGGTACCGATCGGCGCCGAGTGGGACAACGCCGCCGACATCGCCGCGCTGCTGGACTCGCTCGGCATCTCCCGCACCGCCATAGTCGGCGCGTCCGGTGGCGGCCGGGTGGCGCTGGAGTTCGCCGTCCGCTGGCCGGAGCACGTGACAGCCCTGGCTCTGCTCTGCACCGCTCTGCGCGGACACGAGCCGAGCGCCGCCCTGCGCGCGTTCGGAGACCGTGAGGACGCTCTGCTGGAGGCCGGCGACATCGACGGCGCGACCGAGCTGAACGTCGATCTCTGGCTCGGCCCGGAGGCAGGCGAGAAAGAGCGCGCCTTGGTACGGCAGATGCAACGCCACGCCTTCGACGTGCAGCTAGCCGCCGAAAGAGCCGAAAAAGCCGAAAAAGCAGCCGCCGCCCCCGCAACCGCCGCCGGCCAGCCCGAAGCAGCCGCCCAAAAAGCAACCGCCGCCGACCAGCCCGAGGCAGCCACCGCACCAACAGCCACCACCGAGCCGGCGAAGACCACCGAGTCAACGAAACCCACCGAGCCGGACCTCACCGCGATCACCGCGCCGGCTCTCCTGGTGTCCGGCGCCCACGACCTCCCCGACTTCCACGAGATCGCCACGCACCTGACGACCCGACTCCCCCACGCCCGCCACGAGGAACTCCCCTGGGCCGGCCACCTCCCCAATCTCGAACGCCCCGACCTCACCAACCCCCTGCTCATCAGTTTCCTGGCCGAGACCCGTTAGTCCACGACGCACCACTCCCGGATCTGCTCGGCCACCTCTCGATCGCCGTCCACCCGCACGTCGGCCAGGCCGATCCGGCGATAGAG
Source organism: Actinoplanes sp. NPDC023936 (assembly GCF_040639325.1). Taxonomy (NCBI): domain Bacteria; kingdom Bacillati; phylum Actinomycetota; class Actinomycetes; order Micromonosporales; family Micromonosporaceae; genus Actinoplanes; species Actinoplanes sp. NPDC023936. The sequence continues at coordinate 9,119 of NZ_JBEZZR010000048.1, read as the reverse complement.
CGCCAGCACCAGATCACTGGCTCTCCCCTGCATCCGGGTCACCGGGGCGCCGCTCGCTGCCGGGTCAACGGTGACGCCGGCCGGGGAGAGGTCGACCGTCCAGGACGGGCCCTCCAGGGCCTGGAGCTCGACGCGCGCCGGGCGGTGTGGCCACGCCCCTCGGGAGCCGAGGCAGACCTCGAGGAACTCGCCCACCCCGTCGACCGCGACGGCGGCCGGCAACGGCTCGGGTTTGCCGATGGCCTCCTGCGCGTCGAAGGCGTGGACCGCCGCCTCCTGCACCTGGTGACGAGCGATAGCGCCGACTGTGTGGGGCGCCGCAGAAGGGGGCCACCACGCCCAGCTCGGCGCGCCGGGGCCGGCCGCCCGGAGCGCGTCGACCAGGAGCGGGGTGGACTCGTCGAACCAGATGAGGAGCTCGCCGGACGGATCGCCGGGAGCCGGGGGCGGGCCGGCGGCCGCACCGGCCCGGACCGCCGAGGCCCAGAAGCGCTGCACCCGGCCGACGTGGGTGACCAGGTCGCGGACGGTCCAGCCGGGGCAGCCGGGCACCTGAGCCGTCAGGTCGACCGCGGCCTCACGCAGCGCCGCCGAGCGGGACTCGATGAGGGACAGCAACTCCGGAAAGGGCGGTCTCGATGCCATGAACCGGTTCTACCACCGGCATACGACACAATTCCTCCGGCTGATCATGGACCGCCCGTAAGGACGTACCGGGAAAGCAAGAAAGGGCGGCCGCAGCCGCCCTTCCTTCGTGATGAAAATCAGACGTTGAAGCCGAGAGCGCGCAGCTGCTCCCGCCCGTCGTCAGTGATCTTGTCGGGGCCCCACGGCGGCAGCCACACCCAGTTGATCCGGAAGTCCTGCACCAGGCCGCCGCCGGGACCGGCGGTCAGCGCCTGCCGGGTCTGGTCCTCGATCACGTCGGTCAGCGGGCAGGCCGCGGACGTCAGCGTCATGTCGAGGGTGACCACGTTGTCGTCGTCCACGTGGGTGCCGTAGACCAGGCCGAGGTCGACCACGTTGATGCCGAGCTCGGGGTCGACGACGTCCTTCATCGCCTCTTCGACCTCGTCAGTCGTGGCCTTCTTGACGACGACCGACGAGTCGGCCGCCGGTTCAGCGGATGGGGCCGCCTCGGAGACGCTCACCGAGGGCACCTCGACCGGCGCACCGGCCTCGGCTGCCTCCGCGCGCTCGGCCTCGAGCCACGCCGGGACCTCGTCGGAGGAAGCAGCGGTGCCGGGCACCGACGCCACGGTCTGAACAGAATCAGTCTTGTCCGTCATGCCTTCACCTCCGGGCTCGCGCCCACGTCCACGCCCGCGCGCACCGCCGCGTCCTTGAATGCCATCCACGGGAGAAGCGCGCATTTCACCCGCGCCGGAAACTTGGCGACGCCGGCGAACGCGATGCCGTCGCCGAGCACCTCCTCGTCCGGCTCGATCTGTCCACGGCTCTGCATGAGTTCCACGAACGAGTGGTGGATCTCCGCAGCGGAAGCCGCGTCCTTGCCCTGCAGCAGTTCGTGCAGCACGGATGCCGATGCTTGGCTGATGGAGCAACCAAGCCCGTCATACGAAATTTCAGACAGGTCCGAGTTGACCCGCACGGTGATCTCGTCTCCGCACGTCGGGTTGACGTGATGCGCCTCCCCGTCGAAAGGATCACGCAGTCCCCGGCCGTGCGGGTTCTTGTAGTGGTCGAGGATGATCTCCTGGTAGAGACCGTCGAGCATCATCAGCCGAACACCTTCCGCACCTGGTCGAGACCGCGCGCCAGCGCGTCGATCTCGTCCGTGGTCGTGTAGAGGTAGAACGAGGCCCGGGTCATCGCCGGGACGCTGAAGCGGGAGCAGACCGGCCGCGCGCAGTGGTGGCCGACCCGCACCTCGACACCGAGGGCGTCGAGGATCTGTCCCACGTCATGAGGGTGTACCCCGTCGACACCGAACGACACCGTCCCGCCGCGGCCCGCAGGCGTCGCCGGCCCGAAGATGCGAACTCCGGGAACTGAGGTCAGCGCGTCGAGGGCGTACGCCGTGATCGCCTGCTCGTGCCGGTGGATCGCCTCCATGCCCAGCCCGGACAGGTAATCCACGGCCGCTCCGAGACCGATGGCCTCGGTGATCGGCGGGGTGCCGGCTTCGAACCGGGCCGGCGGGGCGGCGTAGGTCGTACCCGTCATGGTGACCGTCTCGATCATCGAGCCGCCGCCGAGGAACGGCGGCATCTGCGACAGCAGATCGAAACGTCCCCAGAGGACGCCGATGCCGGTCGGGCCGAGCATCTTGTGCCCGGTGAACGCGATCAGATCGGCGCCGAGCGAGCCGACGTCGACCGGCAGGTGCGGCACGGACTGCGAGCAGTCGAGCACGAGCAGCGCACCGACCGCGTGTGCCCGAGCGGAGATCTCCGAGACGTCGTTGATCGTCCCGAGCACATTGGACATGTGCACGACCGAGACGATCTTGGTGCGCGGCGTGATCAGCGAGTCCAGCTGGGACTGGTCCAGCCGGCCCTCGTCCGTGATCCCGAACCAGCGCAGGGTCGCGCCGGTCCGCTCACAGAGAAGCTGCCACGGAACGATGTTGGAGTGGTGCTCCATCTCGGAGATGACAACCTCGTCGCCCGGCCCGAGCTTGAGCATCTGCCCGGCCGAGTGCGCGACCAGGTTGAGCGCTTCGGTGGAGTTCTTGGTGAAGACCACCTCGTCCGGGCTCGCCGCGCCGATGAAGGCGGCGATGCGAGCCCGGGCGCCCTCATAGGCCTCGGTCGCCTCGGTGCCGAGCGTGTGCACCGAGCGGGACACGTTGCCGTTGTGCCGCTCCTGGTGCGCGCGCATGACGTCGAGCACCTGCACCGGTTTCTGTGAGGTGTTGGCGCTGTCCAGGTAGACCAACGGGTGACCGTTGATCTCCCGCTCGAGGATGGGGAAGTCCTTACGGACCTGCTCGACGTCGAAGCTCATCGGAAAAACCCCCGGTCAGGCCTTGGTGAGGAACTTCTCGTAACCCTCGGCCTCGAGCCGCTCCGCCAGCTCCGGGCCACCCTCTTCGACGATCTTTCCGCCGACGAAGACGTGCACGAAGTCCGGCTGGATGTAGCGCAGGATCCGGGTGTAGTGGGTGATCAGCAGGAAGCCGGTATCGCCGGTCGCGCGGACCCGGTTCACGCCCTCGCTGACGACCCGCAGGGCGTCGATGTCGAGGCCGGAGTCGGTCTCGTCGAGGATCGCCATCTTCGGCTTCAGCAGCTCGAGCTGCATGATCTCGTGACGCTTCTTCTCACCGCCGGAGAAGCCCTCGTTGACGTTGCGCTGCGCGAACGACGGGTCCATCTGCAGCTGCTCCATGGCGCCACGGAGCTCGCCGGCCCAGGTGCGCAGCTTCGGCGCCTCGCCGTCGATCGCGGTCTTCGCGGTACGCAGGAAGTTCGCCACCGAGACACCCGGAACCTCGACCGGGTACTGCATCGCGAGGAAGAGGCCGGCCCGCGCGCGCTCGTCCACGCTGAGCTCCAGCACGTCGACGCCGTCGAGGGTGACCGATCCGCCGGTGATCTCGTACTTCGGGTGGCCGGCGATGGAGTACGCCAGCGTCGACTTACCGGAACCGTTCGGACCCATGATGGCGTGGGTCTCGCCGGACTTCACGGTGAGGTCGACCCCGGCCAGGATCGGCTTCAGCTCGCCCTCGGGCAGCTTCACCGAAACCTGCAGGTCGCGGATCTCCAGGGTGCTCACGGCTCTACTCCATTACTCGGTGTAGTCGAAACGTAGATGTCGCCGTCGCGGATCTCGACGGGGTAGACCGCCACCGGATCAATGGCGGGTGGTCCGGAGGGTTCACCGGTGCGCAGGTCGAAGCGGGAGCCGTGCAGCCAGCACTCGAGCGTGCAGCCGTCGACCTCCCCTTCGGAAAGGGCCACGGAAGCGTGACTGCACTCGTCACGTACCGCGTAGAAATTGTCATCGTCGGCGTGCACGATCGCGATCTCGACACCGTCGACCTCCACCTGGAGCGCGCTGCCTTTGGCCACGTCGGACGCCGGGCCGACATTTTCGAACGTCACTGCCCAGCCTCGGCCAGCCGTGCCTCGATCGCGTCACCGAGCCGCTCGCGCAGCTCCTCGACGGGGATCTTGTTGATCAGCTCGGCGAAGAACCCACGCACCACCAGCTTGCGGGCCTCGTCCTCCGGGATACCGCGCGCCATCAGGTAGAACAGCTGCTCGTCATCGAAGCGGCCGGTTGCGCTCGCGTGCCCGGCGCCGGCGACCTCGCCGGTCTCGATTTCGAGATTGGGTACGGAGTCGGCCCGCGCCCCATCAGTAAGGACCAGGTTCCGGTTGATCTCGTACGTGTCGGTGCCCGTGGCGGCGGCCCGGATCAGCACGTCGCCCACCCAGACGGTGTGCGCCGAAGCGCCCTGCAGCGCCCCCCGGTAACCCACGTAGCTGCGGCAGTCCGGCACGCTGTGGTCGACCAGCTGGCGGTGCTCCTGGTGCTGACCGGCGTCGGCGAAGTAGAGGCCGAACAGCTCGGCGTCGCCGCCGCGTCCCGCGTACTCCACGCTGGTGAACTGCCGGACCAGGTCGCCACCGAGGGTCACCTGCAGGTGCTGGACCCGGGCGTCCTTGCCGACCCGGAACTTCACGTGCTGGGCCTGCACCGCGTCGGCGTCCCACTCGGCCAGGGTCACGAACGTCAGCTGCGCGCTGTCGCCGATCACCACCTCGATGTTGTCGGCGAGCGTGACCGAACCGGTCTGCTCCAGCACGATCGTCACCTTGGCGAAGTTGCCCACCTTCACGAAGGTGCGCGCGGCCGCGGCGTCGCCGCCCTTGCCGACGAGCCGGATGACCGCCGCCTCCGCGGGCTCGGCCTCGGCCGCCACCTCGATCACTGTGACACCGGCGGCCGACCCGTACGCCAGGGCGCTGACCCGGTCGAACGGGGTCAGCACCGGCTCGACGTCGTCCGCGGTGGAGACCCGCACGCCGGCCGGCAGGTCGCCGTACTCGACGCTCGGCGCGGCACCGGTCAGGGACGTGGCCTTGACCAGGTCACGGAGCCGCTTGAGCGGGGTGAAACGCCATTCCTCCTCCAGGCCGTTCAGGGCCGGGAAGTCGGCGACGTCGAAGGAGCGCAGCACCTGCGACTTGGTGCTCGGCGGGGCGATGGCCTCGGTAGTCATCTTGTCCTTTAGGTCCGCTTCTAACGCTTCTAAAAGGCCGGGCTGATTAACCCACGGCCCCTTCCATCTGCAGCTCGATCAGGCGGTTCAGCTCCAGCGCGTACTCCATCGGGAGCTCCTTGGCGATCGGCTCGATGAAGCCACGCACGATCATCGCCATCGCCTCGTCCTCGGTCAGGCCCCGGCTCATCAGGTAGAAGAGCTGGTCCTCGCTGACCTTGGAGACGGTCGCCTCGTGCCCCATGTTCACGTCGTCCTCGCGGATGTCGACGTACGGGTACGTGTCCGAGCGGGAGATCGTGTCGACCAGGAGCGCGTCGCACTTGACGGTGCTCTTCGAGCTCGACGAGCCCTCCAGCACCTGCACGAGACCCCGGTACGACGTCCGGCCGCCACCACGGGCGATCGACTTCGAGATGATCGTCGAGGAGGTGTGCGGCGCGGCGTGCACCATCTTGGCGCCGGAGTCCTGGTGCTGGCCCTCGCCGGCCATCGCGATCGAGAGCACCTCGCCCTTGGCGTGCGGGCCGGTCATGTAGACCGCCGGGTACTTCATCGTCACCTTGGAGCCGATGTTGCCGTCGACCCACTCCATGGTCGCGCCCTCTTCGCAGGTGGCGCGCTTGGTGACCAGGTTGTACACGTTGTTCGACCAGTTCTGGATGGTCGTGTACCGCACCCGGGCGTTCTTCTTCACGACGATCTCGACGACCGCGGAGTGCAGCGAGTCGGACGAGTAGATCGGCGCGGTGCAGCCCTCGACGTAGTGGATGTAGCTGCCCTCGTCGGCGATGATCAGGGTCCGCTCGAACTGGCCCATGTTCTCCGTGTTGATCCGGAAGTAGGCCTGCAGCGGGATGTCCACGTGCACGCCCTTCGGCACGTAGATGAACGAGCCGCCGGACCACACGCTGGTGTTCAGCGCGGCGAACTTGTTGTCGCCGACCGGGATGACGGTGCCGAAGTACTCCTTGAAGAGCTCCTCGTGCTCCCGCAGCGCGGTGTCGGTGTCCAGGAAGAGGACGCCCTGCTGCTCCAGGTCCTCACGGATCGCGTGGTAGACGACCTCGGACTCGTACTGCGCGGCGACACCGGAGACCAGGCGCTGCTTCTCCGCCTCGGGGATGCCGAGCTTGTCGTACGTCGCCTTGATGTCCGCGGGCAGGTCGTCCCAGGTGGCCGCCTGCTTCTCGGTGGAGCGCACGAAGTACTTGATGTTCTGGAAGTCGATCCCGGTGAGGTCGGCGCCCCAGTTCGGCATCGGCTTGCGGTCGAACAGGCGCAGGCCCTTGAGACGCAGGTCGAGCATCCACTGCGGCTCGTTCTTCAGCGCCGAGATGTTGCGCACCACCGCCTCGGACAGACCGCGCTGGGCGGTCGCGCCCGCGGTGTCGGTGTCGGCCCAGCCGTACTCGTACCGACCAAGAGCGGCGAGGTGCTCTTCCTGAGTGACGATCTGGTCAGTCATGTATCTGTCCTAACCGTGATTGCGGTGGGTGCGCCTGACGAGCTCGGGATGTGCGTGGTGCACACCCCGTCGCCGTGCGCGATGGTGGCGAGGCGCTGAACGTGGGTGCCGATGAGCCGTGAGATGACTTCGGTCTCGGCGTCGCACAGCTGAGGAAACTCGGCAGCCACGTGAGCCACCGGGCAGTGATGCTGGCACAGTTGCCCGCCGGACGCGATCGTGGTCGCGCTCGCAGCGTAACCCTCGGCGGTCAGCGCCTCGGCGAGCGCCTCCACCCGTGCCGTCGGGTCGGTTCCGGCCGCCAGCATGGCGGCCTTGAGACGCTCCTCGAGAGCTCGGACCTGGGCAGAGGCGAAGGCGCCCAGCGCCTCCGGCCCGTGATGCTCCACGATCCACCGGAGCGCGGCGGTGGCGATGCCGTCGTAATGATGCGGGTGGTTGTTGTTGAGATCCTCGCGGCCGGCAGCGGTGAGCACGAAGGCCTTGGCCGGCCGGCCACGCCCCCGTGGTTTGTCGCTGCGCAGCTCGCGCGCTTCGACGAGCTGCTCGGCGAGCATCGCGTCGAGGTGCTTGCGGATGGCTGCCGGGCTCAACCCCAGCTCCGCTCCGAGCGCGGCGGCAGTCGTGGCGCCACGCGTCAGGAGCAGCTGCGCCACCCGGTCACGGGTGCGGCCGTCCGAGGCCGTGGCAGACGCCACCGCACTCATCGGGATCAGCACCTCGTTTTTCACTACTCCAACGTTACGTATTTCCGCGAGGCCCTGCAAACCGAACCCCGGTGATCCACCACACCGGTTATCGGAGCTGCCCAGATTCGTGTCGGACCCCGCGCGTACGATCCCTCGCGTGAAGTCCTCCCGATCGCTCCTGGAGTCCGCTTCGCTGTCCCGCCCCGGGCAGCGCCTGGCGTCCGCGCTGCGCCCGCTCGCCCTGGCCTCCCTGGTGGCGAACGCCGGATTGATCGTCACCGGCGCGGCGGTCCGCCTGACCGGTTCCGGCCTCGGTTGCCCGACATGGCCGAAATGCACCGACGACTCCTACACGACGACCGCCGAGATGGGCGTCCACGGCGTGATCGAGTTCGGCAACCGGCTGCTCACCTTCGTCCTGGTGGCTCTCGCCTTCGCCACGTTCTTCGCCGCGCTGGTCAGCCGCCCGCGCCGCAAATCGCTGATCGTGCTGTCGATCGCTGTCGCGCTCGGCGTCCCCGGCCAGGGCGTGGTCGGCGGCATCACGGTGCTCACGAAACTCAACCCGTGGGTGGTCGGCCTGCACTTCATCCTCTCGATCGCGCTGATCGCCGGGTGCTACGCGCTCTGGCGCCGCGTCGACGAGGGCGACGGCAAGCCGGTCCCGCTGGTCCCCGCACCGATCCGCCACCTGGCCTGGATCACCGCGCTGGCCAGCTTCGCCGTGATCGCGGTCGGCGTCGTGGTCACCGGCAGCGGCCCGCACGCCGGCGACCAGGGCGCCAAGCGCAACGGCCTCGATCCGGCCGCGATCTCCCAGGTCCACGCCGACCTGGTCTTCCTGCTGATCGGCCTCTCCGTCGCCCTCTGGTTCGCCCTCCGCGCGCTGAACGCCCCGGCCGCCACGATCCGCGCCGCCGGCGTCCTCATCGTTGTCGAATTCGGTCAGGGCCTCATCGGCTTCGTCCAGTACTTCACCCATCTCCCGGTGATCCTGGTGGCCGCCCACATGCTCGGCGCCGCCATCACCTGGACCGCCACCCTGGCCGTCCTCTGGTCCCTGCGCACCCGCCCCGAGCTCCCGCGCCCCACGGACCGCTCCACCCCCACGGTGGTCCAGCCGGCCGAGCCGGTCCCCGCTTCCTGAAACCCCATCAGGTACGGACGACCCCGCCCCCCGCCGGTCCCACCGTCCCCAAGAGTCCGCGCGACCACCTGCCGTCCCCCGGCCGCAGCGCGGCCGCCGGGACACGTCAGTGGTCCATCCCACCCGCGCGCCCCTGCCGAACGCCGCCTCCCGCCGCCGCCCAGCCCGCACGCCTCCCGGCGGCACGCCTCCCGGCCACGCGTGCCTGCCCCGCACCCCGCCCAGCCACGCGTGCCTGCCCCGCACGCCGCCCAGCCCGCACGCTTGCCCCGCACCCCGCCCAGCCCGCACGCTTGCCGGCCACTCGTCTCCCGCCCCGCTCGCGGGCTCACCCGCGCGTGCGCGAATCGTCCAAGATCGGCACCCTGAGCGCGGCTGAGGACGCACACAACGCCATCGCGAGCGTGAACGAGGCCAGGACACACACAACGCCGTCGCGAGCGCGGATGAAGCCGCACACAACCCATCGCGAGCGTGAGTGAAGCCGCACACAACGCCATCGTGAACGCCTACCTACGCCATAGAGCCTGTTGGTTTTTGGGGTTGGCTGCTCGTGGGCAGTGGCTGGTGATTCGGTTCGGGTGGGTGGTGGGCTGCCGCTGGGGCGGCCCGTAGGGC
>NZ_JBEZZR010000047.1:0-64734 GCF_040639325.1 Actinoplanes sp. NPDC023936 | reverse complement strand
CCGCGTCCCGCGGCACCGCCGTGACAAGGACCCCGACCGATACCTGATCCGCTGTGACATCCACACCCGACACGGCGGCCATCACACCAGAACCATCGGCAGCCACCCACGACCGACACCCGAAGCCATCAAGATCAACTTAAGCTAAGTGGCATTGTGGCATGCCCGGTGGGGACCACCTTGAGTGGTTGGCCTGGGCTGGGCGCAGCGGTGTCAGGACGCTGCCGGCGCCCGCGGATGCGGGCAATGAGCTTGTCTCATGAGGCGCTGGAGCGAAGCGCAATCATTGCGGCGAGAAGAGGACGCTGGTTCGCAAGGGGTCAGGCTTCCGCCTCCATGGGGGAATGGCCCAACGGAGGGTGGCTCGGCCATCGACGTCTTCCAAGGTCACGGGATAGACCTGCCCGGCGGACCGTCCCCCGGTGAAGCGCTGTAGCTCGAACGGTGACCAAGCGACGCAGAGGATCGGGCAGCCCGCCACCTCGATCACTCCAGTGCGGAGAGGGTGCTGCCAGCCTGCTCGCCATCCGAGATGGTGATGGCTGTGCAGGTCGACATGCGCCATGTGCGGGTAGTGACCCCGAGTGCCTGCCCAGTCGTTGATCATTGCGGCCCGCTCGCGCGCGATCTCGACTGGCAGGTCGAGCCACCCATGGCTGTCATCCCCGAGGGCTGTCGGAAGTCGCGGGGCGTCGAAGTGTTCCCACGCTTGCTGCGCGCCCTTGCCCCAGATCCGTACGTCGGCCAGCGCGTCGACGGTCGTCTCGCCGTGCAGAGACCCGACCCAGGAGTCGAGCGCACGTGCATCACCGATGACCATTCCACACCGATCCACCGGCAGATCGCCTAGCAGCTTCGGTCCCTTCCTGGCCGCCACGGCGGGGAAGGGTAGACCCAGGTCGATGCTCAGCACGGCGATCGCGTCGCTCGCGTCGATCGGCTGATAGGCGCCGGCCCGGGTATCGGCGGTCACCGTCAACGGCCCCCGCCCGGCCGGCACGGCCCCCGCTTCGGCGAGCCAATCCCGGATGCAGGCGCTGCCGGCCCCCGCCGCCCGCATCGCCCGGACGGACAACGGCTCGCCGAGCTCCGCCCATTCGTTCAGAAATCCCGCGCACGCCAAAACCACACTGCCTGACGGCGCGGCCACCTGTCCCAGTGTCGTACCCCTCGAGGTGAGACCGCCGCTGCTCGTCACAGCTGCCGATCATCGCACCTCCAGGTTCTTGAGGCGTCCGCACATCGACTCGCGTGGCATCGAGGAATCTGCCTTGCCGGGAGCTCGTCATGATGAGATTCACCGCGATCGCCAACCGGTACCCTCCCTCCCCGCATGCGGTTCACGGCGTGGCCGAACGCTGCGCCTGGGGCCGGGGAAGCTGGACGCGGGCGCCCGGGGCGGACATCCACGGCCGGTCCAAAGTCGCGTTCGCGGTCGAACCGCCGGGTGCCGGCATCGGCCGGCCGGCGTTCAGCGGACGCTCAGCAGGATCTCCTCGAACCGGCGTTCGCCGTCGAGGGTCTGCGCGCCGGAGGCGAGCAGCCGGCGGGTCAGCGTCCCGTCGTCAGCAGTGGCCAGCTTGATGAAGGCGTCGTTCTCAGCGGCGAGAGCCGCTTCATCGATGGCCGCCGCGGCTGCCCCCACGAGGGTCTTCACCGCGGCGATGACCTCAAGGTCGAGGGTGGCGATCCGGCGAGCAAGAGTGGTGACGAACGAGTCCAGCTCCTCAGCGGGCAACGCCCGGTTGATCAATCCGTACCGTTCCGCCAGCTCGGCGTCGGCCGGCTCGCCGGACAGGATGAGCTCAAGCGCGCGGGCGTGCCCGGTCAGGGCAGTCAGATACTGAGTGCCGCCACCACCGGGCAGGATGCCGACCAGAGCTTCGGGCAGGGACAGCCCGGTGCGGCCGATCGCCCCGAAGCGCATGTTCAACGCCATCAGGAACTCGTGGCCACCGCCGCGGGCGAAGCCTTCGATCTTGCCGATGGTGACCTGCGGGAGGGCGCGGATCTGCTCGTGCAGGCTCTGCATCGCGTTCAGGCCCGGGATGATGTCGGCGCCCGCTGCCGCAGCCGCCAGCCTGTGCGGCTCGGTGACGAAGCGCATCTCACCGTGCGCGAGGAACAGGTCCGGATTGGCGCTCTCGAAGACGATCACGCGGACCCGGCTGTCGTCCTTCACCCGGGTCGCGAACGCGCGTAGCGAGGGAATGAGCTTCTCGTCGAGAAGGTTGACCGGCGGATTGTCGATGCTGACCGTGGCCACTTTCTCCTCGAGGGTGACGTGGATAGCGGGCAGATCCGAGTAGTTCATCGTGTACTCCGTCTTGCAGCCGTCCGCCGATAGGCGTCCCACACCGAATTGGTGTGCTGCGGTTACCGTAGAACCTCACATAAGTGTGAGGTACAACGACTAGTGACGGGCAGCACAGAAGAGAGGTGCCGATGCGGATCGGAGAATTGGCAGCACACACCGGAGCGAGCATCCGCTCGCTGCGGCACTACGAAGAGCAGGAATTGTTACGCAGCACGCGCACCAAAGGCGGACAACGCCACTACACCGAAGACGAGATCAGCCGGGTCCTGCTCCTACGACGGCTCTACGCGGCCGGCCTGACCAGCCAGACGATCCGCGCCCTGCTGCCCTGCCTGCAGTCACCGGCCGTCACGAACTCCGACGCCGCCCACGCCCGGCTCATCCATGAACGGGATCGTCTCGCCGCCCACATCGCCGACCTCGCCCATACCCTCGACGCGCTCGACGGGCTGATCGCCGCCAACCGCGCCGACCGCGCGCTTCAGGTGGTCAGCGAGGCGTCCGGCGACCATAACGGTGAGGAGGTAGCCGGCGTTGCTGGGCATGTCCGGGAGAACGGAGGCGCCGTCTCCTCCTCTGCCCGTCGGGCCGGTACAGGCGGCTAGTGACGCAGCTCGTGCCGTCGCGGCTGGATATGCCCCGTCGCCGGACGTGCGCCTGGTGGTCGGCTCGGGCGAGTGACTGGCTGATTAGTACCGCCCCACTGTGGAGCGGCATCTGCGGCGTGCCTTGCGAACGTGCGGGAACCTCGGCGCCTCGCCGTCCGACCACATAGGTATGAATCGGCGTTCACTGCTCGGTGCAGGCGCCGCCGTACCCCTCATCGCCGCCGCGCCCACGGCGGCCGCAGCCACCCGAGCACTTCCCGGTCACCCGAGTACCCGTTGCGCGTCCAAGTGGTCGTGTCGGTGAGCTCGAGCGCCACTTTCGTGCGATTCAGGCGTCTGCCGGAGGCTTGAGCCTGGCGGGCTCAGCCGGGTTTCCAGGCGTTGTCGGGTGAGTGCGGGCGGCAGGCGCCGGTGCCGAGTGATGTACGTCCTCCGGTTCGGCGGGAGAGGCCCGTGTGCGACACACTGCCTCTGGCGTCATGGTGAGGAGGGTGCAGTGAGTGGGATCGAAGCTCTGGGCCGGTTGCTGCGACAGTCGCACCATGCCCGGCCGGACGACCTTCCGCAGATGGCGATGCGAGCTGCCGCGCTCGTCGGCGCCACCGCCATGATCATCTATTTGGTGGATCATCAGCAGCGCGAGCTCCTGCCTTTGGTAGCCGGGGATGCTCCGCCCCGTGACCGGTTCATGATCGACGGCACTCTCGCGGGGCGCGCGTACACCACGGTCGCCGCCTGCGTGAGCGATGCCGAACCCGAGGGCGTCCGGCTGTGGGTGCCGCTGATCAATGGTGCCGAACGTCTCGGCGTCCTTGAAGCCGTCCTGGCCGGTCCGGTCGGGGAATCGACGGTGGAGGACTGTGCGACGGTCGCGGCGCTGCTGGCCGAGTTGCTCGTCACCCGTGACCGCTACAGCGACACCATCGAACGGTTGCGCCGCCGGGAACCCATGCTGTTGGCGGCGGAGATGCTGCGCGCCCAGCTGCCGCCATTGACGTTCTCCACCGGCCATCTGGTGATCAGCGGGATTCTGGAGCCGTGCTACGACGTCGGCGGGGACGCCTTCGACTACGCCGTCAACGGCGACATCGCGCACCTGGCGCTGTTCGACGCCGTCGGCCACGGTTCGACCGGGGGAATGCGGGCGGTCATGCTGGCCTCGCTCGCGCTGGCGGCCTACCGCAACGCCCGCCGCGCCGGCCTCGACCTGGTCGACACCTATCACCGCATCGACGGCGCCGTACAGCACCACGACCGGTGGGGCCTGACCACCGCCGTGCTCGCCGAACTCGATCAGCGCACCGGTGTGCTACGGGTGATCTCCGCGGGACACCCCGGAGGTGTGGTCATCCGCCAGGGCAAAGCGGTCAAGGTGCTCCCGACCCCGACAGCTTTGCCGGTCTCGCTCGGTCACCACCGGCCTCCGGTCGTCGTCGAGGAGTCCCTCGAGCCCGGCGACCACGTACTCCTCTACACCGACGGCATCATCGAGGCCCGGTCCAGTGACGGCGAGCCGTTCGGTATCGACCGGCTCGTCGATTTCACCGTCAAAGCCATCGCCGACCAGTTGTCGTTGCCGGAGACCGCCCGCCGGCTGGTCCACGCCATCCTGGACCGTCAGGACGACTGCCTGCAGGACGACGCGACCGTGCTGCTCGCTCGGTGGATCAGCCCAGCTCCGGCCCGCTCCGACACCGAACTGCCGGAGGCCGACAACCAGGCCCCCCTCGACGCCGTCAGCTGACACGGAGCCAGCGGACGGTATGCCACAAGCCGGCGATGGGTCGCCGCAACGAGGCAGAGGGTACGACCACGAGTGGCGCTGTGAGCCGTTCCGCGGCTCGGGCGCTCCCGTCGAGCAGTGCGGCGGTCGATGTCATACGCCCGCGCGCTCACCGATCCTCGAGGGCGCGGTCCTACTTCGGGCCGCGTCCCGCGCGCCGGGACATGCTTGCGCCCCACCGGTTATCAATGCCGTTCGGATGGGTAACGCCGGTGACGTGAGTAGGGACCGCACCCGGCGAGCGGCAGCCGGCGACCGTCCGGCAGCCGGGCTCGACGCGAGCCTGCACCGGCTGGAAGATCGAGTCGAACAGGGCCTGGACCACCTCAGCGGCCTGGTCAAGCCCCGGCTCCGCGGGTGGCTGCATGCCGGTACCTTTCCGGTGGCCGTCGCTGCCGGCGCTCTGTTGACCGTGCTGTCGCCGGACGACGGATCCCGAGTGGCCCTGGCGGTGTTCACACTGTCGGCGGCGCTGCTGTTCGGCGTGAGCGCGCTGTATCACCGCGGGCACTGGACCGCCCGCGTGGAGAACGTGCTGCGGCGCTTCGACCACGCGAACATCTTCCTGATCATCGCCGGCACCTACACGCCGTTCTGTGTGCTCGTGCTGCCGCCCGGACAGGCGCGGACGTTGTTGTGGATCGTGTGGTGCGGGTCGCTGGCCGGTGTCGCCTTCCGGGTGCTCTGGGTCGGCGCCCCGCGCTGGCTGTACGTGCCGGTGTACATAGCCCTGGGCTGGGTGGCGGTGATCTACCTGCCCGGCTTCTGGCGTTCCGGCGGTGCGCCGGTCGTCACGTTCCTGTTTCTCGGTGGGGTGCTCTACACCCTCGGTGCTGTGGTCTATGGCCTCAAACGGCCTGACCCGAGCCCGCGCTGGTTCGGGTTCCACGAGGTCTTTCACGCCTTCACTGTCGCGGCGTTCGCCGCCCATTGCATCGGCATCGGCATCGCCTTGCGTGTCGCCGCGGCGTGAGGCTCGGATGGCCGGTCGGTCAGCGCGTCGTAGGAACCGGGGTAGCGGCTGGTTCGGCGTCAATCCTGCTCGCGGAGCGCCTCGATCAGCTGGTCCTTGTTCATGTGTGACCGGCCGGGGATGTCGGCCTTCTGCGCCTTCCGGTAGAGCTCGTCGCGGGTTGCTTCAGCCAGGTCGCCGGTGCGGGGCGGGAGGGATTCGGCTGCCTGCTCGTACCCGCCGGGGTTCAGTTCGTCGAGGCGGATCAGCTCGAAGGCCGCGCCGAGCCGGGCGTGGATCTCCTCCACCAGCGCACGGCGGTCCCCGTCACCGGCGGCCGGCCCGCCGCAGTGATCCGGCCCGGACGCGGCGGACATGGGTAGCGCGTCGTTCGATCTGCCGCGAGTGCCGTCGACGCCGGTGTCACCCCCCTGTTTGGCGAAATCCACTCAGGGCAATACGTCCTCGACGGCAACGGATGACCGTTGCGCGGCGAACCTCGTCCATCGGCTACCTGGTCAGCTGCGGCCTGGCGAAGTCAGACAGCCGTGACCACGCCGGCGCCTGACGAATGCTGACGGCCGCCGCCGACCCCGGACGGGGCAGGCGGCGGCCGCTTTCCGCACCGAAAGGGACTCTCCCGTGGATGTCATGACCGTTACCGGCCCCCTACGATCAGCCGTCGTTGTGAACCCGGTGAAAGTGCCCGACCTCGACGCGCTGCGCCGTAGCGTCACCGACGCTCTCACCGCCAAGGGCTGGCCGGAACCGATGTGGCTCGAGACGACCGTCGACGACCCCGGCGCCGGCCAGGCCACCCAGGCGATCCGCGACGGCGCCGAACTCGTCTTCGCCTGTGGTGGCGACGGCACCGTGATGGCCTGCGTGACCGCCCTGGCCGGCTCCGACGTCGCGCTGGCCGTGCTGCCCGCCGGTACCGGCAACCTGCTGGCCGCCAACCTCGGGCTCTCCGATGACCTGGCCACCGGTCTCGAGGTGGTTCTGCAGGGCGGCCGCCGGCGCATCGACGTGGGAGCGGTCGGCGAGCAGAGCTTCGCGGTGATGGCCGGCATGGGCTTCGACGCCCACATGCTCGACGCCACCAGCGACACTGCCAAGAAGCACATCGGCTGGCTCGCCTACGCCGCCGGAGCCGTCCAGCACCTTCGCGACCGCCCCATGCACCTGCGCATCACCCTCGACGACAAGCCGTCCTTCACCCGCCGGCCTCGTACCGTCATCGTCGGCAACGTCGGCCGGCTGCAGGGCGGCATGCGACTTCTCAGCGACGCACGACCCGACGACGGCCTGCTCGACGTCGCCATCCTCAGCCCTCGTACCCTGCGCCACTGGGCCGCCCTCGGCTGGGGCGTGGTGCGCCGCAAACCGCGTGTGCCGAGCATGGAGACCTACACCGCCACACGCGTGCGGATCCGCAGCCAGCGCGTTCAGCCGCGCCAGCTCGACGGCGACCTCATCGACCCGGGCAAGGACCTGCTGGTCACCGTACGACCGCAAGCGCTGCTGCTCTGCGTGCCCCAGCCCGCCACCGATCCCGACCTCACCCACGACGCGACCGCGGTCGAGCACGACGCCCACGAGGTGCGTTGACTCGCTACCCGCTCCGGCCCAGCAGCGGCGCTGATTGCTGACGGCGACGAGTCTGCCCGAAGACCACTGGCACGACAGCAACGAGCGGGTCTCCATCGACGTGCTCCTCGCCGGCGCGGCTACCCTGGCCGCCTTCTGGGACCGACTTTCCGCAGTGTGATCCGGTGATGCTCACCGGGCTGCGGTGGTGCGCCGCACCACCAGGGTCGGTGACAGCTTGACCTGGGCGGTACGGCGGTCCCGCTGACCGATGCGGTCGACCAGCAGGCGGGCGGCGTTGGCGCCCATCTGCCGGCCGTCCTGGTCGACGCTGGTCAGCGAGATCGGGCCGAACGCGGCGAGGGCGCTGTTGTCGTAGCCGGCGACCGAGATGTCGCCGGGCACCGACAAGCCCGCTTCGGCGATCGCCTCCAGCGCTCCGAGCGCGACGACGTCGGCGCCGGCGAAGATCGCGGTGGGCCGCACCGGGCGATCGAGCAGCTGCTGGGCGCCCAGGTATCCGCCGGCCTGGGTGTAGCTGGTCGACGCGATGTCGATCTCGGCTTCGAGGCCATGGGCGATCATCGCCTCGCGGTAGCCGTGGGCACGTTGCGCATTGGGCATCTCAGCCAGCCTGACGCGGTCGGTCTCGTGGTGCTCGATGTGGGCGATACGACGGTGGCCCAGCTCGACGAGGTGGTCCACGACCAGGGCGGCCCCGGCGATGTCGTCGTCGGTGACGCTGTCGTAGGCAGGCGAGGAACCGTGCCGGCCGACGACCACGGTCGGCACGCTCCGGGCGACCTCGTTCAGCCGGCTCTTCGCCGACACCGGGGCGATCAGCACCAGGCCGTCCATGCTGCGGTCGATCATCGCGTCGATGACCCGGGCTTCGGCCTTCTCGCCGTTGCAGCCAGGCGCCAGCAGCACCTGGTAGTCGCTGTCGCCGAGCTGAGCGGTGATCCCGTCGAGGATGTCGGCGAAGAACAGGTTGCGCAACTCCGGCAGCATCACGCCGATGGTGTAGGTCTGCCCGCGCAGGCCCCGGGCGGCGGCGGACGGCCGGTACCCGAGCTCGGCGATCGCCTGCTGCACCTTGGTGCGCATGGCCGGGCTGGCGCCGTAGGCGTTGCGCAGCACCTTGGAGACGGCGGTGGTGGACACCTGGGCGTGGCGCGCGACGTCGACGATGGTGACGCGACGGGGCGCGGGCTTGTCCACCTGGTCTCCTTGGGGTGAGTGAACACTTCTCGGGGGCGGGTTCGAGCAAAAGCGTACTGATCAGCGTGGCGGCCCGGTCGTGCCCCGCAGGACGGCGGTGGGGGAGAGCTTCACCTGAGCGGTCGGCCGGGTGGGATCGGTGATGCGCTCGAGCAGCAGCCGCGCCGCTGTGCTGCCGATCCGGTGGCCGGCCTGGTCCACGCTGGTCAGCGAGATCTTCCGGAATCCGGCCAGGGTGATGTTGTCGTAGCCGGCGACGGAGACGTCGCCGGGCGCGGACAGGCCGGCCTCGGTGAGTGCGTCAAGGACTCCCAGAGCGACCACGTCGGCGCCCGCGAAGATCGCGGTGGGCGGGTTCTTCCGGCCCAGCAAAATCCGGGCGCCATGGTATCCGCCGTCGCGGGTGTAGGTCGTGGAGGCGATGTCGACGCGCTCGCCGAGGCCGTGCTGGTGCATGGCATGGCGGTAGCCGTCGGCACGCAATGCGTTGGGCATTTCGGCGAGCCGGACCCGGTCGCTTTCGTGGTGCTCGATGTGCGCGATCCGGTGGTGTCCGAGCCCGGCGAGGTGCGCCACCATCAGGGCCGCGCCGGTGAAGTCGTCGTCGTTGACGGTGTCGAAGCGGGACGAGTGGCTGTGCCGGCCGATGACCACGGTCGGCGCGGTCCGTGCGAGGCGGTCGAGGTGCGCGGGCGGCGAGACGGGGGCGATGAGGATGAGGCCGTCCATGCTGTGGTCGATCATCGCTTCGGTGACCCGGGCCTCGCTTGTCGCGTCGTTGCAGCCGGAGGTCATGAACAGCTGATATTCGGTGTCGTCGAGGTGTTCGGCGACGCCGTCCAGGATGTCGGCGAAGAACGGGTTCCGCACGTCGGGCAGCATCACGCCGAGGGTCCAGGTGCGTCCGCGCAGGGCCCGGGCGGCGGCTGAGGGGCGGTAGCCGAGCTCGTCGACGGCCGCGCGGACCCGGCTGCGCATGTGCGGGCTCGTGCCGTACGCGTTGCGCAGCACTTTTGACACCGCTGTGGTCGACACTCCCGCCTGCCGCGCCACGTCCACGATCGTCACCCTTCGGGCGGTGGCGGGCTGTTGGTGCATGCACTCTCCCTGCTTGGTGAAACGTTACCCACCATAGAGATCAACGGCGCCCTACGGAAGCGGAGGGCTGTCGCCAGGAAAGGCCGAGATTCGTGGTCACCAACCTCTTGACGCTGTTCGGCACGCGCTCGTAAGGTCGGCGAAACATTTGGAAAACGTTACCCACATCACTCCGGCGCCGTGGTGGCCGCCCCGATACCGGCGTCGGTGCCGCGGCCGTCCACCTGATCATGAAACGATTCAGCAAGGTGGGTTCTCCGTGACAACCGATCTGCAAGAACGACTCCCGGAACGGACGGCGGCCGCGACCCGGTCCCCCCGGGGACGTGCCGCGCCACCGTGGTGGTTCACCGTCCCGGCACTGCTGCTGTTCACCTTCGTCGTGCTCGTCCCGAGCGCCCGCGGGGTTTACTACGCCTTCACCGACTGGGACGGCCTCGACCCCGCCTTCGCGTTCATCGGTCTCGACAACTTCACCGCCATCGCCGACGACCCCGACGCTCTGCAAGCCATCTGGCACACCCTGCTGATCGCGGTGGCCATCACCGTGATCCAGAATGGCATCGGCCTACTGCTCGCCCTCGGCGTCAACACCATGATCAAGAGCCGGAACTTCCTGCGCGCTCTGCTGTTCGCCCCGGCGGTGATCACTCCGATCGTCACCGCCTACCTGTGGCGCAACCTGCTCGGCCCGGACGGCGCGGTCAACAGCCTGCTCAGCGCGATCGGTCTGGACTCCTGGCGGCAGAACTGGCTCGGCGACCCCGACCTGGCTCTCTGGATGATCGTCCTGGTCGTGGTGTGGCAGTTCGCCGGCTACTCGATGGTCATCTTCCTGGCCGGGCTGCAGTCGGTGCCCAAGGAGATCTACGAAGCGGCCGCCATCGACGGCAGCGGACCGGTCCGCCGCTTCTGGTCGATCATCCGGCCGCTGCTGGCGCCGGCGATCACGATCAACCTGATGCTGTCGATCATCGGCGGGATCAAACTGTTCGACCAGGTGTACGCCCTCACGGGCGGCGGGCCCGGGCACGCCACCGACACCATCTCCACGCTGATCTACAAGGACGCGTTCACCCTCGGCGAGTTCGGCTACAGCATCGCCCTCGCCGTGGTGCTGACCGCCATCGTCGCTGTCGCGTCCGCCGGTCAGTACGCCGTCCTGAACCGCAATGAGAAGGCCGCGTCATGAACCGCTACACCCGGCGTACCCTCGCGCTCGAAATTCTCATGATCGCGGTGGCGATCGTCTTCGCCTTCCCGGTCTACGTCCTGGTCAACCTCGCGATCCGGGCGCCGTCCGACACCTCGTCCCCGATCAGTCCCACCACCGCACCCACCCTCGCCAACTTCACCCAGGCCTGGCAGGAAGGCGGTCTCGGCGGCGCCCTGATCAACAGCGTGATCGTGACCGCGGTCAGCGTCCTGATCGTCCTGGCCGTGTCGTCGCTGGCCGCCTATCCTCTGGCCCGGTCGACCGCGCACTGGTCCCGCGGCACCTTCCTGCTGATCATGCTGGGGTTGATCCTGCCGTTCCAGCTCGCCGCGCTGCCGCTCTACCAGACCATCCGCGACCTCGGGCTGCTCGGCTCGGTCTGGTCGCTGGTGCTGTTCTACGCCGGGTTGCAGGTCCCGTTCACCACGTTCCTCTACGTCGGGTTCCTGCGGGCGCTGCCGCGCGACTTCGAAGAAGCCGCCACCATCGACGGCTGCGGGCCGCTGAGCGCCTTCCGCTACGTGGTGCTGCCGATGCTCAAGCCGATCACCGTCACCGCGCTGGTGCTCAACACCGTCAGCGTCTGGAACGACTTCTTCACTCCACTGCTCTATCTGTCCGGGAGTGATCAGCAGACGATGCCGGTCGCTGTGGCCGGCTTCGTCGGCCAGTTCGTCTCCGACTGGAACCTCATCTTCGCCGCGCTGCTGATCAGCATCGTGCCGGTCCTCGCGGTCTACCTGGCCCTGCAGCGCAGCATCATCAACGGATTCGCGGGAGGGCTGAAGGGATGACTCCCTACGGCTTGCAGACAGAACAGCGCACCGAGCCCCTCGGACTCGGCGAACCACAGCCGCGGTTGTCGTGGAAGCTGCGCAGCGACCGGCGTGGCGCGGCACAGAGCGCCTACCGCATCACCGCCACCGCCGGCGGCGAGACGGTCTGGGACACCGGGCGCCGCGCTTCCGCCGACACCCTCCTCATCTGCTGGGAAGGTGCCGCGTTGCGGTCGGCGACCCGCTACCGGTGGCGCGTCGAGATCTGGGACGAGACGGGTACGGCGGGGAGCACCGCCGAGAGCTGGTTCGAGACCGGTCTGCTGGAACCGGAGGACTGGGCGGCGGTGTGGATCGGCCGCGATCCGGTGGCGCTGCCGCCGGTCGACCCGCCGACCGACGAGGACCTGGTCGCGCCCGGCCCGGAGGAGGCGCCGCTGTACCTGAGTCACGAGTTCCAGCTGGCGCAGCGTCCGGTGCGCGCCCGGCTGTACGCCACCGCCCGCGGCGTCTACGAACCGGAACTCAACGGCGCCCGCGTCGGCGACCGGGAACTCGCGCCGGGCTGGACCGAGTACCACCACCGGATCCAGTACCAGACCTACGACGTCACCGAGCAGGTGCGAGCCGGCGACAACACCCTCGCGGCGGTCGTCGCCGACGGCTGGTGGAGCGGCTACGTCGGCTTCGACCCACGCCGCCCGGCCCGCCACTACGGCGACGCGCCGGCGTTCCTCGCCCAGCTGGTGGTGGACTTCCCTGACGGCTCCCGGCAGACCATCGCCACCGGCAGCGACTGGACCGAGAGCGACGGCCCCATCCGGGCCGCCGACCTGATGATGGGCCAGTACGTCGACGCCCGCCGCGCCGTGTCCGGAAACCGGCCGGTCGCCGTGCTCGACACCGGGACCGGGCCGCTGGTCGCTGAGCCGGACGAGCCGATCCGGGTCGTCACCGAGCTGCCGGCCGTCGCGGTGGACCGGCGGGGACCGGACCGGTTCGTCATCGACTTCGGGCAGAACCTGGTCGGCCGGGTGCGGCTGACGTTGCCGGAAATGCCCGGCGGGCGGCGGATCGTGGTCCGGCACGCCGAGGTCCTGGAGGACGGCGAACTTTACGTCGCGAACCTGCGCCGGGCCGCCGCCACCGACACCTACGTCACCGCCGGCGGCGACACCGAGACCTTCGATCCGCGGTTCACCTTCCACGGCTTCCGGTACGCCGAGGTCACCGGCTGCACCGAGGCCCCCGACGCGGTGGCCCGGGTGCTGCACAGCGACACTCCCTGGACCGGCCGGTTCGAGTGCGACGACCCGATGGTCAACCAGCTGCACGCCAACATCGGCTGGGGACAGCGCGGCAACTTCGTGGCCGTACCCACCGACTGCCCGCAACGCGACGAGCGGCTCGGCTGGCTCGCCGACGCGCAGGTGTTCGCGCCGACCGCGACCCGCAACGCCGACGTGTCCGCGTTCTTCGCCCGCTGGATGCGCGACGTCGTCGACGGCCAGAACGACGACGGGGCGTTCCGCGACGTCGCGCCGATCATCGCCTTCGAGCGGGAGGGTGCCCCGGCCTGGGGCGACGGCGGCGTCATCATCCCGTGGCTGCTGTGGCGTACCTACGGCGACCGGCGAGTGCTCGAGCGCAGCTTCGACGCGATGGCCCGGTGGGTCGGGCACATCCACCGGCACAATCCCGGCCTGCTCTGGGAGAACCGCGCCGGCAACTCCTACGGCGACTGGCTGCAGGTCGACGCCGAGACGCCACGCGACGTCCTCGCTACCGCGTACTTCGCGCGCAGCACGCAGATCGTCGCGGACGCGGCAGACGTGCTCGGTCGGCCCGCCGCCGGCTACCGGGATCTGCACGCCGCGATCACCACGGCGTTCCAGGACGCGTTCGTCGGTGACGACGGCAGCGTCAAGGGCGGCACCCAGACCGGGTACCTGCTGGCGCTCGCGTTCGGCCTGCTCCCGGAGGCACTGGTCGATGCGGCCGTCGGTCACCTGGCCGCTGACATCGAAAAGCGGGGCTACCGGTTGACCACCGGCTTCGTCGGGGTGTCGCTGTTGTGCCCGGTGCTGTCCGAGCACGGCCGGGCCGATCTGGCCTACGCGCTGCTGCACCAGGAGGAATATCCGTCCTGGGCCTATTCGATCCGGCACGGCGCGACCACGATCTGGGAGCGCTGGGACGGCTGGACCGACCACGGCGGTTTCCAGTCCGCGGCGATGAACTCGTTCAACCACTACAGCCTCGGCAGCGTCGGCGACTGGCTGTACGGCCGGGTCGCCGGCATCGACCAGACCCCGGACTCGGTCGCCTACTCCGAGCTGTTGCTGCGCCCCACCCCGGGCGGGCGCCTGACCTGGGCGCGCGCCGAACAGGAGACCGTCCGCGGCCTGGTGGCCTGCGGCTGGTCCCGCGAGGACGACCGGCTCACCGTGACTGTCACGGTGCCGCCGGGCTGCACCGCCGTACTGCGAATTCCGACGCCCGACCCCGGCAGCGTGGGCGAGAACGACGTGCCCGCCGCCGAAACCCCCGGGGTCGTCCGGGCCGAACCGTCCCCTGCAGGTCTCACCCTGCGGCTGACGTCCGGCCGCTACACCTTCACCGCTTCCACCACCCCCGTCTGATTGATCTCCACAGTGGGAGAACCCATGCGCACACGCAGAATGGCGGTCGTCGCCGCCGCGATGACCGCCGCCACCCTTCTGGCCGCCTGCTCCAGTGGCACCAACTCCGGGTCCGGTGACGGCGGGGACGACCAGACGCTGACCATCGCCTCGGTGGATCAGGGCTCCGTCGAGAAGGTCGTCGACGCGTTCAAGGCCGCCAACCCGGGTGTCACGGTCAACCTGACCACCAGCGGCGCCGACCAGTACCAGCAGCAGATCCGCACCCAGCTGTCCTCCGGCACCGCCCCCGACGTGATGACCGTGTGGCCGGGCAACGGCAACCCCGGCGCCACCTACGTGATCGCCAAGCCCGGCTATCTGCTCGATCTCTCCGACCAGCCGTGGGCCGCGCAGCTGCCGGAGGCGTTCCAGAAGGTCGCCCAGTACGAGGGCAAGACCTACAACGCGCTGTTCGGGCTCAACGGCATCGGCGCCGTCTACAACGACGAGGCCATGACCAAGGCCGGGCTCACCGCACCCGGAACCTGGACCGACCTGCTCAAGTTCTGCAAGGCCGCCGCCGGCAAGGGCACCCCCGCCTTCGCCCTCGGCATCCAGGACAACTGGGTCACCCAGATCGCGCTCTACGCCCTGGTCGCCACCACCGTCTACAGCGGCGACAAGGACTTCGACACCAAGATGGCCGCCGGGCAGGCAACCTTCGCCGGCTCGCCGTGGACCACCGCGATGGCGAAGTACCAGGAGATGAACGGCGCCGGCTGCTTCCAGAAGGACCCGCTCGGCACCAGTTACGAGGCCAGCCAGACACTGGCGGCCACCGGGAAGACGCTCGGCATCATCCAGGGAAACTGGATCATCGGGCTGCTCAAGCAGAAGAACCCCAGCGGCACGTTCACCATGAAGACGCTGCCGGCCACCGACGACCCGGCCGGGTTCCTCATGCCGGCCGCTGCCGGCGCCGGGTACGGCGTCAACGCCAAGGCGAAGAACAAGGAACTGGCCCTGAAGTTCGTCACCTTCGTGATGTCACCGGCCGGCATGAAGATCTTCAACGAGGCGCAGGGCAGCCTGCCGACCCTGCCGGACGCCGGCACCACCGTCGACCCCGGCCTGGCCGACCTGACCACGTTCGTCAAGGACAACCGGACCGTGCCGTTCATGGACCAGCTCTGGCCCAACGCCAAGGTCCAGCAGACCATGCTCAGCGGCCTGCAGGAGGTCTTCAGCAACCAGGCGACAGCGGACGAGGTCCTCACCGACATGGACACCGACTACAAGGCGGGATCGTGAAACGACGTACGGCACTAGGACTGTCCCTTGCCATTCCTTCCGCGACCGTGCTGACCGGCGGACCGGCTGAGGCCACCGGCGTAGGCCACGGCCCCGGCCCGCGCGTGGTCGGCCTGCGCGTCGACGGCCGCCCCGACCAGCCTCTCGGCCTCGACAGCCCGAATCCCGTGCTGAGCTGGCGGTTCGCCGAGACCTCATCCGCTGCCGCCGACCGGCAGACCGCGTACCAGATCCGGGTCTGGGACGCCGCCCGCGACCGGCTGCTCTGGGACTCCGGCAAGGTGGACTCGGCGGTCCAGTCCGGGGTCCGCTACGCCGGCAAGCCGCTCACCTCCCGGCAGCGGCTCAGCTGGCAGGTCCGCGCCTGGGACGCCAACCGCCACGCCACCGACTGGAGCGCGCCGTCGTCCTGGGAGATGGGCCTGCTCGACCAGGCCGACTGGGGCGCCGCGCGGTGGATCGAACACCCCGGCCGCGCCGAGACCCAGCCCATGCCGATCTTCGCCCGGCAGTTCACCGCCGACCCGCGCCGCAAGGTCACCCGGGCCCGGCTCTACCTGTCCGGCGTCGGCATGCACCTGGCCAGCGTCAACGGCCGCACGCTGACCGACGAGGTGCTGGCGCCTGGCTACTCCAACTACCAGCTCTCCAGCGAGTACCGCGTCTACGACATCACCGGCGAGGTGCGCAAAGGCGCCAACACCGTCGGGGTACGCCTCGGCAACGGCCCCGCCTACGTCCGGCGCAGCGTCACCAACCCGGCGGTGGGGCGGACCGCGCCGTACTCGTGGTGGCAGAGCCAGCTCAAGGGCAGCGGCGCGCTGACCGCCGACGTCGAGGCCGGCGCCACCACTGTCACGCTGAGCGCCGTCACCGGCTACCACGTCGGCGGCACGATCAACGTCGACACCGGCGACGGCGGCGAGAACCTCGAGTCCCGGGTCATCACCGCGATCGGCGCCGACAGCATCACCTTCACACCTGGGCTGTCCAAGCCGCACCCGGCCGGCGCCACGGTCACCGGCTCCGGCAACAACATCGCGGCCAGCGATGCCAGCGCCGGAGCGGCCGTAACACCCCGGTTCATCGCGCGGCTCGAGATCACGTACGCCGATGGCCGGAAGGCGGTGATCGTCTCGGACCGCGAGTGGCGCACCGTGCTGGGCCCGCTGACCACCGACGCCTGGTATTCGGGCTCGGACTTCGACGCCCGGCGCGAGCAGCCCGGCTGGGATCACCCGAAGTCAGACCTGTCGGCAGCCGCGAAGCGGCGGGACGGCACGCCCACCGGGTGGATCGCCGCCGGGATCG
The DNA here is from genome assembly GCF_040639325.1 of Actinoplanes sp. NPDC023936. Lineage (NCBI taxonomy): Bacteria > Bacillati > Actinomycetota > Actinomycetes > Micromonosporales > Micromonosporaceae > Actinoplanes > Actinoplanes sp. NPDC023936. Next base: position 47,927 of record NZ_JBEZZR010000047.1, on the reverse strand, counting down.
CGCCGCCGCCGAACCTCGCCACCAAGCTGGTCGGCCGCACCGCACCGCCCATCACGATCGCCGACCGGTACGAACCGGTGAAGATCACCAACCCGGTGCCGGGTACGTGGGTGTTCGACTTCGGGCAGAACATCGTCGGGTTCCCGCTGCTCAAGCTCAGGGGCGGCGTCCAGGCCGGGACCACCGTCCGGGTGTCCCCGGCTGAATCCCTCGCGGCCGACGGCACCGTCGACCAGGCGTCGCTCAAGGGTGGTGGCGGAAGCCGCGGTGTTGATCTGTTCAACACGTACACGACGGCCGGGTTGCGCGGTGGGGAGACGTGGCGGCCGGACTTCAACTACTTCGGCATGCAATGGGTGCAGGTCACCGGCCTGCCGGACGGTTACGTGCCGACCAAGGACACGATCACCGGGCTGCGCGTGCAGGCCGAGACCCCGATCGCCGGCGCGGTGATCACGTCGAACGCGCGGGTCAACCGGATCCACAAGATGGCCTGGTACTCGTTCGCCGGCAACATCATGAGCGTCTTCACCGACTGCCCCGGCCGGGAGAAGCTCTCCTACCCGGCGGACTACACGATGCCGATGGGCTCGATCCACCGCGACTTCGACCTCAACGCCTACCTGCGTACCCATGAGCGGCACCTGGTCGAGGGCCAGTCGATCGCGGACACGCCGATGGCCGGCAACGTCGCGCTCAAGACTCCGGTCTACGACTGGGGCTACACCGGCCGCTTCGGCGACGAGATCAACTGGGGCAACGCGATCATCCTGGTGCCCGGGTTCCTGCGGCAGCTGTACGGCGACACCGAGACGGCGGCCCGCTACTACGAGCCGATGGTGCGCTTCGCCGACTACATCGCCCGGCAGAAAGCCGTCGGCAACATCGTCGACGCCGCCCTCGCCGACTGGGTGTCAGCCGAGCCGGTCTCCGGCCGCATCACCGGCACCTGGGGCTACTACATGATGATTAAGGAGCTGGCCGAACTGGCCCGCCTGACCGGACATCAGGCGGACGCCGCCAAATACACGGCCCTCGCGGCCGACATCAAGACCGCCTTCAACAACGCCTTCTACAACACGACGCTGCGCCGCTACACCGCCGACGGCAACGCCGGCACCGCCGGCGCCTCGCAGACCGCGCAGGCTCTGGCGCTCGACGCCGGTCTGGTCCCGGACTCCGAGCGGGAGGGGGTACTCGATGCCCTGGTGGAGCTGATCTACGCGTTCCATCCGGTCGGCGACGGCCCGCACTTCAGCGGCGGCACCATCGGCATGGCGCCGATCGTGCGGGCGCTGTCGGCCGGCGGCCGCGACGACGTGCTGTGGGAGCTGATCCACGAGGACGAACAGCCCAGTTACGGCTACTTCATGGAGTCCACCGTCGCCAACCCGGGCGGCATGACGACCATGGGGGAGCGGTGGAACCGAGGCGACTCGAAGAACCACATGATCCTCGCCCAGATCGAGGAGTGGTTCCACGCGGGCCTGGCCGGCATTCGGGCCGCCGCGGGCACCACCGCCTACCGGGAGCTGGTCGTCCAGCCCAAGGTCGTCGGTGACCTCACCCACGTCAAGGGCCACTACACCACCCCGCAGGGCACCGCCCGCTCCGAATGGCACCGCGACGGCAACCGGCTGCGGCTGACCGTCACCGTCCCGCCGAACACCACCGCCCTCATCCAGGTCCCGACGCTGGGCGGCCGGGTCACCGGCACCCCGCGCCGGGCGAAATTCCTGCGCGTCGCCGGCGGCTACGCCGAGTACCAGGTGCCGTCCGGGACCTACACCTTCACCACCCGATGAGACCCGGCCTGGCCTCCGCGCCGGCGGCGGAGGCCAGGCCCGGTCACGGCGAGAGGTACCACGTGGACTTCCCCGACGACTTCCTCTGGGGCAGCGCCACCTCGGCCCACCAGGTCGAAGGCGGCAACACCAATAACGACTGGTGGGACTTCGAACACGACCCCGCGTCCCTCGCGCGAGCGTCGTCCGGCGACGGCATCGACCATTTCCATCGGTACGCCGCCGACTTCGCGCTCCTGGCGTCCCTCGGGCACAACACCCACCGGCTGTCGATCGAATGGTCCCGAATCGAACCCGCGCCCGGCGAGTTCAGCCGCGCCGCGCTGCTGCACTACCGGCGGGTCCTCACCGCACTACGCGACACCGGCATGACCGCGTTCGTCACCCTGCACCACTTCACGCTGCCGCGTTGGTTCGCCGCCCGCGGCGGCTGGCTCGCCCCGGACGCGGTCGGCACCTTCGCCCGCTACTGCCGCCACGTGACCGCCGTACTCGGCGAGCTCATGCCGTTCGTCTGCACCATCAACGAACCGCAGATGGTCGCCCTGCACGGCTACCTGGAGGGCTACCACCCACCCGGCGTCACCAACCCGATGACATGGCGCCGCGTCGGCGAGGTCCTGCTCGACGCCCACTTCGCCGCGGTCCGCCAAGTCCGCGCCACCGGCGACGCACGGGTAGGGCTCGCCGTACAGCTACCCCTGCTGGAGCCCGCCGACGCAGCACCCGAGACCGCGGGTTTCCTGGCCATCCGGTACGAGATCGTCGACCGCCACCTCGACGGGCTGACCGGCCCTGATGCCGGCGATTGGCTGGGCGTGCAGTACTACCGCAAACAATGGGTGGACCCGGCGTCACCCATGCTGTTCGCCCCACCGCCGCCGGGCACGCCGCTGACCCAGATGGGCTGGGCCGTGCACCCCGACGGCCTGCGCCAGATGCTGCACCGGGCCGCGAGGACCGGACTCCCGCTCTACGTCACCGAGAACGGCATCGCCACCACCGACGACACCGAACGCCTCGACTACCTCACCACCCACCTGGCCGCTGTGGCGCAGGCCCGCGCCGAAGGCGTCGACGTCCGTGGCTACCTGCACTGGTCCGCGTTCGACAACTTCGAATGGAGCGAGGGCTACCGGCCACGATTCGGGCTGATCGCCGTCGGCGACGACTTCGCCCGTACGCCCAAACCCAGCGCGTACGCCTTCGCCCGGCTCGCCCGCACGGGACGCCTGGACGCGCTGAACGGCCCCGGCGAACGGACGCCATCGCCGTGACGCTCCGCTCGCCGGGCCGGCTGGGGCTGTCACCCCGCCGTGGTGAGGGCGCGGGTCGTGGCCGGCACCAGGGGGCAGCTGCTGCGGTACTGCCGGATGCCAGACTGGTCCGCCAGTGGGCAGAGGAACTGGCTGAATCGGGTGTCGTTGTCGACGAAGATCTTCAGCCACGGAATCATCGTGCGGGCGAGGGTGGTGCTCGGCTGGCCGATGTAGTTGTGACCGGCACCGGTGATCTCGAGGTAGGCACGCTCGGTCGTGGCCGGGATGGTGTTGTACAGGCTGGTGAGCCGGGACGGCGGGACCAGGGTGTCGTTCTGCATCGCGTAGATCAGGGTCGGCACCCGATCGCCGGCCAGGCTGTTCGAGGGCAGATAGGGCGCGTTGCCGATGGCGGCCTTGAGCGAGGGACGCCGCAGAGCCGCGTCGAGCGCGCCGCCGCCACCCATGGAATGTCCCGCGACGGCAAGTCGGCCCGGGTCGAGCCGGCTGCGCACCGAGCTGCGCTGCGTCAGGTAGTCCAGCGCCGCGAGCAGTTGCGTACCGCGGCTGGTGGGACTGTCGTTGAGGTTGTTCGTTTCGATGCCGAACACGATTAAGCCCTGACTGGCCAGTCGCGGGCCGAGCCAGGCGATGCCGGGCCAGGTGCCGTTGAGGCCAGGCGAGATGGCAAGTCCGCCGAAGGTTCCCTGGCTGGTGTCGGTCGGGTAGTAGATGACGCCGCCGCCGAAGCCGTTGCCGCGCGGCACGCTGACCGAGGCGGTGGCGAACGGTCCGGTCACCGCTGCCACGCTCGCGGCCGTCGGGGCCGGGCCGCGCTGGTACGGATTCGCTGCGGCCGAGGCGGGCTGCGCCGCAGAGGTGGCGGCCAGGCCGGCAGCGAGGGCGATCGCGGTCAGTGCTCGTCGTACGAGCGTGATCGATGGCGTCCGGCTCGCGGACGGCGTGCGGTTCTCGTCTGACATCAGTTCCTCCTCGGGGTGGCTACGGCTAGTCGGCAGCCGGTCCCATCGCATTACATCGATGATGCTGGATGAAAAACGTTATCCGCGTCAAGCAATGCCGCCCTGCTCGGTTGCCCGACCCGTCCTTGACCGTCCAGGTAAAGGTGTCTATTTTCGGCGTAACACGCGAGAAACGTTGTCCAATGACGAGCCCTGCGGCGACCGTGACGGTCGCTGCGTGCGTCAATCCGCGTTAACGACCGCCGCGCCGCACTCGCTCGATGAAACGTTACAAGGAATCGCGAACGGCGATGCCCCGGAAGGAAGAGGTCTGATCATGGGTACGCGAATGACCCGGAGAACATTGATCGGCGGGTCGCTGTCCGTGGCCGCCGCGATGAGCATGCCGGCGGTGGCACACGCCCATGGCGGACGACGCGACGTGGCGGCCACCCGCTACGGCACGGTGCGCGGGCGGCGCGAGGACGGCATCGTCAAGTTTCTCGGCGTTCCCTACGCGACCCCGCCCATGGGCAAGCTCCGCTTCCGGGCCCCGCAGCCGCCCCGGCCGTGGTCCGGTGTGCGTGACACGGTGGACTTCCCCAACCCCGCCTTCCAGGCCCCGGGCGGCGAGATGGGCCCGACCGGCAACGGCCGGATGCCGGCGCCGTCGGAGGACTGCCTCTACCTCAACATCTGGACCCCGGCCGCCGACCGCCGGCGCCGGCCGGTGATGTTCTACAACCACGGCGGCGGCTACATGATCGGCTCCGGCTCCGCCACCGGGCAGGACGGCAGCCGCCTGGCCAAGTTCTACGACGTGGTGGTCGTCGAGTCCAACCACCGGCTCGGCCTGCTCGGCTACCTGTTCCTCGACGACCTCACCCGCGCCGACTACGCCGCCAACCAGGGCATGCTCGACATCCTCGCCGCGCTGCGCTGGACGGCCGAGAACATCGACAACTTCGGCGGGGACCCGGACAACATCATGGTCTGGGGCGAGAGCGGCGGCGGCGCCAAGACCGCCGCCGTGTACACCATGCCGGCCGCCGCACGCCTGTTCCACAAGGCGTCGATCGAGAGTGCCGCGCCGCTGCGGTTCCCCACCCGGGACGGCGCCACCGCCCGCGCCGAACGCACCCTGCACCTGCTCGGCCTGACCCGCGCGGACATCGCGAAGCTGCACGACATCCCCGCCGCCCGGTTGCTGGAGATCCAGCAGTCCGAAGCCGCGAACGGCGTCGCGCCGTGGGGCGACCCGGACCCGCTGCCCGGCTTCGGCGCCTTCGTCGACGGACGCATCATCCCCCGGCACCCGTTCGCCGACGGCGTCGCTCCCTGGGCCGCGGAGAAGCCGCTGATGGTCGGCACCACCCGCGACGAGACGGTGTTCTTCAGCCTCTTCGGTCCGCCGGACATCTTCCGTATCGACGACGCCGGCCTGCGCCGGGAGCTGAGCCGCACCTACCAGGGTGCCGAACTCGACCGGATCATCGCCACGTTCCGCGCGTCGCGGCCCGCAGCGACTCCGGCGCAGCTCTACTTCGCGATCACCACCTCACCGATCTGGCGCGACGCCATCACGATCGCCGAGGCCAAGGCCGCGCAGCGCCGGGCGCCGGTGTACATGTACCAGCTCGCCTACCAGGACCCGGCTCTGGTGCCGGGCACCGACTTCCCGCTCGGGTCGCCGCACGCCGCCGACATCCCCCTCAAATTCGCCAACACCCCCAGCGACCAGCCTGCGGGGGAGCGGGCGACTGCCCGGCACATGAGCGCCCTGTGGGCCGGCTTCGCCCGCGACGGCCGCCCGAACGCGCCGCGGGTTCCGGTGTGGCCCGCCTACACGCCGGCCGGCCGTGCCACGATGTGGATCGACGCCCAATGCAAGATCGTCAATGACCCGGACCGAGCGGAACGGCTCTTCTGGGAGAGCCGCGAGCCGAAACGTTCCTGATACGGCGCTTACGTCAGGTCAGGCGAGGTTCTTGGTGAAGAAATCGTCGAGCCGGTCGAAGGGGATGAGTTCCTTGCGGTCGTACAGGTCGACGTGGTCCGCGCCCGGGACGATCACGAGGTCGACGGTGCCGGGGGCCATCGCCTGGACGTCCTCGGAGTAGTAGCGGGAGTGCGCGTCGGCGCCGGCCACCAGCAGGGCCTTGCGGGGCGCAAGCATGTCGATGTTCGTCATCAGCGGGAAGGCGAAGAACGACATCGGCGTGGTCGCGGTCCACGCGGTGTTGGAGTTGATCGAGCGCGGGTGGTAACCGCGCTCGGTGCGGTAGTAGTCGAAGAAGCTCGCCATGACCGGGTCGGCGCCCGCCGGAAGGGTCTTGGGCAGGACACGGTTCGAGGTGGCGACATTGCCGTCAGCGTCGAACGGGACCTCGTGGGAGAGCCGCGCGGAGGTGCCGTTCTCGGCGTCGATCCAGCGCTGCCGGCTGAGGTGGTCGACGACCTTCTGCCGCTGCTCACGCGTGTAGTAATCCTGGTGGCCGCGGGACATGCTGCGCGACATGTCGTACATCGAGGCGGTGGCGACCGCCTTGATCCGGCTGTCGGCGGCTGCCGCGGTGAGTGCCATGCCGCTCAGGCCGCAGATGGCCTGCGCGCCGATCCGCTCGCGGTCGACGTTCTTCTGGAGGCCGAGGAAGTCGACGGCGGCGCTGAAGTCCTCGGTGTAGATGTCGGGCGAGGCGACGTCGCGTACCGGGCCGCCGCTCTGTCCGGTGAAGGAGGGGTCGAAGGCGAAGGTGTAGTCACCCTTGGCCGAAGCCCTGCCCTGCCCTGCGGGAACGGCGGCGCGGCCGGTCTCCGCACCGAAGGCGGGCAGAGCCGGGAAAGCGGCGGCCGCGCCGGTGGCGGCGATCAGTCCGAGCGCTTTGCGACGTTCCATGGACGTGGACCTCACCTTTCGATTGGTGGGAACGGCGCAGCCATCGGCGCGCTGTGTGCGCCGGGCGGGCCTCACGTGTGGTCAGGAGGTCGCGTCCTCCGACCGGGTGGCCATGCGTCGAGCGTAGGCCGTACGAGACCGATGTGGGATTCCCTGTCGATACACCCATCAACAAGGCCTTCTTCGTCCTCGGGCGGGCATGTTGACTAGGTGCCGTCAACCTCCATGGGATCGCTCTCGATCCAAGTGAACGGAGCACGCCACCATGCTCCGAGTCCTGCTCACCTTCTGGCGCGATGCCCTGACCCGGTACGGGGAGATGCCATGCCCACCACACGCACCACCGCCCGCGTGGCGCTGTCGGCGATCCTCGGCCTGACCCTCGCCGCCTGCGACGGCAACGGCCAGGCCGGCGCCACCGGTGACGGAACGCCCGCAACATCGCCCGGTAGCGCTAACAGGGGGACGGCACCACCGAGCGACACAGCCGCGCCCGGGGAGGAACAGATGAAGATTCAGATCACCATCAACGGTGAGCGCTTGCCGGCCACGATCTTCGACAGCAGCGCCGGCCGTGACCTGCTCGCCCAACTGCCGCTGACTGTTGATATGACCGACCACGGCGCCGTGGAGAAGACCGGCCCGCTGCCGGCACCGCTGTCACTGGACGGCCAGCCAGACGGTGCGGACCCCGACGTCGGTGATATCGGCTACTACGCCCCCGGCAACGACCTCGTCCTCTACTACGGCGACCAGTCCTACTACCCCGGCATCGTGATCCTCGGCCGCCTCGGCGGCGACGCCACCGGCCGCATCGCCGACATGGACGGCGCCGTCACCGCGACCGTCGAGACCCGTGCCGCCTGAACCACCATGTCCAACCTCAACGGGAGACATCAGCGGCGCCCCGATATGTCCACGGACGCCGCAAGCCGGTTCCCGCCCAGCTCCGCGGACACCGTCCGCCTCAACCGATGCCGTCGAAGGACGTGACATGACCAGCACTGTCCCCACCCGCGAACAGACGTTCGCCGGCAAGGTCGCCTTCGTCACCGGCGCCGCCGGTGGTATCGGCAAGGCCACTGCGCGAGCGTTCGCCGCCGCCGGTGCGACGGTGGTCCTGGCCGATCTTGACGAGGCCGGCGCGCACGCCGTCGCCGCTCAGATTCGGGCGGACGGCGGCACCGCCATGGCGTTCGGCCTCGACGTCACCGACAGCGACGCTGTCAAGGCCGTGCTCGACCAGGTCGTCGCCGTTCACGGCCGTCTCGACCTCGCCTTCAACAACGCCGGCATCGAGCAGAGCCACACCACCACCGCCGACACGACCGAGGCCGACTTCGACAAGCTGATGACGGCCAACGTGCGCAGCGTGTTTATCTGTCTCAAGCACCAGATCCCACTGATGCTCGCCGGCGGGGGCGGCGCGATCGTCAACACCTCCTCCGGCGCTGGTGTCATGGGCATCGCCGAGCAAGCCACCTACGCCGCGACCAAGCACGCCGTCATCGGGCTCACCAAGTCCGCCGCGCTCGAGTACGCGGCCCACGGCGTACGTATCAACGCCGTCTGCCCCGGCATCATCGACACCAAGATGATCGAGCGCGTCAGCGGCGGAACCGACGAGGGCTACGCCCAGATGATCGCCCAGGAACCCATCGGCCGCCTCGGACGACCAGAAGAGATCGCCTCCGCCGTACTGTGGCTGTGCTCACCCACCGCCGCGTTCACCATCGGACACGCCCTTGTCGTCGACGGCGGTCAAACCGTCTGACGCCCGGCGCCGCGATGGATGCTGGAACGTTCCCACGGGTCACAAGAACCACACCTCAAGGCCGGCACGAGTTGCGCTGAAGGGCCTTCGACTATGGCGGCCGGACGCCTGGCACCATCACCAACAGGTGAAGAAAATGCGTCATGTCGTACCCAACGACTTCCTGGACTTCGCGGCAATCCGCGATGAGCTGGCCGGCACCCTCGCCGCGGGCAGTCCCCACCTGACCTTCGTCCACGTTTCCGGAGCGGGCACCGACAGCACCGAACAAGGCCGCACATCGAAGTGTCTGCACCGGTCTGACAGTAGTGACCTGGCGTAACGGATCGATGCTGGCGTACGGAACCGGGCAACCTACGATCGCTGCCGCACACGATCAGCGGCAGATCCGTGCGGCTCCGCCATCAGGGACTCCTATCCTCCGCTCATGGAACCCCCGAAAACCCCTGATCAGCCTGAACCCGCAGGCAGGGTCGCCAACCGTGGATCACCTGCGAGCGTGTTAGCCTCCATCGCCGTTTCGGCGCGAAGTCATAGCCCCATCTCGATGGATACGGTGCGTCGCGCGACCGCCCCGCAAGGAGGTAGAAGTGGACAGTGGCGGACCCGATTCACCGACCCGGTACATCATCTTTGATCTCGACGGGGTGCTCGTCGACAGCATGCGGGTGGCGCGCGAGGCCTTCCGGATCGCCTACGCCGAGGTGGTGGGCGACGGCGAGGCGCCGTTCGAGGAGTACAGCCGGCACCCCGGCCGGTACTTTCCCGACGTCATGGGGATCATGGGCCTGCCGGTGACCATGCAGGAACCCTTCGTCCGCGAGAGTTACCGGCTTGCCGGGCAGGTCCGCCCGTACGAAGGCGTGGTCGAGATGCTGCGCGAGGTGCGAGCACGTGGGACGCGCCTGGCGGTCGCCACCGGGAAGAGCGGGCCGCGGGCACGGTCGCTGCTCAGCGGCCTCGGACTGCTCGACCACTTCGATCACGTCGTGGGCTCGGATGAGGTGGCCCACGGGAAGCCGGCGCCGGACATCGTGCTGCGAGCACTGGAGTTGTGGGGGATCACGTCGCGGGAGGCCGTGATGATCGGCGATGCCGAAACCGATCTGGCCAGCGCTCGCGCCGCCGGGGTCGGCGCGATCGCTGCGCTGTGGGGCGAGACCCCCGCGGAACGCCTGATCGCGGCCGGCCCCGATGCGGTGCTGTACCAGCCCGCCGACGTTCTCTCCCTGGTGCCGGTGTCCCACGTTCGGTGACGGTGGGCAGCGGGGTGCGGGGCACTCAGCTCAGGCGAGCGGCGACGGCCTCAGCGACCGGCCCCGGCTGACCGGTGAGATAGAAATGGTCACCGGGGAAGACCTGCAGATCGAAAGCGCCTTCGGTATGCGCCCGCCAATCCCGCGCCTCGTCCAGCGAGGTGCGCGGGTCGGCGTCGCCCACCAGGGCCGTGATCGGAGTGTGCCGCAGGTGCCGGCTCGGGTCGTGCCGGTACGTTTCGATCGCGCGATAGTCCGCCCGCAGCGCCGGCATGATCATCTGTACCGTCTCGGGATCGTCCAGCAATGTCGTGCTGGTGCCGCTGAGCAGGCGCACCTCGCGCAGGATGTCGGCCTCGCCGCGCTGGTGCACGTTCTCCGGCCGGTACCGCGAGGGCGCGCGGCGACCGGAGGCGAAGAGATGGGTGATGGCCTGGCCGCGGGCTTCGAGAAGCAGCGCCGTCTCGTACGCGATGATCGCGCCCATGCTGTGGCCGAAGAACGCCGCCGGCCGGTCGTCGAGGGGCGCCAGGATCTCGGCGAGCTCGGCCGCGAGGCCGGAGATCCGCTCCATCGGTGGCTCGGTGCGGCGGTCCTGCCGGCCGGGATACTGCACCGCGAGCACCTCCGCCCGCCCGGCCAGCGCCGCGGAGATCGGGAAGTAGGCGGTGGCGGCGCCGCCGGCGTGCGGGAAGCACACCAGCCGCACACCGGTGGGCGTGCCGGGGTGGAAGCTGCGTAGCCAGGCCGATGCCGCAACGTTGATCGGGGTCATCTCCCGTTTCTCCCGCACCGGGCCTGTCCGGCCAACCCTTATCCGACCCCTAGCTCACCGCGAACATCGGCTTCCGGGCGGATGCCGTGAAGCTGCTCATGGAAATGTCGCCGCCCGGACTCTAATGTCGGCGCATCGGTGAATCGACGCGAGGCGGCCCGTAGTGACACGAAGTTGGATCCATCTTCGACTCCCGCACATGAGCGAGAAGGTCTTTACGTTCGTCAACGTTCTCCGTCTCGGGGACCCGGATGGTAATTGGGTTTTCGAGGGCGGTGACGGCTATTTCGACGCCTGGTTCAACGCTCGGCTCGAGGTCTTGCACGAAATCTCCCGGCACGCTGGTGAAACGAATTTTTCGGCACCGCCGGCAGAAATCCTGGCGACCGTCGAGCTGTCCACCCTCTCCAGCGACCTTGCGCTGGACCTGCTCGGCGGGGCAGGGCTCGGCGAACCGGAACGGTTCGCGCTGGCGGTTGTCAATCTTTCCGAGATCACCGCGCTGCTGCCTCCCGCCGGCCGCGCCGGCTTCCTTTTTCAGTGCTGGCAGCACTGGGCCGCGCCGCTCACCTCGGTTGATCGACGGCAACTGATCTCCCGGGCCACCGGCGACGCCGTGAGGCTGCTGGATGCGGTCGGCGACCGGCAATGGCCCGCCACGCACATCACGGCCTGGGAGCGGTACGCCGATGCGCTGCGGCTGACCGCCGGCGCCGGGGTGGCCCCCTATCTGCTCCTCGACCATGCGCACCGCACGCACCGCCGGATCGGCATCGACGCGGCGACCGAGGCGCTCGCGGCGCAGACCCTCCGGACGGTGCTCGAAGCCGGTCTCGCCGTTCCGGCGCTGCGGGCCGCCACGTTGCAGATGACCTGATCGGAGACGAAGAAATGGCCGAAGTACTGCTGCTGAATGGGCCGAACCTGGGGATTCTCGGCATCCGCCAACCGGAGATCTACGGCACCCAGACGCTCGCTGACATCGAGAAGTCAGTGGCCGACGAGATCGCCGAGCGGGGCTGGACGCTGCGTGCTGTGCAACGCGAGTCGGAAGGCGAGCTCATCCACGCTGTCCAGGACGCGTACGACACGGTCGGGGCGATTGTGAATCCGGGCGCCCTGATGATCGCGGGGTGGAGCCTGCGTGACGCGCTGGCAAGTTATCCGCAGCCGTTCGTCGAGGTGCATCTCTCCAACGTCTGGGCGCGCGAGACTTTCCGGCACGAATCGGTGCTCGCCCCGATCGCGTCCGGAGCGATCGTCGGGCTGGGTGCCCTAGGCTACCGGCTCGCGGCTCGCGCGCTGATGGAAATGGCGGAAGTTTGACACTTGGCCGCCGGTGTTTCCCCATGGCACCGGCGGCACGCTGCGGCGCAACCCCGCCGTGTTCGGACGGCGAGTACACGAATCCCCCATGCGGAACGTGTCCATGAACGTCGATGACGAAGCGCTGTTGCGCGCCGTAGTTGGTCGATGTAAGACTGTCGCCTGTCCCGATACTCGGTGCGACGTCGCGGTCGCTGAGTGTCCTGGAGGTTCGGGGCAGCCGTGGGCGGATGGAGATAGCAAGTCGGCGGGTACAGCAATGGCGCGTCGAACAGCCGAATCGATCTCCCTCCGGAAATGGCGGGCGCCGCCGGCGGTAAGCGCGTATTTAGTTCAATTCATGGGGTGTAACAAACTGTGCGCAATTTCTTCTGTTTCATCGAGAACATACCCTCGCTGACTGCTCGGGTTGGGTGAATTCAGTGGAATTCAGGATACTCGGTCCGCTGGAAGTTCTGTCCCGAGGCGCCGTCGTCCCGCTCGGCGGCCTGAACCAACGAGCCACGCTCGGCGCACTGCTCCTGCGAGCCAACACCGTCGTTGCCACCAGTTACCTCATCAAGGCGTTGTGGGACGAGAACCCGCCACTCACCGCACGCAAGATGCTCCAGAACGCGGTCTCCGGCCTGCGGACCATCCTGAACGAGCACTGCACCGACGGACATACGGCTCTGCTCACCCACGCGCCGGGCTATCTGATCCAGACCAATGCGGACGACGTCGACCTGCTGCGATTTCACGCGCTGGTCGAGCGGGGCCGCATCGCCGCGGCGGCCGGGTCCTGGGAGCCGGCCGGGGGCGCGTTCCGTGAGGCGCTCGACCTGTGGCGTGGGCCGGCGCTCGCCGACCTGGTGGAGAGCGGCATCGGCTGGCCCGATCTGGCGGTTCTGGAGAACGCCCGGCTGTCCGCCTTCGAAGACTATGTGGAGGCCCAGCTCGCGATCGGCCGGCACGTCTCCGTACTCAGCGAGCTGGAGCATGCCGTCGCGGTGGCCGACCTGCCCCGGGAACGCATGTGCCGGTTGCTGATGCTGGCGCTGTACCGGTCCGGCCGCCAGGCCGACGCGCTCGGCGTCTACCGGCGCAGCCGCACCGCGCTGGCCGAGAAGCTCGGCCTGGATCCGAGCCGTGAGCTGCAGGATCTGGAGCGCGCGATCCTGTCGCACGATCCGGCCCTGGCCGTGCCCCCCGCGGTGCCGCAGCCCGCCGTCGACCTCGGCCCCCGGCTCCCGGAGCCCGCCCCGGCGCCATCGGTCGAGTCGCCCGACCCGGTGCCGGTCGCCGAGCGCAAGCGGGTCAGCGCCCTGTACGCACGGGTATGGCTGACCGCGGCCGATGCCGATGCCGATGACCAGGAAACCGCCGACGAGCAACTCGAAGTCCTCACCGCGGGCTTCCGCGAGGAGATCGAGCGGTTCGGCGGCGTCGTGCAGGGCCTGTGGGCGGTGGGGTCCAGCTGGGTCGCCGTGTTCGGTGTGCCGTGGAACCGGGAGAACGACGTCGAGCGGGCGGTGCGCGCCGCGGTCGCGGTCCGCGACCGGATCGTCTCGAGTCCGGCGGACGGCTGCCCGATCGGCGTGAGTCTTGCCGTGGCCACCGGCGAGGCGCTGGTGACCACCCGCGGCGAGGACGCGGCGGGCTTCGAGGTCACCGGCGGCCTCGTGGACCAATGCCGGGGCTTGGCCGAGCGCACTCCGGCCGGCGAGATTCGCGTGTGCGAGGCGACCCGCAAGGCCACCGGGCGGCTCTTCCAGTACGGCGACGAGTCCGTCCTGCTCGCCGACGTCACGGACGCGGAGGTGGAGGTCATCCCCTTCCTGGAACGCACGCGGGAGATGGCCACGCTCACCGGCCTGCTCGACAGCGTCATGCAGCGCCGCGGCTCGTACCTCATAACGGTGCTCGGCGAGCCGGGAATCGGGAAGAGCCGGCTCGTCGAGGAGTTGAGCCGGCGCGCTGCCGAGCGGCACGGTGACCTCGGCTGGCTGGTCAGCCGGGTGCCGGAGTTCAGTGACGATCCGATCAGCGCGGTGCTGGCGCAGATCGTCCGGTCGTACGCCGGGATCTCGCCCGGCGACCCGGATCCGCTGGTCCGGCGCCGGTTGGCCGAGCTGGTGCCGGACCGGCTGGTCGGCCGGCTGCTCGGCCTCCTCCAGGTCGCCGATGGCGGGCTGCCACCGGCTGACGATCTGCTGGACATCTGGCGGCGCTTCATCGAGGCGGCGGCCAAAGCGCGGCCACTGGTCCTGGTGATCGAGGACCTGCATCGGGCCGATGACCGCTTGCTCGACCTCATCGAGCGGTTCGTCAACCGGGTGGCCCACGTCCCGATCCTGGTGCTCACCACGGCGCGCCTGGAGTTGCTGATGCGGCGGCCGCACTGGGGTGGCGGCAATCGCAACGCGCTCATGATCACGTTGGACCCGCTGTCCGACAAGGCCGCCCACCAGCTGCTCAACACGCTGGCCACGCAACACGGCCTATTGCCCGACCCACCCTCGGCGCCTGCGGGTCCGGCGCCGGCGGACCCGCAGGCGGATCCGGTCCAGGGTGGCGGTTGCCCGTCGCTGTTCGCCAGCATCGGCGGTAATCCGCTCTTCGCCATCGAGTACTCCCGGATGCATCGCGACATGGCGGCACAGGCCCGCCGCCGTGGCGAGCGGTGGTCCGGGGATACCGGCATCACCGATCAGGACGTGCGAAGCATGCCGCAGTCGGTGCGCAGCATCATCGCCGCGCGGCTGGACACGCTGCCCGCGGCCGAGAAGGCGGTGCTCATGGACGCCGCGGTCTTCACCGGCCCGGTCTGGCCGTCCGCTATCGCCGCGCTGGGCGAGCGCGACGTGCGGGAGGCGGCGCGGTGCCTGGAGTACCTGGCTCAGCGCGACTTCCTGCACCGGGCAGGGGAACGCGCCGAGGACGGCGAGCCACTGTTCGCGTTCCGTCACACGCTGATGCGGGATGTGGCGTACGAACAGATGGGCCGGAGCGCGCGGGCGGACCGCCGGCAGCGGGTGGAGCAGCTGTTGCGGCCGACCCAGCGGCCGAGGGACCTACCGCACCAGATCCGGCTCGGCCGCCGGAATCCGGCGAGTGGGATGGCCGAGACCACAGCGCAGTGGAGCTGACCGCGCCGCGTCCGGCGGCACAGACCCGGTTCCTGGTGGGGCTGATCGGCGCGGATGTCGGTGGATCGCTGAGCCGGCCGCTGCACGAGCGGGAAGCGGCCGAGCTCGGCCTGCGGCTGTTCTACCAGCCCATCGAGGTCGGTGACCGGCCGTCTGGCGGAGAGCTCAGCGGTCTGATCCGCACCGCTCGCCGGATGGGCTTTCGCGGGCTCAACGTCACGCATCCGTGCAAGCAGGCGGTGCTGCCGTACCTCGACCGGCTGTCGCCGGACGCGACGGCGCTCGGCGCGGTCAACACCATCGTGTTCGCCGGCGACGAGGCGGTCGGGTACAACACCGACTGGGCCGGCTTCGGCGAGAGCCTCGCCACCGGACTGCCCGGCGTCGCCCGCGACCACGTCATCCAGCTCGGGGCCGGGGGCGCCGGCGCCGCGGTGGGGTACGCGCTGCTGCGGTCCGGCACCCGGGTCCTGACGCTGGTGGACCCGGCGCCGGATCGCGCGGCCCGGCTCGCCCGCGTGCTGGCCGACCAGTTCGGCGCCGACCGGGTGGTGATCGGCGACGGGTCCGGTCCGGCCGACGGGCTGGTGAACGCCAGCCCGATCGGCATGACCGCCTATCCGGGTGTCCCGGTGCCGGTGGAGCGCCTGCGCCGCGACATGTGGGTGGCCGACATCATCTACCGTCCGGCGGTGACCGCGCTGCTCCGGCGCGCCCGCGACCTCGGCTGCCGCACGCTGGCCGGCTCGGGCATGCTCGCGCTGCAGGCGGCCCACGGCTTCGAGCTGTTCACCGGCCACCGGCCGGACAGCGACCGGATGCTGCGGCATGTCGAAGCGCTGACCGCCTAGAAACGGCCCGAGTGTCAGGCCTGCCGTCCGGCCGCGTCGCGCAGCCGGGCGGTCAGGGCCGCGAGCTCGAGGGACTGTGACCTGTTCAGCCGCGGATCGCAGGCGGTCTCGTAGCGGGCGGCCAGGTCGAGTTCGTCGACGCCGTCGCCGAGGCACTCGGTCACGTCGTCGGCGGTGATCTCGACGTGCAGTCCGCCGGCGTGGGTGCCGAGTGCGCGGTGCACCTCGAGGAAGCCCGCGAGCTCGTCGGCGATGTCGTCGAACCGGCGCGTCTTGTAACCGGTCGCCGACTCCCGGGTGTTGCCGTGCATCGGGTCGCACTGCCAGATGACCTGACGGCCGGACGCGGTCACCCGTTCCACGAGCGGGGGGAGCACGTCACGTACCCGGCCACCGCCCATCCGGCAGATCAGCGTGAGCCGTCCCGCCTCGCCGTGCGGGTCCAGGCGTTCGGCGTACTCCATGACCTGCGCCGGGGTGGCCGACGGGCCGATCTTGACGCCGATCGGGTTGGCCAGCCGCTCGGCGAAGGCGATGTGCGCACCGTCCAGCTGCCGGGTGCGCTCGCCGATCCAGAGGAAGTGCGCGGACAGCGAGTAGAGCCGGTCGCCGGCTTCCCGCAGCAGGCCACGCTCGTAGTCGAGCAGCAGTGCTTCGTGGCTGACGAACACGTCGGTCTCCACGTCCGCGCGGATGAGCCGCATCACCGCGGCGGCCTGCCGGTACGCGCGCAGCATCCGTTCCGAGTCCGGCACCCGGGCCGCCGGGTCGGGCGCCGGTGAGTTCACGATGTCACCGCGGTAGACCGGCAGCCCGAGCGTGTCCACGGTGTTGGACCGGGGCTTGGCGTGCTGCCCGGCGAGCCGGCCCACCGTCACGACCGGACCACCGGAGGCGCCGGCGAGAACCTCCGCCATCGGGAGGAGGACGTCCAGGCAGGAGCGTGTGTGCGCGGCGATGTCGTCGGTCAGCATCTCCGCGCAGTCACCGCCCTGCAGCAGGAACGCTTCGCCGCGGGCGACCCCCGCGAGGTGGTCGCGCAGCCGGTCGACCTCGGCGACGGTGACGATCGGAGCGCTGCGCCGCAGCGTCTGCCACACCCGGCGTACGGCCTCCGGATCCGGCCACTGCGGCTGCTGGAGAGCCGGGAGCCGGAGGGCTTCGGCGACGGCGGCATCGAGGAGGGAAAGACCCACGTTATCGGCTCACAATCCGGTCGGAAGGTCGCGGCGGCGCTTGACGTCAAGCTTGCGGTAGACCCTGGTGAGGTGTTGTTCCACGGTGCTCGGGGAGATGTAGAGCTTCGCGGCGATCTCTCGATTCGTGTAGCCCATCACCGCCAGCGCGGCGACCCGCCGTTCCGAGCCGGTCAGCGACTCGATCCGGTCGCTGGACGCCGGCACGTCCGGTACGTCGCCGACGTCCCGGGCGCCGGCTCGGACCTCCTGGTAGAGCGGGCGCGCTCCGCACAGGTCGGCGACGTGCATGGCCCGCCGCAGCAGGAGGCGAGCCCGCTGCCGCTGGTCCGGCTGCTGGTGGGCGCGGCTGAGGTCGTAGAGGACCCGCGCCTGTTCGAGCCGGTCGCCGCGGGCCTCGAAGATCTCCAGGGCCTCGGTGAGCAGCTGCAGCTGACGCCCCGGGGTGCTTGCCGCGGCCAGGAGCCGCAGAGAGGCGCCGCGCGCGCGGGTGCCCTCGATACCGGGCCGGCCGAGCTGATCGAGGATCATGGAGCGGGCCTGATCGGCGTTGCCGAGGCTGAGCCAGGCGGCCGCGGCGCTGGTGCGCCAGGGAACGATGCCCGGGTTGTCGAGTCCCCAGCCGCGCACCAGCTCGCCGCAACCGAGGAAGTCGGCGAGCGCGGCATGGTGCTGCCCGGTCGCCAGGTGATACTCACCGCGAGCGTGCAGATAGTGCAGGCCGTACCGGGTCCGCAGCGCGGTGTCCGGGAGTGCCTGGGCCAGGTGCCGGGCGGCCTCCTCGTAGTCACCGGCCCGGGTGTGCGCCTGCACCAGGGTGGCCAGCGGCTGGGCCACGGCCACCCCCCAGGCGCTCGCCGGAAGCGCGGCGAGCGCCGCGGTCGCCTGTGCGACGGCTCCGGACAGATCACCGCGGCGCAGCAGCGCCTCGGCCAGTGCCGAGAGCACGAGCGCCCGCATCGTCGGGGTGGGATGCCGGGCCGATGCGGCAAGGTACTGCCGGCACCACTCCTCGGCGGCGTCGCAGTCGTCGGTGTAGATCAGCACGGCCAGCGCGAGGGCGGTGGATTCCGCCGCCCACAGCGAGGCCCGGCTGATGTGGACGTTGCGCAACACCTGGCGAGCGGCCGCGATGGCATCCGGGAAGCGGCAGCGGGCGAAGAGATCCGACATGTTCGCGGCGGCACCCAGCCACGGATCGGTGTCCAGGGTGGCGGTGACGTGGCGGCGGTCGTTGCTGCCGGCGAGCCGGCGGGTCAGCATCGGATACGCGAGCCCGAGCCAGGCTTCCACGTCGGCCAGCTCGTCCGGCCGCTCGTCGCGGCCGCGCAGCAACTCGAGCAGACGGTCGGCCTCGCCGGCGCGTCCATGCCACAACAGCCCGCGGATCACCACCGGGACCTGCCGGGCGTCGAGCCGGCCGTGTTCCGCGTCGCTGATCAGCTCGGGCCACAGTGGTGCGGTGGTCGCCGGCCGGCAGTGCCACAGCGCCTCGGCCAGCCGGACCCGCACGGCCGGCTGGTCGGCTTGCGGGCTGAGCACGGCCAGCCGCAGGCAGTCGGCCGCATATTCCGGGTCGCCGTCGACCAGGGCGTATTCGGCCGCCTCCCGCAGTACCTCGGGCGCCCAGGACGACTCCGGGTCGCCACCGGCGGCCACCAGCAGCCGGCCGACCTGGTCCGCCGCCGCCCCGCGCGCCTGCGCGAGCCGGGCGGACCGGCGGTGCAACTCCTGCCGGCGGGCGGCCGGGAGGTCGGCGAGGACCGCCAGCCGGGCCGCGGGATGCCGGAACCGGCCGGCCTGGAGCAGGCCGCTGGCGTTGATCGTCGCGAGGGCCTGCCGGGCGGCCTCCTCATCGATGTCGGCGACCTCGGCGGCGTCCTCCGGCGCCGCGTCGTCGGGCAGCGCGGCGAGGCCGTGCGCCACCTGCAGCGCCGCCGCGCCGGAGCGGCGCAGGCACGACACGAACGCGCGACCGTAGCGCTGCACGGTGGGACCGTCGCGGTCCAGGTCGTCCTCCAGCAGCGACTGCACGAGCAGCGGGTTCCCGCCGCTGAGCGCGTCGATCACCGGGGTGAGCCGGTTCGCGGTGGTGGTGTCGAAGCCCCGCTCGACCAGCCGGTGGATGCCGCCGGGGGAGAGCGGGCCGACGGCCATCCGGTGCGCGTACGGCAGCCGGACCAGCTCGTCCACGGGCTGCTGCGTGTCCGTGAGCACCACCATGATGCGCGCCCCGCCGACCCGCCGGCTCAGCTGCAGCAGGCAGCGCACCGACTCGGCGTCGGCGTGCCGCAGGTCGTCCACCCCGATCAGCAGCGGCGTAGCGGCCGCCCGGGTGAGGAGCGCGGTCACCGCCGCCTGGGCCGCGGTGTCGTCCCCGGGCAGCTGCTCCGACACCGGCAACAGCTGGGACACCACGCCCATCGACAGCGTCCGCTCCTGCGGCGAGCAGGTCGCGCTCAGGAATTCGAAGCCGGCGGCGGTCGCCCGGTGACCCAGGCTCCACAACAACGCCGTACGGCCGACGACCGGTGCTCCCTCGAGGAAGACGACCTGTCCCTTCCCCGCTCGTACCAGGTCGAGCAGCGTGTCGAACTCGGCAAAGTGTTGGTCACGGTCCATTAGTTCCACGTCTTGTGCCCCCGTTTGGCCCATCTCGTAGACGATCGGCATCCGATGGGTAGCCGTCGCCTCGTGCCCATCAACGCTGTGTGATTGCTGATGAACGTGGCGTGGTTGCCTCGTCAGTCATGGCGG
This sequence comes from Actinoplanes sp. NPDC023936, assembly GCF_040639325.1. Lineage (NCBI taxonomy): Bacteria > Bacillati > Actinomycetota > Actinomycetes > Micromonosporales > Micromonosporaceae > Actinoplanes > Actinoplanes sp. NPDC023936. Next base: position 27,942 of record NZ_JBEZZR010000047.1, on the reverse strand, counting down.
TGTCCGGCCGGGGCCCAGCGAGCCCGTGGCATCTCGGCGAGCGCGGTGGTGACGGCGCCCACCGGTACGTCGCGGACCAGCGCCGGCCCGTCGGTGGAGTCCAGGACGAAGGCCAGGTTCTCGCCGCCGCCGGCGGCCTTCTTGTCGAATCGCATGATCTCGATCAGCCGGTCGGCGCTGATCCCGGCCGGCAGCGCGACCGGTAGTCCGTAGGCGCGTACCACGTCGTGGTGCTCGGCCACCCGGGCGGCGTCGATGCGGCCGAGCAGCCCGGCCAGCCGTCCGGCGAAGACGGTGCCGATCGCCACCGCCTCGCCGTGGCGTACCTCGAATCCCGTCGCCACCTCGATCGCGTGCCCCAGCGTGTGGCCGTAGTTGAGCAGGTGCCGGGCGCCGGCGTCGCGCTCGTCGGAGGAGACGATCTGTGCCTTGCGGGCCACACTCCCGGCGATCTGGTCGATCAATGACAGTTCGCGGAGGTCACCCGCACCGATGAAGTGGCACCGGGCGATCTCGCCGTAACCGTTGCTCCACTCCCGCTCGGGCAGGGTCTGCAGGTAGTCGGTGTCGCACAGCACCGCCCGCGGCTGCCAGTACGCGCCGATCAGATTCTTGCCCTCCGCCAGGTTCACCGCGGTCTTGCCGCCGACGCTCGCGTCGACCTGTGCCAGCAGCGAGGTCGGCAGGTGGATCACCGCGACGCCGCGGTGGTACAGCGCCGCGGCCAGGCCGACCGTGTCGGTCGTCGTGCCGCCGCCGCACGAGACCACGACGTCGTCGCGTCCCAGGCCGAACGTGGCGAACCGGCGGCACAGCTCACCGACCGCGGCGAGGGTCTTGTTCCGCTCGCCGTCCTCGGCGCCGAGGACCAGGGTCGGCAGACCGGTCTCCGGCACCCACTCCGCCGGCCGGGCCGAGACGACGGCCACCCGGCGAGCGCCGGTGCGGGCCAGATGCTCTGCCAGTTGGTGTCGCACACCGGAACCGATCGTCACGGCGTACGACCGATCGCCGAGCGCCACCTCGATCCGGCGGTGCATCGTCTGAGTCACGAGGGTCGTCCTTCCGCGGTGAGCTTCATCCGGGCATCGAGCGGGCCAGCAGCACCGCTCCGTACAGTGAGGACCGGCCGCCGTGCGCCGCGGCGGCGAACCGGGGGGCCGGGTGGCCGGGGCGGGCCAGCCGGGCGGCGTGCCGGGCCACCGTCGGCACGAAGCCGGCGAGCCCGTCGGCGAAGCCGCCCCCGATGACCACGAGGTCGGGTCGTACCAGTTCGGCGATCCCGATCGCCGCGGTGGCGAGCAGCTCGCAGGTCTCCTCGACGGCGGCGACCGCCCAGGCGCGGCCGGCTCGCCAGGCCGCCTGCAACTCCGGGTAGGCGGCGCCGGCACGACGCAGCGTGGCGGGGCCCGAGGCGTACGCCTGCAGGCAGCCCTGCCGGCCGCAGTCGCAGCGCCGTCCGCCGTGGGTGACCACGATGTGCCCGACCTCGCAGGATCCCCGCCCGGGGCCCGGGATCCCGGTGCCGTCCAGCACGATCCCGCCGCCGATTCCGGTCCCCACGCCGAGGTAGACGAGGTTGCGCACGCCGGCCCGGTGCGCCTCGGCGAGGGCCGCCACGTCGCCGTCGTCGGCATAGGCCACCCGGGCGCCCGGCACCAGGCCGGGTAGCGCGCTCTCGAGATCCAGGCCTACCCAGGAACTCCGGCCCGGCCAGGAGACCACCCGTCCGCCGGCCACTGTCGCCGGCATCGCGACGCCGGCCGCGCCGATGGGTATGCGCCGGGTGAGCGCGGCGATGTGCCGGGTGAGCGCGGCGACGTCCTGCTCCACGGTCGCGGCGTGTGGCCATTCGAAGCGTGTCTCGTAGGGCTCAGCGGACCCGTCCTCGGCCCTCAGGGCCACCTTGGTCCCACCCACGTCAATGCCGAGAAAAGCCATGGATGGAGGCTGGCATGGCGCGACCACAGAGGAGTCACTACCGGCACATTCCAACGGAATCGCGACCTGAAACAGGCGGCGATCCGGCGGTAATGGGTGGGTAGTTGGCCGATGGTGGGCGGACGGTGAGAATCGCCGGTCACCCACGGCAATTCACGCCTCTAGATTGCGCTGTACCCGCACTCCGCGGGATTCAAACGCATTACGGAGCATCAATGATCAGCAGAAGGTCCTTATTACGTGCCGGTGGCGGTGTGGCCGCACTCGCCGCCGCGCCGCCGCTTGCCGGCCTCGGCGCCGAGCAGCCGCTCCTCAGCGCCAAGACCGGGGGAGACGTGGTTCTCCCCGCAGATCCCCGCTACGCCACCGCGAAGGAGCTGCACTACGCCCAATGGGACACGGTCAACCCCAAGGCGATCGTGTACGCCCAGACGCCGTCGGATGTGCAGACGGTGATCCGGTTCGCCCAGGACGCCGGGGTGCCGCTGCACACGCGCAGCGGCGGCCACAACTTCGCCGGCTGGTCGACCGGGCCGGGCATCGTCCTGGACGTCTCCCGGATCAAGCACGCCGTGCCCGGCGCCGAGACCGTGCGGGTCGGGCCGGGCGCCCAGTCGGTCGATGCGCTGACCGCGCTCAGCGCCGCCCAGGCGCAGATCCTCACCGGCACCTGCCCGACGGTCTGCCCCGGCGGTTTCTACTCCGGCGGCGGCATCGGCATGCAGACCCGCAAGTTCGGCATCGGCAGCGACCGGCTGACCTCGGCCACGGTGGTGCTGGCCGACGGCCGGATCGTGAAGACGTCCAGTACTTCCGAGCCGCAGCTGTTCTGGGCGTTGCGCGGCGGTGGCGGCGGCAATTTCGGTGTGGTGGTCGACTTCGAGGTGCGCCGCATCAACCAGCCGCGGGCCGTCTACTACAACACCCAGTGGGCGTTCGCCGACGTCCGCGAGGTTCTGCCGGCGTGGCAGGAGTGGACCGCCACCGCGTCGCCGGACCTGGGCTCCGCGATGGTGATCGTGCTGCCGGACGGCATGCCCGAGGAGAACACGCTGGTCTTCGTCTACGGTCTGCACCATGGCGACCAGGCGCAGCTCGACGCGTCCCTGGACCGGCTGCAGGCGCTGGCCGGCCGGGCGCCGCTGAACCGCTTCTCCACCGAGCTGCCGTACGCCCAGGCCATGCTGCGGATCTACGGCTGTGACCAGATCTCCGCCCAGGCGTGTCACCGCGTGGGAACGAATCCGGAGGCGAGCCTGCACCGGGGCACGTTCCAGCGCGACGCCTTCCGCCTGGTCTCCCGCCCGTTCGGCGCCGCGGACGTGAACCGTGCGATCGACACCTTCGTGGCCGGTCGCCACCCGGGGCAGAGCCGGGTGCTCAACCTCATGGCCGTGGGCGGGGTGGCGAACGAGCGATACCCGTCGGAGACCGCCTTCGCGCACCGCGATGCCGAGTGGTCCATCGGTTACGTGGCCACCCATGCCGATCCGGCCCCGTCGACGGCGGACTCCGAGGCCGCCACTGCCTGGACGAACGCCGGTGCGGCGGTGCTGGAACCGGTCGCGACCGGCGCCTACGTCAACTTTCCCAGCTACCACCTGCCGGACTGGCGGCAGCAGTACTACGCGGACAACTTCCCGCGGCTGGTCAGTGCCAAGCGGGTCTACGACCGGCACAACTTCTTCCGGCACCCGCGCAGCATCGGCTCCTGATCCGGCTCAGGCCGCCTTCACGACGCGTCGCCGGACCGGGCGTTCGGCCTGAACGAAGGTCGCCAGGCGGCCGTTGATCAGACGGCCCAGCACGTCCAGAAAGACCTTGCGATCACGAGCGGGGATCGTCGAGAGGATCTCGGCCTGCAGGCCGGCGACGATCTCGCTGGCCTCGGCGACCATCCGCTCGCCGGCCGGGGTGACCTTGACGATCCGGGCTCGCCGGTCGGTCTTCGACATGCGGCGTTCGGCGAGTCCGGCGCGTTCCAGCTCATCGAGCGTCACGACCATTGTCGTTTTGTCGATGCCGCACAGCTCACCCAGTTGGCTCTGGGTGAGCTCGGCGGTCATGCCGCGCTCCAGCACGCAGTACGCACGGGTGGAGATGCCGAGGCCGGAAAGGGCCTCGGCATGCTCCTTGGCCAGCGCATGGGTGGCCCAGGACATGAGAAACATCAGGTCGGGCGCGTCGCTCATGCCGTCAGCCTAACAACTAGTTCGCGATCAGTTCTATCTCGCGCCGGAGTAACTCTGCACACTACCGGCCCGGAGTTCGTTCAGAACAATATAGTAAAGACCAAGAACTTCTGATACGGTTCGTCTACCAAGCTCGCTATCCCCGATCTCAAGGAGTCAGTCATGTCTGCGGAAGCCTCCACGACCCGAGCTGTCGGCAGCACGTCCCGCGTGCGGAACAGGGCGATCGGCCTGGTGGCGGCCGTGGTCGGTGCTGTCGTCGTGTGGCTGATCGCCAACGTTGCCGGCGCCGAACTCAAGGTCGACCAGGGTTCCGGTCCGGAAGCCGTCTCGGTGGCCCTGGTGATCATGATGTCGGCAGCCTTCGCGCTGCTCGGCTGGGGTTTGCTCGCGCTGCTCGAGCGGTTCACGGCGCGTGCCCGGACCATCTGGACCGCCGTGGCGGGCGTCGTGCTCGTCCTCTCCCTGGCTCTGCCGCTCATGGTCGACGCCACGTCCGGCACGAAGGCCGCGCTCGTCCTGATGCACCTCGTGGTGGGGGCGGCCGTGATCGTGATGTTCCGCAAGGACGCCCGGTCCGCCTGACCCGGACGGCCGCCCCGTCGATCGACGGGGCGGCCGTTTGCCGCAGTGGGTTCAGCCCCAGGCCACCGGTAGTGCGAGGACGCCGTAGAAGGCCATCTGGTCGCGCATCGGGATCTGGTCACGCGGCACCGCGAGCCGGATGTCCGGGAAACGCTCGAACAGCGCGGGGTAGGCGATGCGCATCTGCATCCGAGCCAGTTCCTGGCCCAGGCACTGGTGCAGGCCGTGACCGAGGGCCAGGTGCCCGCGCGAGCCGCGGGTGATGTCGAGGGTGTCGGGCTGGTCGTAACGGGCCGGGTCCCGGTTGGCGGCCGGCAGGGACAGCGTCACCGTCTCGCCGGCCCGGACCACCTGGTCGCCGAGCTCGACGTCCGCCAGGGCGGTACGGGTCGGCCCGACGTGCACGATGGTCAGATAGCGGAGCAGTTCCTCGACGGCGCTGTCGATGAGCTTCGGCTCGGCGTGCAGCGCGGCGAGCTGCTCCGGCGCGTCGATCAGCGCGAAGGCGCCCAGCGCCAGCATGTTCGCGGTGAGCCCATGGCCCGCGAAGAGCAGGTTCAGTCCGATGGTGGTCAGCTCTTCGTCGGTCAATTCATCGCCGGCGGCCAGCTCGCCGAGCAGGTCCGGGGTCGGCGCCGCGCGCTTCGCCAGCACCAGCTCGTGGACGAACTGGTGCAGTCCGCGGAACGCCGCGGCGGTCTCCTCCGGGGTGGAGGTCATGTTGACCATGACCGCCGAGCGGGTCTGGAACTGTGCTCGCTCCTCGTACGGCACGCCGAGCAGCTCGCAGATGATCAGTGACGGCACGGGCATCGCGAACGCCTGCAGGAGATCGACCGACGGGCCGGCCTTCTCCATCTCATCGAGGTAATGGGTGACGATCTCCTCGACGCGCGGCGCCAGCAGGCTCATCTTGCGGGCGGTGAACTGGCCGGTCAGCAGCTTGCGGTACCGCGTGTGGTCCGGCGGGTCCATCTCCGGGAACGAACCGGGCGCGGCGGGCGTCGGCTCCGTCGGGACCATGGGATGCCGGATCGGGAAGTGCTGCAACTCCCGGCGGGCGCTGAACCGCGGGTCGGCGAGCACCGTGCGGGCCTCGCTGTAGCCGGTGACCAGCCAGCCGAGATGGCCGTCCGGATAGGAGAACCGGGTTACCCGTTCGTTCCCCTGCAATGGGCGCAGGGCGTCCGGCGGGTCGAACAATGTGGTGCGGCTCAGTGGTAGTTCGGGCAGCGCGGGGATCGTCTCAGTCATCTTCATTTCCTCTCCGACCGTTCTTCACCGCGATCGAACAGCAATTCCGGCAGTCCTCAGTAATCGCCGGGTAATCCGCCGCGAAAAAGTTCCGGTCAAGATAATCAAGGTCAGAACTATCTGGTACGGTGTGACCGGGTGTTCACCAAGGAGGCCATCTCATGACTCAAACCACTCCGCCCGCACCGGCGATCACGCGAAGGGCCTGGCTCGGCTTCGCCGTGGTCTGCTCGATCCAGCTGATGATCGTGGTCGATATCAGCATCGTCACCGTCGCGCTGCGCTCGATCCAGAGCGACCTGGGCTTCGAGCAGGCGCAGATCGCCTGGGTGACCAACGCCTACACGGTGGGCTTCGGCGGTCTGCTGCTGCTCTCCGGGCGGCTGGGCGACCTGATCGGCCGGCGCAACGTGTTCCTCATCGGGCTGATCGGCTTCACCGTCGCGTCGGCGTTGTGCGGCTTCGCCCAGAACCAGGCGATGCTCATCGGCTTCCGGTTCCTGCAGGGCGCGGCGGCGGCCATGGCGTACGCCATGGTGATGGGCATCGCGGTCACCCTCTTCGCCGATCCACGCCAGATCGGCAAGGCGATGGGCACCCTCGGCTTCGTGCAAGCGGCCGGCGCCTCCGTCGGCATCCTGGCGGGTGGCGTGCTGACCCAGGGCATCAGCTGGCACTGGATCTTCTTCATCAACGTGCCGATCGGCATCGCCGCCACCGTCCTCGCGGTGCGGCTGCTGCCGCTCGACCGGGGGATCGGCCTGCGGGCCGGCGCGGACGTCGTCGGCGCCGTGCTGGTGACCGCCGGGTTGATGCTGGGTGTCTACGCCATCGCGACCGTCGGCGACCACGGCTGGGGCTCGGCGCGCACGCTCGGACTCGGTGGCACGGCGATCGTGCTGCTGATCGCTTTCGTGGCGCGGGAGGCGACCACGAGCACGCCCCTGATGCCGCTGTCACTGTTCCGCAACCGCAACGTCGCCGGCGGCAACCTGGTGCACCTGCTGATGGTCGCCGGAGTGATCTCCTTCAACATCCTCATCGCGCTCTTCCTGCAGCAGGTGCTCGGCTACGAACCGCTGGTCACCAGCCTGGCGTACCTGCCGATCGCGATCTCCGCGGGCATCGTCTCGATCGGCGTCTCGGCGCGGCTCAACATGCGCTTCGGGCTGCGCAACGTGCTGCTCGGCGGGCTGGTGCTGGTGGCTGCCGGCCTGCTGCTGGCCGTCCGGATCCCGGTCGACGCCAACTACGCGATCGACCTGCTGCCGGTGATGCTGCTGATGGGCATCGGCGGCGGGCTGACGATGCCGGCGGTGATGATGCTGTCGATGTCGGTCACCCGGCCGCAGGACGCGGGCCTGGCGTCCGGTGTGGCGGGGACCTCCGGCATGATCGGCGACTCGCTCGGCCTGGCCGCGCTCACCGCGATCGCGGCGGCACACACCGTCAGCCTGATCAACAACGGCAGTGACCCGACGTCAGCGCTGAACGACGGCTTCCACCTGGCGTTCGGCATCTCCGCAGGGCTGATCGTGGTGGCGATGATCGTCGGCGCCGTGCTGCTGCGCACTCCCGCCGGTCCGCCGATGGGACCGCCGCCCGAGGGCCCGCCGTCGGAGAACCCGGCGGCGCCCGGGGTGCCGTCCGGCGAGCCCGCCGACACCTTCCGCGCCTGACGCCCACACCCACATCCAGGAGGCCCTCCATGACCCGATTGGCCGTCATCATCGGCAGCACCCGTCCCGGCCGTAACGGCGAGGCGGTGGCGCAGTGGATCCACGACATCGCCGCCAAGCGCGCGGACGCCGAGGTCGAACTCGTCGACGTGAAGGACTACGCCCTGCCGCTCCTCGACGAGTTCATGCCGCCGGCCATGGGCCAGTACGCCCAGCCGCACACCAAGGCGTGGTCCGAGAAGATCGCCTCGTTCGACGCCTACGTGTTCGTGACGCCGGAGTACAACCACTCGATGCCGGCCGCGCTGAAGAACGGCATCGACTACCTGCACCACGAGTGGACGAACAAGGCGGCCGGCTTCGTCGGCTACGGCACCCACGGCGGCGCTCGCGCCGTCGAGCAGCTCCGGCTGGTCATGGGCGGCCTGCAGGTCGCCGATGTCACGTCGCAGGTGTCGCTGTCGCTGTTCGCCGACTTCGAGAACTTCTCGGTCTTCAAGCCCGGTCCGCACCACGAGGAGAACGCGAACTCGATGCTGGAGCAGGTGATCACCTGGGGCGGCGCGTTGAAGGCTGTGCGCCAGTAGTCCCCGCCCATCCGTCGAGCTGCGGTGCGATCCCCCCGTGTCGTGCCGCAGCTCGATCGCCGTGGCCCCGCGGAGTGCTTTCCGCGGGGCCACGGCATTCCCGCCGCTGGCAGCGCAATTACCGGCCAGTGGCCGGGGTCGTTGACGATCTCCTCATGCCACCGTCCCGCCGCTTGATACCCGCGCTCACGCTCGTGTTGCTGGCCGTCGCCGCGGCCGTCGCCGGGGTGCTCCTGCCGCTCGCGGCCCGCGGCGGAACGCCGCCGGCCGCGACCGCGACCGTCGACGGTCTGACCGCCGTCCCGGGCGCGGCCGAGTGGGCCTTGATGGACGGCCATCACATGGACGGGCAGGGCTACCAGATGCCCAGCCAGATGATGCCGGGCGCACCCGAAGGCGACGACATGCGGCTCAGGGTGCCGATGACCCTGACCAATACCGGCACTGCCACCCGCGACTTCGACCTGGCCGGCGAGTTCTCGCTGGCCGGCGGCCACGCCGCCGATCCGGTGCCGCTGCGCGCCGACACGTTCGGGTCGCTCGCCCGGCTCGGCCCCGGCAGTTCGGTGACCGGGGCGCTCTACTTCGACCTCGCGAAGCCCGCCGCCGCCGACCCGCCGATGTACCTGATCTGGCGGCACGAGGGCCGGGAGCACCGCCTGGCCGTGAACCTGCCCGGCACCACGACCGACCACAGCCACCTCTAGGGACCGCCCGATGAGCGATACGCCTCCGGCACGCACCGCATTCACGCTGCCGACCCACCTCTATCTCGTGCTCCTCCTGGTCACCGGCAGCGTCGGGTGGCAGCACCTCGTGACGGCCCGGATCGACGGGCCGCTGCCGGCGCATCTGCTGCCGCTGGCCGTCGATGTCCTGCTGACGTTGCCGGTGGTCGGGATCGCCGTGCAGGCCGCCCTGGCCGCCGGCGCCCGGCTCGCCGGGCCGATGACCGGCAGCGCCCGGCTGACCGTTCTCGGCGCCGCCCTGGCGATCGCCGTGGGGATCGTGTCGGTGCCGCTCTGCGTCGCGCAGTTCTACGCGCACGACATCCTGGGCGTCGCCGGGCACCAGCACCACGGGGCGGATCCGCTCGCGTACGGCTGGGCCACCGCCCTGCGGGCGCAACCGGTGATCCTGTTGCTGGCGCTGGTGGGGGTCTTCACGATCCGCTATGTCACAGCGCCGCGGCCGGCCGCGCCGGACGACCCGGGACCGCTGCGCCGCCTGCGGCGGACCGTCCTGCCGGCGCTGCTGGTCGTCGGCCTCTGCACGGTCCCCGGCGAGATGGCCTCGGCGGCCGAGCAGGGGACCGGAGGCTGTGCCACCGCGCCGGCCCGGGTCTTCGACGTGCACGCGATCGACGTCGACATCACCGTGAACCGGTGGGGCGACCACGACCCGTACGGCTACATGTATGTGCTGGCCGAGCGGGAGGACGAGGTGCGCGAACAGGAGCGCGCGTTGCACGCCGCCTCGCAGCTGGACGCCGACGACCCGGCCGCCGCGAAGGTGTCCGTCGGCCTCGGTCAGGATGCCATCCAGCCGCTGGTCATCCGGGCACGGCTGGGCGAGTGCGTGGTCATCAACCTGACCAACAAGCTGACGAAGGCGCCGCGCAGCGGGTTCGGCAACCCGCCGGTGGTGCAACCGGGCGGTGTGCCGCCGGTCTCGGTGGATCTCAGTGGTGTCGCCTACGACGCGAAGTCGGGTCAGGGCGGCCAGGCGGTCGGCGCGAACCCGGCCGTCGCGATGGTCGCTCCGGGCGACTCCCATCAGTACCGCTACTACCTCGACCCGACGATGGGCGAGGGCGCGCGGGTGTTCCGCAGCGGCGGCGCCTCCTCGGGGCTCACCTCGCACGGTCTCTTCGGCACGCTGATCGCCGAGAAGCCGGATGCCCGGTGGTTCGACCCGGACTCCGGCCAGGAGCGGACCGCCGACAACACCTGGAGCAACTGGTCGGCCATGGTGCGGGCGTCCGGCGAGCCGGCGTTCCGGGAGTTCACCCTCATCTACCACGAGTTCGGGGACGAGAACTTCCAGATGCGCCGGCCGCTCCGGGAGAACGACGAGGGCATCCCGGTCGGCGGCGACCCCGGCGTACCGGTCGGTGACCAGGTGCAGTACGGCCGGCCGCTGCCGATGATCGATGCGCGGCCGCCCATCCCGGCCCAGCCGAACGAGGGCGGGGCCGGCACCAGCACCTACCGGCCGGGCAGCCGGGGGATCAACTATCGCAGTGAGTCGTTCTACCGGCGCCTGCAGCTGGAGGCTGCCCGCGGGGCGGCGGTCCAGCAGGCCAACAAGTCCCTCGCCTACAGCTCCTACACGTACGGCGACCCGGCCACGCCGATGCCGCGCTCCTATCTCGGCGAGCCCACCAAGACACGCCTGGTCAACGCGGGAATCGAGCAGCTGCACGTGCACCACGTGCACGGCGGGGGCACCCGGTGGTGGGCCAACCCCGAAGCGGCGGGCGCCACGAGCGGCGGCTCGATCCGGCTGGACTCGCAGACGGTGAGCCCGTCGGAAACCTACGACCTCGAGCACGAGTGCGGCGCGGGCGGATGTCAGCAGGCCGCCGGCGACTTCCTCTATCACTGCCACATCTCGCACCACTACATCGCCGGCATGTGGGCAATATGGCGGGTGTACGACACCAGGCAGGCGGACCTGCCACCGTTGCCCGGCGCCGATCCGGCGGCCGCCGCCGTGGGCGCCGCGGAGCTGCTCGGGCGGGTCGTCGCGGGCCGTACGGTGGTCTTGAGATCCGCTCGTGTCGACGCCGCCCGCGAGATCGCCCTGGAGGATCTGGTGGAGACGGCCCTGCCTCCGCAGGGCGTGCGGGGCCACGCCGACGACGCCACGGTGTGGGACTGGCAGAAGGCCGGCACCGCCACCGCGCCGCGATATCTCGGCGAGCCCGAGACGAGCGCGGTCTGGGCGAACCATCGCTCCGCCGCGCCGGGGACCCGGCCGGAGATCCTGTTCAACCCGCGCACCGGGCGGCCCGCGTATCCGATGCTGAGACCACACCTCGGCCAGCGGCCACCGTTCGCGCCGAACGGGCATGCCGGGGCGCCCGGCCTGGGCGAGACCGCGAGCACGTCCCGGCCCGGCGGCCTGTGCCCGAAGGCGGCCGGGGTGCGGCGCTACAATATCACCGCCATCTCCGTGCCGGTGCAGGCGACAGCCCGGGAGCGGGACGCCAACGGCGAGATCTACGTGCTGAACCAGGACAAGGCGGACGTCCTCGCCGGTCGTAAACCGGTGGACCCGCTGGTCGTCCGGTCGAACGTGGGCGACTGCGTCGCGATCACCTTCGGCAGCGAGCTGAACCCGGCTGTCCAGCAGAAGGTCAACATGCACACCCACCTGGTGCGATTCGATCCACTGGCCTCGGACGGCGTGGTGACGGGCTTCGCGTTCGAGCAGGCGGTGTTCGGCGCCGGCAAGGAGAAGCGGACGCTGGTCGACGCCTCGGCGAACCGGGTCACCGTCACCAACGTGGACGGACTGCGTCCCGGCATTTCGATCGGCGTCGGTGTCGGCCGTCCCGACATCGAGATCCGCAAGATCGTTGAGATCGACGGTGACACGCTCGTCTTCGACGCCCCGCTGGCCCGAGCCCATGAGCCAGGTGAGTACGTCACGGTGGAGTTCGTGCAGTACCGGTGGTACTCGGACGTGGACACCGGAACGGTGTTCTGGCATGACCATGTGGATGCCATCAACTCGTGGGCGCACGGTTTGTTCGCCGCCCATATCGTCGAGCCGCCCGGCTCCACCTATCACGACCCGGTGACCGGTAAGCCGATCGACAGCGGGCCGATCGCTGACATCGTGAACCGCGGCGGATCGGTCGGCGCCGGACAGTCCGGATCGTTCCGGGAGTTCACCGTCTTCCTGCACAACGGCCGGCGCGGGCGCTCGGAGCTCGCCTCGCCACCACCGGCCGGGCTGTCGTCGTTCAACCGAGGGCAGGAGTGCGAGGAAGGATCGATCAACCTCAGAGCCGCGCCACTGGGCGAGCGAACACCGCCGGGGGCGACACCGGCCGACGCGGCCACCACCCAGCAACGGCAGGAGTACAACGGCGCGCGCTGTCGCAACGCGTTCAGCCGGACCGACGTGCCGGGCAACTTCGACGCCAGCACCGCGCGCGCCACGGTGACCACCGTCGATCCGTACGTGTTCTCCTCGGTGAAGTACGGCGACCCGTCGACGCCGCTGCTGCGGGCGTATGCCGGTGACCCGGTGGTGATCCGCACCATCGGGGTCAACGACCGCGCCGAGGCGCTGCGGATCCAGGGGCACCGCTTCCGGCTCGAGCGGTTCAACGCCCGCGGGCAGTTGACCGACACCGCCACCACCGGCATCTCCGAGCGCTTCGACTACGTGCTCGACGGCGGTGCGGGCAGCGCGGGCGACTACCTCTACTACAGTGCCCGGACGTTCGCGCTGGAGAGCGGGGCCTGGGGAATCTTCCGGGTGCACGACAAACTCCGCAGCGACCTCAAGGCCCTGCCCGGCCGACCGGCGCCGCCGGCCGGGTCCGGCTTCCCGCTGCAGACGGCCGCCGGTGGCGACACGCAGGCGGAGCCGGGTCCGGATCCCGCGCCGGCCTATCTGCCGGACGGCAGGGTCAACACCACGGCGGTCTCGTCCACACAGCGGCCGTGCCCGACCGGCGCGCGGCCCCTCGGCTACGACATCTCATTGATCAACCAGGCTCTGCCCACCGCGCCGTACCCCGACGCCAACGGAGTCGTCTACGCCCTCACCTCCGACGTGGCGGCCATCCGCGACGGCAGCAAGACTGTCGAGCCGCTGGTGCTGCGCGCCAATCACGGTGACTGCCTCAAGATCACGCTGCGCAACCAGACCGGGGCCGGGTCGCTGTACGGCGGCACCCGCGCCGGCTTCGACCTCGCCAAGCTCGCCCACGATCAGCAGCTGTCCGGCGGCTCGGCGATCGGCCTCAACCCGGACAGCACCGTGGCCCCGGGCAAGACGGCCACCTACACGTTCCACGCCGACCGGGAGCTGGGCACGACGATGTTCCAGAACCTCGGCAGCGTGGCGTCCCTGCGGCACGGCGCGTACGGCATGCTGATCGTCGAGCCGCGCGGGTCCACCTGGTCGGACAGCGTCACGGGCAAGCCGCTCGGGACGACAGCGGTCAGCACGCAGGCCATCATCCGGCCGCCCGACGGCCGCAAGTTCCGCGAGTTCGCGGTCACCATGCAGAGCACCGACCAGCATTTCTCGCGCAGCATCCTGCCGTACGGCGAGCAGGTGGCGGGCAACGGGCTGAACAGCGCGGTCAGCAACAACGTGCCGATCGCCCCGGTGCCCGGCGCTCCACCGGGAACGGCGCAGAACGCGGGCTCGTTCGACAAGGGATACAACCATGTCAACTACCACAGCGCGCCGCTGACCAGCCGGCTGAACCTCACCTCGGCCCGGGACGACTTCACCAAGGCCACCGTGGCCGGGTCGTACGGCACGGCGTTCAGCTCCGGTCCGTACGGCGAGCCGGACACCCCGGTGTTCGTCGCCGGGGCCGGTGACCCGGTGGTGTTCCGGGTCGGGGTGGGCGCGTCCGACCAGTTCCACGCGTTCACGGTCAGTGGTCACAACTTCCCCGCCGAGCCCGGCATCGCCGGCTCGGAGCGGGTGACGGCGCGGACCGTCACGTCGGGGGAGACGGTGGACGCCTGGCTGGGCGCGGCCGGCGGTGGCCACGGTTACTCCGGCGACTACCTGTTCAACGACAGCCGGATGCCGTTCACCGAAGCCGGTATCTGGGGCATTCTGCGCGTCGTCCCGGCCGGCAGCGGACGGGGAGCGGCTCCACTGTGATGTGTTCCGACCGGCGCCGCCCAGCCCGTTCCCGGGCTGGGCGGCTCCTGTTGCTCCTGGTCGCGATCGTCGGCGCGACGCTCGCGCTGCCGACGCAGGCGGCGTACGCGCACGCCCAGCTGCTCTCGTCCACCCCGGCCAACGGCGCCACCCTGCCGCAGCCGCCGACGGAGATCCGATTCCACTTCAGCGAGGAGGTGTCGCTCGTCGGCGACGGCGTCCAGGTGCTGAGCCCGGACGGAAGCCGGGTCGAGACCCGGGTTCAGCAGGCCGCCGGGGCCGACGTGGTGGTGGCGCTCCCGGGCGGGCTCGGCACCGGCGCCTATACGGTGTCGTGGCGGGTGGTGTCGGCCGACTCCCATCCGATCCACGGCGCGGTCGTGTTCGGCGTCGGCGACGCGACGGTGCTCGCGGCGCCCGCGGCGGGCGCGCAGACCGGGAGTGCCGGGGATCTCACCGTCGCGTTCGCTGTGGTCCGCGGCGCCGGGTACGTCCTGCTGGCGCTGCTCGGCGGCGGCCTGATCTTCCTCTTCTGGTGCTGGCCGCAGGGCCTGGCCCGGCCGGACGCGCGGCGGCTGCTGCGGTACGCCGCCGCCGGATCCCTCGCGTGCGCTGTCGCGTCGCTGCTGCTGCAGGCGGCGGCCGTGGTCGGCGGATCGCTGGCCGACGTCGGCGACGCCGCCGGTCTGGCGAACATCCTCGGGTCGGACTACGGCTGGTACGTCCTCGCCCGGATCGGGTTGCTGATCATCGGCAGCGGACTGCTGATCGCGGCGTCCCGGCCGGGGGCCCCGGCTCGCCGGCTGTTGCCGGCGGCGACCATCGTCCTCGGCGTGCTGCTGCCGGTCACCTGGGTCGGCACGGGCCACGCCAACGCCGGGCCGTCCGTGTTCCCGCGGCTGGCCGACGCGGTGCATCTGGTCGCCATGACGGCGTGGCTCGGCGGGCTGGCGATGATGGTCCTGGCGCTGCTGCGCGGCCGGGCCACATCCGTCGACGAGAGTCAGGCGGCGCTGAGCCGCTTCTCCCGGATCGCCACTGTCGCGGTGCTCCTCCTCGTGATCACCGGGAGTTACCGGGCGATCCAGGAGGTGGGCTCCTTCGGCGCGCTCACCGGCTCGCCGTACGGTGCGCTTCTCGTCTACAAGATCGCCGCGGTGGGGGTGCTGCTCTGGTGCGGCTCGATGAGCCGCTCGCTGGTTCGCAAGCGCCTCGAACCGGGCGGTCGCAGTCGCACGTCGCGAGACCTGGCGGCAGCCCGGCAGCGGCACCTGCGGGTGCTGTTGTGGTCGGAGACCGGCATCGGCGCGGCGGTGCTGGCCGTCACCGCGCTGCTGGTGGCGACCCCGCCGGCCACCCGGCCGGCGGCGCCGCCCGGTCCGAGGACCGTTGAGCTGACCATGGCCGGCGGCACGGCCGAGGTCCGGGTCGATCCGCCGCTGGCCGGGCCGAGCCGGCTCAGTGTGACCGTCCGGGACTCAGCCGGCGCCCAGCGCGAGGTGCCCGAGGTCCGGGTCGCGCTGACCCTGCCGCAGAAGCAGATCGGCCCCCTCGACGTGCCGCTCAGGCGCCTGGGCCGCGGCTCGTACGATTCGGCCGAGCTGCGACTGCCGATCGCCGGTGACTGGCAGCTCAAGCTCACCGTCCGCACCTCGGAGATCGACCAGCACACGGTCACGGCGACGGTGCCGGTCAGCTGACCCTGTTCAACTGCGCCACCACCGGCGGGCAGTGCGCGAGCAGCTCCGCCGGGTGGCGCAGCACCAGATCGGGTCGCGCCGCGAGCAGCACCTGCTCGTCGATGTCGGCCCAGGTGGCCGCGACCGCCTCGATGCCCGCGGCGTGCGCGCTGGCGATGTCGGTGATCGCGTCGCCGACGACGTACGCCTCGTCCGCCCGGATGTCCAGCAGGCTCAGCGCGAGCAGCATCATGTCGGGCGCGGGCTTCGCCCGGGGCGCCTCGTCCCCGCCGACCACGTAGTCGAAGAGCGGAAGCAGGCCGAGCACCTCCAGCAGGGAACGCGCCCGGACGCCGCTCTTGCCGGTCGCGATGGCCAGCCGGTAACCGCGCTGGCGCAGGGTGTGCAGCAGCTCGGGTATGCCGTCGAAGATGGCGACCTGCGCGGCGAGCCGATTGCTCTCCCGGACGAACGGCTCCTCCATCGCTGCCGGCAATCCCATGATCTGCATGATGTCCGGGAAGTATCGGCCGAGGTGCTTCTCGTACTCCCCGAAGGGCGCCGGTCCGGCGCCCACCACTTCGGCGTAGGCGATGGTGAAGGCCTCGCGCATCACCGCGAAGCTGTTGACGACGACACCGTCCAAATCGAAGATCACGGCTCGCTTCATCGGTGCACCTTTCTGCGTGTCCGGGCGGAGTCGTAGAAACGCTCGATGACGCCGATGGTTCGGCGGGCCTCCTCGGCGGCCTGCCCGCGCGCGTGCGGCGCGGCCAGCAGGGCGGGCAGCTCGGCCAGCTGGCGGTCGTACTCGCTGCCGATGGGCTCGTCCGGCAGTGGCACCTCTTCCGTGACGCCGTTGCGGGTGACCGTGAGCGTGGCCGCCCCGGGGCGGTTCGGGCTGAAGCCGAAGGTGCACCGCAGGGTGGCCACGCCACCACTGGCCTCGACCGCGATGGTGGTGGTGTCCTGCGGCTGGTGGGAGGCCCAGCTGGCGCGCAGCGCGACCGAGACGCCGTCGTCGGTGACCAGGAACCCGCGGGCGGTGTCCTCCACGTCGCCACCCGCGCCGCCTTGCTCGTCGGCCCGCCACGCCGCCCGCCAGGCGTCATCGTGCAGGAAATCGTCCGAGACCGTGCCCACCACGTGCGGGAAGCCGACCGGCCCCAGCACCGGGACCAGGGTGTCGAGCAGGTGCCAGCCGAGGTCGACCAGCGCGCCACCGCCGGACATCTCCCGCCGGGTGAACCAGCCGCCGGCGCGGGGGATGCCGCGGGAGCGGACCCACGCCAGGTCGATGTGCCGGATCGTGCCGAGGCCTCGCACGACGTCGAGCAGAGCCCGGACGTCCGCCCGGTAGCGGCCCGCGCTGCCGGCCAGCAGCACGGCCCCGCCGGCACGTTCGGCGCCGGCCAGCTGATCCACCTCGGGCTCGCTGAGACAGACCGGCTTCTCCAGGAACACCGGGATACCCCGGCGCAGCAGCGCCGACCCGGCGGCGGCATGCAGATGGTTGGGTACCGCGACGACCGCCAGATCGACCGCGGCGGGATCCAGCTCGTCCAGCGAGGCCATCGTGGACAGTCCGGCAACGGTGTCGGCGGCCGCCTCCCTCGACGCCGGGTCCGGATCGACCGCCGCGATCAGCCGGTATGCCGGGTTGTCCCGCAGGCGGGGCAACCAGATGGAGCGGCCCGCCCAGCCCAACCCGGCGACGGCGATCCGAATCCGGCCGTCCTCCGGTGCCGGCACTGTCACGCCTGCTTCGTCAGCACGTCGGAGACGATCCGCGCGATCTGGTGCATCTGCTCCTCGGTGCCGAGCAGCGTGCGGTGGTGCAACCAGATGCAGTCCTCGCTGATCCGGTCGCTGTTCGGGCAGCGTGCGGCGATCTGCTCCACCGTCTCGTCCGGCGCGCCGGTCTCCCAGAAGCCGTCGCAGCGATAGATGGCGCGGAACGCCGCGAAGGCGGGCAGCCCGGCCGCGATCAGCTCGTCGACGAGCTGGTTGCGCCGCTCCTCCGCCATCCCCGGGATGCGGAACATGGCCATGTAGTGCGGGTTGCGGGTGGCCCGCTTGTCGCCGCCCTGCGGCACCACGCCCGGGATCTCGCTCAGCAGGCTCGCCAGCAACGGCCAGCGCTGCTCGCGGGTGGCGATCTGGTCGTCCAGGCGGGTCAGCTGGGCCCGCAGGACGCTCGCGGAGAACTCGTTGAGCCGGAAGTTCGAGCCGGATGTCGCGTGCAGGTACCGGCGGTCACCGCGCGGGCGCCCGCAGCTGTGCCGCAGGAACGCCTCCTCGTAGAGGCCGGCGTCGGGGAACAGCACCGCGCCGCCCTCGCCGGCGGTCATCAACTTGCCGTTCTGGAAACTGAACGCGGCAGTGGTGCCGAGTTCGCCGATCCGCCGGCCCTGCCACTCGGCGCCGTGCGCATGCGCCGCGTCCTGCACGAGCGGGACGCCGGTGTCGGCGGAGAGCTTGGCGAGGGCGTCCATGTCGGCCAGCAGCCCGGCCATGTGCACCGGCATGATCGCCTTGGTGCGGTCGGTGACGGCGGCCGCGGCGGCAGCCGGGTCGATGTTGTACGTCTCCGGATCCACGTCGACCGGCACTGCCACGGCGCCGATCCGCTGCGCCGCCTGCGACGACGAGATGAAGGTGAACGCCGGGACGATCACCTCGGTGCCCGGACCGACGCCGGCCACCTGCAGGGCCAGCTCGAGCGCGTGCGTACCGTTCGTCACGGCCAGCACGTGGCCACCGCCGTGGTAGTCGGCGAACTCCTGCTCGAACGAGTCGACCTCGGTGCCGCCCATCCGCCACCACTGACCCTGGTCGAGAGCCCGGATCAGGCCGGCGCGCTCCTCGTCGCCGTACTGGGGCCAATCAGGGAAAACCGGCGCGACGTCAGTCATGACTTAATGCCTTTCCTATGGCGGAAAAGAATGCCGGGGAATCCCGGTCTCAATGGCACGCTACGGACCGGATGCATGGCGGTCATGCCCCTAAGTGACCCCTGTTCCTCCCTTGTCAGGCGGCGTTTGTATCGACGAGAAAAGCGATCGGAGATCAGAGGGCCGCATAGGGGGTGAGTAGGGGTCTGGGAAAGCGTCTTCCCGCCCATCCTGATGCGGATGCATTTCCTCGTCCGATCGAGAGGTGTGGTGACATGCTCCGTACCGAGCTGATCCGGCCGTTGTCCGAGACCCTGCTGGAGCACGCGGACCGGTTCGCGGACAAGACCGCCTTCAGCGACGCCCGGCGCAGCGTCACCTACGCGGAGCTGGAGCTGCGTACCCGGCGTCTCGCCGGGCACCTGGCCGGGCTGCGGCTGCACCCCGGCGATCGTGCGGTGATCCTGCTCGGCAACTGCGTCGAGGCGGTGGAGAGCTATCTCGCGATCACCCGCGCCGCCGCGGTCGGCGTGCCGCTGAACCCGCACCAGACCGTCGACGAGCTCGCGTACCTGCTGGACGACAGCGGCGCCCGCGTGATCATCACCGATCCGGCCCGCGCCGAGACGCTCCGGCCGATCCTGTCCCAGCGCCCGCACCTGAGGCTGATCGTCACCGGCGCCGCGCCGCCCCCGCCTCGTGCGGTCTCCTTCGAGGTGCTCTCCGGTTCTGATCCGGCCGAGCCGGCCCGGGACGACCTGGGGCTGGACGACGTCGCCTGGATGCTCTACACCTCCGGCACCACGGGCCGGCCGAAGGGTGTGCTCTCCACTCAGCGCAGTTGCCTGTGGTCCGTCGCGGCCTGCTATGTGCCGATCCCCGGACTGTCGCACGAGGACCGGGTGGTGTGGCCGCTGCCGCTCTTCCACAGCCTCGCGCACATCGCCTGTGTGCTCGGCGTGACGTCGGTCGGCGCCTCCGCGCACATCGTCGACGGCATCTCGGCCGCCGAGGTGCTCGACGCCGTGCAGGAGACCTCCGCGACCTTCCTCGCGGGTGTGCCCACCATGTACCACTACCTCATCGACGCCGCCCGGGAACACGACTTCCAGGCGCCGGACCTGCGGATCTGCCTGGTCGGCGGCGCTGTCACCACGGCGGCGCTGCGGCGAGCGTTCGAGGACGCGTTCGGGGCGCCACTGATCGATGCGTACGGCAGCACCGAGACCTGCGGGTCGATCACGATCAACTGGCCGACCGGCGCCCGGGTCGAGGGCTCGTGCGGGCTTCCCGTGCCCGGCCTCGGCGTACGGCTGGTGGACCCGGAGACACTGCTCGACGTGCCCCCGAACACCGAGGGCGAGGTATGGGTGCGCGGCACCAGCGTGATGCTCGGCTACCACGGCCAGCCCGACGCCACCGCCGCCGCGTTCCATGACGGCTGGTATCGCACCGGCGACCTGGCCCGGCGCGACGACGCCGGGTACTTCACCGTCACCGGCCGCATCAAGGAACTGATCATCCGGGGCGGCGAGAACATCCACCCCGGTGAGATCGAAGAGGTGGTGCGCAGCGTGCCCGGCGTGGCCGATGTGGCGGCCGCCGGCAAGCCGCACGAGGTTCTCGGCGAGGTGCCGGTCGTGTTCATCGTGCCGGGGCCGGACGGCTTCGACCCGGAACTGGTCCAGGCCGCCTGCCGATCACGGCTGACGTACTTCAAGATCCCGGAGGAGATCTACGAGATCGCCGAGATCCCCCGTACGCCGTCCGGGAAGATCACCCGGCACGTGCTGCTCAGCCGGCCGACCCGGCTGCGTGCGGCCGGCAACGGGCACTACGAGACCCTCTTCCGGCTCGAGTGGCTGCCGCTGCCCTCGACCGCAGCGGATCTGCCGGCGGCCGATCCGCGGGTCGTCGACCTCCCCGCCGACCTGACCGACATCGACACCGGCACGGGCACGGGCGTTGTCGTGCGTACCCGTGACGGAGTGCGTGTCGCCGAGAGCGACCAACCGGTCGATGTCGCGGCCGCAGCGGCCTGGGCTCTTCTCGAGGAGCGGCCGGGACTAATTCTGGCCGACGTGGACGCCGACGACGAACGAACCGGGGAAGCCCTGCGCGCGGCGGTTGCGGCGGGGGAGACCCGGATCGCGATCCGCGGAGGGGTGGCGCTGGCACCCCGGCTGGCCCGGGTGCGGACCGGTGCCTCCGACGCCGGCGTACCGGTTGACCCGGCCCGCACCGTGGTGCTCACCGGCGCCGGGACCTCGCTGACGGCCGAGGTGGCTCGCCGGCTCGTCGCCGGGCACGGCATCCGGCATCTGCTGCTGATCAGCCCGCGCGGCGCCGTTGACCCGGCCGCCGCCGCCCTGCGCGAGGAACTGGCCGGACTGGGCGCGAAGACGCGGCTCGCGGGCTGTGACCCGGCCGACCGGGAAGCGCTCGCCGCACTGCTGGCGGAGAACAGGCGGCCGATCGGGATGGTCGTGAGCGACTCCTCCGCTGACTATCTGGAGGAGCTGGACCGCTCCGCGGGCCAGGCGGTCTTCGTCCTGCTCACCACCGCTCCCGCGCTCGCCGGTGCGGAGATCGGCCCGGACGCGGCGCGGGCCGGCGCGCTCGTCGAGGCGTTCGCGCAGCGCCGCCGCGTGGCGGGACGGCCGACCGTGACGCTGGCGTTCGGCGCCTCCTCCGGCACGCCGTCGTCGTGGACGGGCACGCTCAGCTCGCAGGACGCGATGGCGATGTTCGACGCCGCGCTCGCGCACGGGGACGGCGATCTGGTCGCGCTGCGGATCGCCGCGATCGCTCCCCGGGGGAGCCGCGTCCCGGCCGCGCTGCGCCGGCTCATCGATACCCCCGCCGCCGAGCCGGTCGCTGAGCAGACCGCGCAGCTCCGCGAGCGGCTCGACGCGATCTCCCCGGCTGAGCAGCAGCGGTTGCTGGTCGACCTGGTCCGCCGGGAGACGGCCCTGCTGCGCGAGCTGTCCGACGTGGCGCAGGTACCGGCCGAGCGGGCGTTCAAGGAACTGGGCCTCACCTCGGCCACCGCGGTCGAGCTGCGGAACCGGCTCGTCGCCGCGACCGGGCTGAAGCTGCCGGCGACCTCCGCGTTCGACTATCCGACACCGGCCGCGCTGGCCGGCTTCCTGCACGGTGAACTGTTCGGCCACGCCTCGGAGACCGCGTCGCGCACCGCCGCCGCCGCGGATGAGCCGATCGCGATCGTGGGGATGGCGTGCCGGTTGCCGGGTGGGGTGAGTTCGCCGGAGGGTCTGTGGGAGTTGGTGGCCGGGGGCCGGGATGTGGTGGAGGAGTTCCCGGGGGATCGGGGTTGGGATCTGGAGGGGTTGTTCGATCCGGATCCGGATCATGCGGGGACGTCGTATGTGCGGCATGGGGCGTTTCTGGGTGGGGTGGCGGAGTTCGACGCGGGGTTCTTCGGGATTTCGCCGCGTGAGGCGGTGGCGATGGATCCGCAGCAGCGGTTGTTGCTGGAGACGTCGTGGGAGGCGTTCGAGCGGGCCGGGATCGATCCGGGGACGTTGCACGGCCGGCCGGTCGGTGTGTTCACCGGCGTCATGCACCACGACTACGCCACCAACGTCACCGATCTGCCCGCCGGGACCGAGGGCTACCTCGGCATCGGCACCGCGGGCAGCGTGGCGTCCGGCCGGGTCGCCTACAGCATGGGCTTCGAGGGGCCGGCGATCACGGTGGACACGGCGTGTTCGTCGTCGTTGGTGGCGTTGCATCTGGCGGTGCAGGCGTTGCGGAACGGGGAGTGCGAGATGGCGCTCGCCGGCGGTGCCGCGGTCATGGCGACGCCCGGGGTCTTCGTGGAGTTCTCCCGCCAGCGTGGACTCGCGCCGGACGGGCGGATCAAGGCGTTCTCCGACGACGCTGACGGTACGGCGTGGGGTGAGGGCGTCGGTGTGCTGCTGGTGGAGCGGCTCTCCGACGCGCAGCGGCGGGGTCACCCGGTGCTCGCGGTGGTGCGCGGCTCGGCGGTGAACCAGGACGGTGCGTCGAATGGGTTGACGGCGCCGAACGGGCCGTCGCAGCAGCGGGTGATTCGTCAGGCGCTGGCGTCGGCGGGGTTGAGCGCCGCGGATGTGGATGTGGTCGAGGCGCACGGCACCGGCACCACGCTCGGTGACCCGATCGAGGCACAGGCCATTCTCGCCACGTACGGTCAGGATCGGGATGAGCCGTTGTGGCTGGGCTCGTTGAAATCCAACGTCGGGCACACCCAGGCGGCGGCCGGCGTCGCCGGCGTCATCAAGATGGTGCAGGCCCTCCGGCATGAGGTCATGCCGGCGACGCTGCACATGGCCGAGCCGACCGCCGAGGTGGACTGGAGCGCCGGGCGGGTCGAGCTGCTGGCCTCGGCGCGCGCCTGGCCGGCCGGGGAGCGGCCGCGCCGGGCAGCGGTGTCGTCGTTCGGCGTGAGTGGCACGAACGCCCACGTCATCATCGAGGAGAGCCGGCCCGCCCCGGTTGCGGAGCAGGCCGAACCCGCTGATCGGGCGCTGCCGTTCCTGCTCTCCGCTCGCACCCCGCAGGCTCTGCGCGCTCAGGCGGCGGAGCTGGCGGACGCCATCGAGGCGCGGCCCTCGGTGCGTCTGGCGGACGTGGCGCACACGCTGGCCAGCGGCCGGGCGCGTCTCGATCATCGGGCGGCCGTCGCCGCCGGCAACCGGGACGATCTCGTACGGGAGCTGCGGAACCTGGTCGTGCCCGACAACCGCCGGCCGAGCGGTGCGCTGGCGGTGCTGTTCACCGGTCAGGGCTCGCAGCGCCCGGGCATGGGCTTGGAGCTACGGTCGGCGTTCCCGGCGTTCGCCGCGGCTTTCGACGAGGTGTGCGGCGCCTTCGACGGTCTGCTGCCGGTCCCGCTGATGGATGCTCTGGTGGATCCGGAAGCCCTGGATCGTACGGAGTTCGCCCAGCCGGCGATCTTCGCGGTCGAGGTGGCGTTGTTCCGCCTGTTCGCCTCCTGGGGCCTGGAACCGGATTTCCTGGGTGGACATTCGATCGGTGAGCTGACGGCCGCGCACGTGGCCGGAGTGTGGTCGCTGGCGGACGCGGCCCGGCTGGTGGCGGCCCGGGGGCGGTTGATGCAGGCCCTGCCGCCGGGCGGGTCGATGGTGGCGATCCAGGCATCGGTCGACGAGATCCGGCCGCTGCTGACCGAGGGCGTGGACCTGGCGGCGGTCAACGGTTCCCGGTCGGTGGTGGTCTCCGGGATGACGCCGGCGGTGGACCGGCTGCTGGCGCAACTCCCGGACCGCCGGACACGGCGGCTGCGCACCTCGCACGCCTTCCACTCGGTGTTGATGGAGCCGATGCTCGACGAGTTCGCCGCTGTCGCCGCGGAACTGAGCTATGCGCCGCCGCGCATCGCGATGGACGGGGACGTGACCGAGCCGGCCTACTGGGTGCGGCACGTGCGCGACACGGTGATGTTCGCCGACGGTGTGAAGTCGCTGACCGATCGCGGTGTGACCACCTTCCTGGAGCTCGGCCCGGACGCGACACTCTCCGCGATGGTGGAGCACGGCGTCGCCATCCCGGCCCTGCGGAAGGGGGTCGCCGAGGACGCGTCCGTGGCCGCCGCGCTGGGCCTGCTGTTCGTGCAGGACGTCGCGTTCCAGCCGCCGTCGACGGGCTCGCTGGTGGATCTGCCCACCTACCCGTTCCAGCGGCAGCGCTACTGGCTCGAACCCTCCGGCCCGGCGGCGGACGTCGACGCGGCCGGCCTGACCGCCCCCGGACATCCCCTGCTCGGCGCGGTGGTTCAGCTCAGTGACGACGCCGGCGTGGTGGCGACCGGCCGCTGGTCCCTGCGAGCCCAGCCCTGGCTGGCCGGCCACGTGGTCGGTGACGCGGTCGTGGTGCCGGCCACCGCGCTGCTCGACACCGTGGTCAGGGTCGGTGACGAGGTCGCCGCCGGCACCGTCGAGGAGCTGGTCATCGAGGCGCCGCTGAGGCTGCCCGCGACCGGATCGGTGCGGATCCAGATCGTCGTCGGGGCGTCCGAGGACGGCCGCCGCCCGGTCACCGTGCACGGCATGGGCGACGGTGATGTCTCCTGGACCCGGTTCGCCTCCGGGTTCCTCAGCTCGGCCGCACCCGCCGGCCGGGGACTCGACCAGTGGCCGCCGGCCGGCGCGCGTCCGATCGACATCGACGGCTTCTACGACGTGCGCGCCGCGGCCGGCGTGCACTACGGCGCGGCCTTCCAGGGAGTCCGCCGCGCATGGACCGCCGGTGCGGACCTCTACGCCGAGGTGGCGCTCCCCGAGGACGTGGACGTGACCGGCTACGGCCTGCACCCCGCCCTGTTCGACGCCGCGCTGCACAGCGGCATGCTGGCCGGCGAGGCGGGCACCCTGCTGCCGTTCAGCTTCACCGGCGTACGGCTGTTCGCCGTCGGCGCCCGGGAGCTGCGGGTCCGGATCGGACCGTCCGGTGTCACGATGACCGATCCGCACGGTGTCCCGGTGGCCGCGATCGAGAAGCTGACACTGCGGCCGGCGTCCCTGGAAGGCACCGGCGGCGCGGTGGTCCGCGACTCGTTGCTCCGTATCGACTGGACGCCGATCGAGGTGCCGCAGGCGCCCCCCGTGACAGCGGTGCGCATTCGCGGCGTCGATGAGCTGCGCGCCCTGACGGCTCCCGAGGTGATCCTCTACGAGCTCACCGCGCCGGGCGCCGCCGACGTCCGCGACCTGCTGAACTCCGCTCTCGCGGTGATGCGGGAGGCGCCGGCCGACGCCCGCATGATCGTGGTGACCCGCGACGCGGAGAGCGATCCGGCGGCCTCGGCGGTCTGGGGATTCGTGCGCGCCGCCCAGGCGGAGAGCCCGCGGCAGTTCGTGCTGCTCGACACCGACCGCGACGTCGATCCGGACCTCGTCGCCGCCGTCGTGGCGTCGGACGAGCCGCAGCTGTCGGTGCGGGACGGCGTCCTGCGCGTACCGCGACTCGGCCGGCTGAGCCCGGCACTCCAGGAGCCCGCCGGGCAATGGCGGCTGGACATCAGCGAGCCCGGCACTCTCGAGAACCTGGCCCTGGTGCCGGCTCCGGAGGCCGCCGCGCCGTTGCTGCCCGGCCAGATCCGGATCGGCGTACGCGCGGCCGGAGTGAACTTCCGCGACGTCATGATCACCCTTGGCATGTACCCGGGCGACGCCCCGCTGGGCGGTGAGGGCGCGGGCGTCGTGCTGGAGGTCGCCGACGACGTCAGCGATCTGGCTGCCGGCGACCGGGTGATGGGCGTCTTCGACCACGCGTTCGGCCCGATCGCGGTTGCCGACCGGCGCTGCCTGGTCCGCATCCCGGCAGGCTGGACGTTCGCTCAAGCGGCGGCGGTGCCGATCGTCTTCCTCACCGCCTACTATGCGCTGCACGACCTGGCCGGCCCCGATCGGCGGTCGGTGCTCGTGCACGCCGCAACCGGCGGGGTCGGCTCGGCCGCCACCCAGATCGCGCGGCACCTGGGCCTGGAGGTCTTCGGCTCGGCCAGCACCGGCAAGTGGGCGGCGTTGCGTGCCGCCGGTTTCGATGACGACCACATCGTCGATTCCCGCACCCTCGACTTCGCCGACCGCATCCTGCGGGCCACCGGCGGCCGCGGCGTCGACCTCGTGCTCAACTCCCTGGCCGGCGAGTTCGTCGACGCCTCCATGCGGGTGCTACCGCGCGGCGGCCGGTTCCTGGAGATGGGCAAGACCGACATCAGACGGCCGGAGCAGGCCGCGCCGGGCGTGGACTATCAGGCATTCGACCTCGTGGAGGCCGGCCGCGACCGGATCCGGGAGATGCTGGCCGAGCTGGTGAAACTGTTCGAGCGTGGGGTGCTGGAGCCGTTGCCGATCGCGGCCTGGGACGTGCGGCACGCGCCGGACGCCTTCCGCCACCTGGGCCAGGCCCGGCACGTCGGCAAGGTGGTGCTCACCCTGCCGGTGCCGCTCGACTCGGACGGCACCGTCCTGATCAGCGGCGGCGGCAGCCTGGGCCGGCTGGTGGCCGGCCACCTCGCCGCCGAGCATCGCATCCGGCACGTGCTGATGCTCAGTCGCCGTGGCGCCGCCGCCGGCGGCATGGCCGAGCTGGAAGCCGAACTGGCCGAGTACGGCACCCGGCTCACCGCCGTTGCCTGTGATCTCGCCGACCGGGACGCTGTCGCAGCCGCGCTGGCCGGTCATCAGCTCACCGCTGTCGTGCACACCGCCGGTGTGATCGACGACGGCATGCTGCCCAGCTTGACCCCGCAGCGGCTGGACACCGTGCTGCGTCCCAAGGCCGACGCGGCGGTCCTGCTCGGCGAGCTGACCCGCACCGCCGACCTGGCGGCGTTCGTGCTGTTCTCGTCCGCAGCCGGTGTCTTCGGCAACCCGGGACAGGCGAACTACGCCGCCGCCAACGCCTTCCTGGACGGCCTGGCCCGGGACCGTCGCCGGCAGGGCCTGCCGGCGCAGTCCCTGGCATGGGGTTTCTGGTCGCACGGCAGCGAGATGACCAGGGAACTGGACGACGCGGCACGCCAGCGCAACAAGCGCTCCGGCATGCTGGGACTCGACGCGGCCACCGGTATGGCCCTGTTCGGGGCCGCCCTGCGCTCCCCGGAGCCGGTGCTGGTGCCGACCCGCCTGGACCTCGCCGGGCTGCAGGCACGAGCCGGCACCGAACCGATTCCCGCACTGCTGCTCGGGCTGGTGCGCCCGCGCCGGGCCGCCGTCTCCGCGACGCGCGCCGACGCCGGTTCCCTGGCCCAGCGCCTTGCCGCCCTGTCCACCGACGATCAGGAACGCACGGTCGTCGAGATGGTCCGGGAACACGCGGCCGCGGTCCTGGGCCACGCCTCGGCCGACCTGATCGGCGCGGAACGGGCCTTCAAGGACGCCGGATTCGACTCGCTCACCGCGGTCGAGCTGCGCAACCGCCTGTCGGTCACCGGGGTGCGACTGCCCGCCACAGTGGTGTTCGACTACCCGACCCCGGTCGCGCTGGCCCGGTTCATCCGCGACGAGTTGGTCGGCGCGCCGGCGGCGCAGCTGGCTGCCTCCGCCGCGCCGGTGGCCGCCGCCGCTGCGGATGAGCCGATCGCGATCGTGGGGATGGCGTGCCGGTTGCCGGGTGGGGTGAGTTCGCCGGAGGGCTTGTGGGAGTTGGTGGCCGGGGGCCGGGATGTGGTGGAGGAGTTCCCGGGGGATCGGGGTTGGGATCTGGAGGGGTTGTTCGATCCGGATCCGGAT